>DATECY010000022.1:0-21959 GCA_035286665.1 Acidimicrobiia bacterium
GAACCCGGAGGGATGGTCGGTCGACCCGTTCGCAGGTGAGCGCTCCGACGGCTTCATCTGGGGGCGTGGCGCCGTCGACATGCTGAACCAGACCGCGGCGATGGCCGCGGTGTTCCGACGCCATCTCACCGGCGACGCCCCGCGGCTGGCCGGCGACCTGGTGTTCCTTGCCGTCGCCGATGAAGAGGCAGGCGGGCGGTACGGAGCGAGATGGCTCGTGGACAACGAGTGGGACGTGGTGGCGTGCGACTATCAGCTCACGGAGATCGGCACGCCCATGCTGTGGGGAGCGGCCGGGGCCGGCCTGCCGGTCACCGTCGCCGAGAAGGGCCCCCATTGGCGGCGGTTTCGCACCCTCGGAGAGCCTGCCCACGGCAGCCAGCCATACGCGACCAGCAACGCCCTGGTGTCGCTCGCCGAGGCCGTCACCGGCCTCGCCGAGCATCCGACGGCTGCGGTGATCACGCCGGAGTGGCGCCGCTTCGTCGAGGGTTGGGCGCCCGCAGCCGACCTGGCCCGAGATCTCGTCGACCTCGATCGCGTCGACGAGGCGATCGAACGACTCGCCACCGATGACATCGGCCTCGCCCGGTGGGTCCATGCCTGCACCCATCTCACGATCAGCGCCAACACGCTGCGGGCCGGCGTCAAGGCAAACGTCGTGCCCGACGCCGCAGTCGCCGAGATCGACGTGCGCACCCTCCCCGGCCAGGACCGGGGCGATGTCGATGACCACTTCCGCAAGGCCATCGGACCTGCCTTCGACGACATCGCCGTGGAGGAGATGGAGAACACCCCGGCATCGGGATCCCATCCCGTTGGCCCTCTCTGGAGCGCCCTCGACCGAGCGCGGGCCGACATCGCGCCCGCTGCACACCTCATCCCGGCAATGATCCCGGTCGGCACCGACGCTCGATTCTTCCGCCCGAAGGGCACCATCTCGTACGGAGTGGGCCTGTTCGACGACCGGATCGGGTTCGGCGACTTCCTCAGGATGTTTCACGGTCACGATGAGCGTGTGAGCGAAGAGTCACTCGAGCTCACCACCCGCTTCATCGGCGCCACGGTCGACCACTTTGGGGCGGAGAGTCGGTCCTGGAAGGATGGGTGAATGGATCGCTGGTCCCACGGCGATCCCATGCCTGCATGCTTTCAGGGCGCCGCCCGCATCACCAGACCCCGAACCGGCTTGGGACGAAATCGGCTCGACTTGGGAGGAAGCGGCTCGCCGGCGCGGGCGGCACCGATCACGGCGGAGACGTCGATCGGTGGCAACAGCAGCACCCGTTCACCAGCCACGAGGTCGGCGAGGGCGATCTCCTGTGTGCCGGCCCACACGGCGTCCTCGTCGGTCACCCCGACCAGGGGGTAGAGCAGCGCCGAGGCGACCGCCGCCGGGGCGGCGCGGTGTGCGACGGGCATCGTGGCGAGTGCCTCAGGGCGGGGAGTCAGGCGAAACGCCCTCCCCGACGATCCGTCCACCCACACGATCGACCCTGCAACGGAGGCGGGAGTCGCCATCGGTTCGATGTCGAAGCGGGTGCCCGCGGCTGCCGGCAGCGGACCTGCCGACGCGAATCTCCGATGGAAGCTGCCCGTCTCCAGCCCGGCACCGTTCGACCCGATCACCAGGGTGAGTATCCGGCACCGGTCTCCCCAGGTGGCGAGTGCGGCGCGACGGCGGTGATGGCCGTCGGCCAGCACGTAGGGCCCCCGAGGCAGGGAGCCCTCCAGGGCGACCGCGCCGGCGGCGTGCTCGCGACCGGCGCCGTCGATCACGATGCTCGAGACACCGGTGGCTCGCCACGATGGCAGCGGCTCCTCGGTGATGGCGACGACGGGCCGAATCTCCACTGATGGCGACGGTGAGTGAGGAGCGGTGGCGACGGTCTCCTCATGGGGCAGCAGGTCGGCAGCCGACGTGGCGCCCACCAGTCCGCTCAGGACTTCCGCTCCACCCTCGGTGATCGTGTATCGGTAGACCGACGGAACGGAAGATCCGGCGGCTCGTCCCTCGGCCACCGCCCGGTCCAGGAACATCTCCGACTGGTACCGTCGAGCGTCCTCTCGGATCCCCCGAGCGGATTGCGCCGCATCGATGGCGGTGAGAGGACCGGGACCGGCCGGGAAGTACGCGCGGAACGGGGAGAGCATGGCTCACCGAGTATTAGCCGGGACCCCGGGTCCGGGCAACGTCATCCTCGACCTCGACGGCTGCCTCTATGTCGACGACGAGGCGGTACCCGGTGCGCGCCGGGCTCTCGAGGTCTTGATGGGCGCCGGACTCCGACTCGTGTTCGCCACCAACAATTCGACGAAGACCGCCACCGTCGTAGCCGAGCGTGTCGAACAGATCGTCGGGATACCAGTGGATCCAGCAGCGGTCGTGACCTCGGCGATGGCAGCGGCATCGATGCTCACCGACCACGACCGGCCCGTCCTCGCGATCGGGGAACGTGGTCTCGCCGACACCATCAGCGCGGCAGGTCTGGCACTGACGGACGATCCGGCGGCGGCTCGGGCCGTCGTGGTCGGCCTCGACCGGGGGATCTCATACGAACGGCTGCAGAGGGCGAGTCATGCGGTGCTCCTCGGGGCACGATTCATCGGGACGAACCCCGATGCCACATTTCCCACGAGGGGAGTGCCCGACCCCGGTGCCGGCTCGATCATTGCCGCCGTCGAGCGCGCCGGGGGTCGGGCACCCGAGTACGCCGGCAAGCCCCACGACCCCATGCGCCGCTGTGTCGAGGCACTGCTCGGCTCGGGGCCGACGTGGGTGGTCGGAGATCGGGCCGAAACCGATCTCGCCTTCGGAGGGACGGGGGGGTGGACGACGGTGCTCGTCATGACCGGGGTGACACGCGACGCATCAGCCGCCGATCCGCAGCCGAACCACGTGCTCGACTCTGTGGCCGGACTTGCCTCGTTGATCCTTCGGGACTGAGAGGCACCCTCTGAGCGCCATCTCAGGTGCGGCCCGGTGCCCCGTCCATCGTCCGCGAGAGGAGGGTCCTGCGGAAGATCAGGGCGACGACTGCCCCAAAGACGAAACCACCGACGTGCGCCTCCCACGCGACACCCGATTCCGACCCGAACAACAGGAACTGGCTCAGGAACCAGAACCCGAGGAAGCCGACCGCAGGCATCGCCACCACCCGGAAAAACAAGAAGGTCATCACCTGATGCCGGGGAAACAGCACCAGGTAGGCCCCCATCACACCGGCGATCGCCCCCGAGGCACCCACGAGCGGGACGGTGAGTCCTGGATTCATCAGGACGAATCCCGCAGTCGCCGCCACCCCGGCCGCCACATAGAAGACGAGGTACAGGACCGATCCGAACGCCTCCTCGACGTTGTTTCCGAAGATCCACAAGCTCCACATGTTGAACAGGATGTGGGCGAGACCGGCGTGCAGGAACATCGACACGAGCACCGACAGCCAGATCTGCTTGTCGGGATATGCGGCGCTTGCAGCGTTGCCGTCGATGCACACCCCCGCGTTGGCTTCGAGGGCCGTCACCGGTTCACCGGTGGTGATCTCACAGGCGATGGCGGCGTGCCCGTAGGCGAATTCGTCCGATTGCGGGGGGGTCTGTGGCGTCAGGAAGAAGACGGCGGCGTTGGCGGCGATGATCGCCCACGTCATGAGAGGCCGGATGCGCGTGGGATTGACGTCTCGAACGGGCAGCAATGCGCACTTCCTGTCGGCCGGTGCGGGGATAATGCCCCTCATGGATGATACGCCCGTCGATGCCCTGATCTCTGAACTCGAGTCGGCCGACCCCGCCGACGCCCCCGGACTGGCCGACGCGGTCGCCGAAACGCTGGCGGCCGCCCTCGAACCCGACGGCGAAGGGACAGGCCCTGCGCCGACGCCTTGACGCCGAGTTGGTGCGGCGCGGTCTCGCCGACACTCGCAGTGCCGCCCACGACGCGATCGTGGACGGACGGGTCGTCGTTGCCGGACGGCCTACTGCCAAGCCCGCCACGATGGTGGCACCCGACGAACCGATCGAGTTCGCGGCCGACGGCCCGGGCTGGGCCAGCCGCGCCGGCGCCAAACTCGACGCGGCCTTGGATCGATTCGATCTCGACGTCGCCGGCTCCATTGCGCTCGACGTGGGGGCATCGACCGGCGGCTTCACCGACGTGCTGCTGCGCCGGGATGCGGCGCGGGTGGTCGCCGTCGACGTCGGCTACGGCCAACTCGTGTGGCGACTGCAGACGGATCACCGGGTGGTGGTCGTCGATCGCACCAACTTCCGGACCGCCGATCCGACACGGCTCGGGGCGCCCTTCGACGTCGTCGTGATGGACGTCTCGTTCATCACGGCCTCCCTCCTTGCTCCTGCTCTGGCTGCCGCCGGGAGAACCGGCACGGACTACGTTGTCCTGGTGAAGCCGCAGTTCGAAGTGGGCAAGGACCGGGTGGGTTCTGGTGGCATCGTCCGCGACCCGAACGCCCACCGGGATGCGGTGCAAGCCGTGACGACGGCTCTGCGCGACGCCGGCATCGGCGTCCTCGCGGCGATGGCGAGCCCCATCACCGGTGCCAAAGGGAACCGGGAGTTCCTGGTGCACGGGCGGCTCGGAGCCGACGGGATCGATTCCGCTCGCGCCGCCGGCGAGGCCGTCTCGTGAACCTCGCCCTCGTGCTCCACCCCTCGCGGCCTTCCGCGGCCCAGACGGCCGTGAGACTGGTCGAGGAGGCCGCCACTCGGGGGATCATCGTGTCGGGCTCCCCGGCCGACGCAGCACGCGTCAACGGCCTCAAGCCCCGCGAACCGGGTACGCCCGTCTCCGGCGACGTGGTGGTCGCCGTCGGTGGTGACGGGACCGTCCTCGAGGCGGCCCGAGTGGCACGCGCCGCCGGCCTGCCCGTGCTGGGCATCAACGCCGGGACCCTCGGCTTCCTCGCCGAGGTCGAACCGGCACGCATCGGGGCGGCGCTCGACGCACTCGTAGCTTCGCGTTACGTCGTGTCGGACCGCATGACGCTCGAGGTCACGTTGCCGGACGGCACCATCGTCGACGGCCTCAACGACGTCGTCGTCGAAAAGGCGATCAGCCGTCAGGTGGTGGCGGTGGCGGTGTCGATCGGCGGAGAGCACCTCGTCGGGTACCGCGCCGACGCGGTGATCGTCGCCACGCCGACCGGTTCGACCGCCTACACCTTCTCGGCCGGCGGTCCTCTCGTGGATCCCGACATCGAGGCGCTCCTGCTGACCCCGGTGGCCCCTCACACCACGTTCGGGCGAACCATCGTGTTCTCACCCGAGGTCGTGCTCGACGTGCTCGTCACCTCGGATCGACGCGCCCGCGTCAACGTCGACGGTCAGACCTACGACGAACTCGACCCGGGCCAGTCCATCCGGGTGGCACGGGGAGCGATCCCCGCCCGGTTCGTCAGGTTCGAGCCACGGATCTTCGCCCACACCGTCAAAGAGAAGTTCCGGCTCCCCGATGCTTGAGGAACTCTACGTCGAGAACCTGGGAATCATCGCCGCCTCTCGGATCGAACCGGGCACCGGTCTCGTGGCGATCACCGGGGAGACCGGAGCGGGCAAGACTCTGCTCCTCGGGGCGCTCAGGCTCCTTCGCGGTGATCCGGCCAGGACAGACCGGGTCGGCCCCCGCGACGACGAGGCCAGGGTGGAGGGGCGATTCACCCTCGGCGATGACGAAGTCGTGGTCGCCAGGCGGGTGGCCGCAGGCAAGTCCCGCGCCTACGTGGACGGCGCCATGGTTCCGCTCAAGACGCTCTCGGAGCGCCTCGAGGCGATGGTCGAGATCGTCGAGCAACACGAACACCTCTCTCTGGGCAAGGAGGCATCACTCCGGCGTCTGGTCGACGGCCTCCTCGACGCCTCCGGGCAGGAGGCCACGACGGCCTACTCGTCCGCCTGGCAACACCTCGTGGCGTTGCGAGCCGACCGCGACCAGCTCGGCGGAGACGCCAGGGCACTCGCCCGGGACCTCGATCTCGCCCGTCACGAGGCGCGGGAGATCGCCGGCGCCCGACTTCAACCCGGTGAGGACGTCGAACTCAAGGCGGCGCTGGGACGGGTCCGCCATGCCGCCGAGATCATCGAGGCGATCGTGGCCGCCACCTCGGTCATGGACGAGGAGGATGGTGCCGGTGACCAATTGCGCACGGCGCTCGGCCGCATCCGTGCGGCTCGTGACCTCGATCCGTCTCTCGAAACGTACGTCACTCGTCTCGAGACGACGATCACAGAGACGGAGGAGGTGGCTACCGACCTGCGCGCTGCTGCAGACGGCATCGACCACGACCCGGCCGCATTGCGGACCATGGAGGACCGGATCGCCGTTCTGTCAGACCTCAAGCGCAAGTACGGCTCGAACGTCGACGAGGTGATCCTCTACGGGACCGAAGCGGCGGCACGGGCGGAACGGCTGGAGACCCTTTCGGCTCGTGCCGAAACCATGGCCGCCGACATCGCCACCGCCGAGGCAACCGCCGCTGCCGCCGGCGAACACCTCGCCGAGGCGCGGCGCCGAGCCGGGAAGTCCCTCGCCGCCGACGCCCTGGCGCTCCTGACCGAGCTCGGGTTCCACGACCCGGTGCTCACCATCGAGATCACCCAGGCGGCCCCCGGCCCCCACGGAGCCGACCGGGTCACCCTGTCGTTCGCATCGACGACCGGCCTCACCCCGGGACCCGTCTCTCGGGTGGCATCGGGCGGGGAGCTCAGCCGACTCGTGCTCGCGGTTCGGGTCGCCGCCGGTGTCGCCGACGCCGACGTCGTCGCCTTCGACGAGATCGATGCGGGCGTCGGCGGTTCAACGGCGTTGGCGATGGGGGAGATGCTGGCGCGACTCGCCGTCGATCGGCAGGTCCTCGTGGTCACCCACCTCCCGCAGATCGCCGCTTTCGCCGACACCCACTTCGTCGTGGAACGCGCCGACGACTCCGCCCAGGTCCGAAGGGTCGAGGGTGACGAGCGGCTGACCGAGTTGTCCCGCATGCTGAGCGGCATCGAGGACAGCGTCCAGGGCAAGGGACACGCGTCGGAGCTGCTCGCTCTCGCCGGATCGAGGAAACCCTCGTGATCGGCACCCCGCTGCTACTGTCCTTATCCCGAGGGACATGACCAAGTACGTCTTCGTGACTGGTGGGGTCGTCAGCAGCCTCGGGAAGGGCATCACAGCCGCCTCCCTGGGGCGGCTGTTGCGCGCTCGCGGTCTCCGCGTGGTCAACCAGAAGCTCGACCCGTACATCAACGTCGACCCCGGCACGATGAACCCGTTCCAACACGGCGAGGTGTTCGTCACCGATGACGGCGGTGAGACCGACCTCGACCTCGGCCACTACGAGCGCTTCACGGGCCGCAACCTCCTGCGCGACTCCAACGTCACCACCGGCTCCGTCTACCAGACGGTGATCCAGAAAGAGCGCCGCGGCGACTACTTGGGCGACACCGTCCAGGTCATCCCGCACATCACCAACGAGATCAAGAGTCGCATTCGCCGCCTCGGCGAGCGGACCGAGGTGGACGTGGTCGTCACCGAGATCGGGGGCACCGTCGGAGACATCGAAATCCTCCCGTTCCTCGAAGCGATCCGGCAGTTGCGCAACGACGTGGGACATGAGAATGCCGTCTTCATCCACGTCACGCTCACCCCCTACCTCGGTCCATCCGGGGAGATGAAGACCAAGCCCACCCAGCACAGCGTTGCCGAATTGCGCAGCCGGGGGATCCAACCCGACGCCATCGTCGTCCGCTCCGACCGTCCGGTGGACGAGGCGGAACGCCGCAAGATCAGCCTCTTCTGCGACGTCCCGGCCAGCGCGGTCATCAATGCCCCCGACGCCGCGAACATCTACTCGGTTCCGCTCACCCTCCATGCAGGCGGCCTCGACGAGGTGGTGTGCACCAAGCTCCGCCTCGTGACGCCAGAGCCCGACCTCACCGGTTGGCAGGAGATGGTGGAGCGCATGTCCCGACCTGCCGAACCGGTCACGATCGCCCTGGTCGGCAAGTACATCGATCTCCCCGACGCCTATCTGTCGGTCGTCGAAGCCCTCAAGCACGGTGCCCTCGCCGCCGGGGTGCAGCTCGACCTGAGGTGGATCGCCAGCGACGACATGGAGGGCATGCTCGCCGACACCCACCTCGACGGCGTGGACGGCGTCGTCGTTCCGGGAGGCTTCGGCGTAAGGGGCATCGAAGGCAAGATCGCCGCGGTCCGCTACGCCAGGGAGCATCGGATCCCCTTCCTCGGGCTCTGTCTCGGACTTCAATGCGCCGTCATCGAGTTCGCCCGCTCCCAGCTGGGCCTCGCCGACGCCAACTCCAGCGAGTTCGACCCACTCACCTCGCATCCCGTCATCGACCTCATGGAGACTCAGCAGGCCGTGGAGGACATGGGCGGGACCATGCGGCTCGGCCTCTACGCGGCGCGCCTGGCCGAAGGGTCGCACTCCCGAAGGGTGTACGGGGAGGAGTTGATCTACGAGCGGCACCGCCACCGCTATGAGGTGAACAACCGGTATCGCAAAGACCTCGAAGATGCGGGGATGCTCATGGCGGGGCTTTCGCCCGACGATCAGCTGGTCGAGATCATCGAGCTGCCCGACCACCCCTACTTCGTCGGGTCGCAGTTCCATCCCGAGTTCAAGTCACGCCCCGACGACCCGCATCCGCTGTTCGCCGGATTCATGGCTGCCGCCACCGATCGTCATCGAGATGCCGCGCTCGATGCGCTGGAGAAGTCGGTCGCGGACCCGGCATGACCGCCGCGGCGGGCGCCGCCGGGCTCGCGCTCCAGATCCCCGAGTTCCTCGCCTCCCTCGTTGCCGAGCGTGGCCTGGCCGCGAACACGATCGCCGCCTACCGCAGGGATCTCTCGAGCTACGCGGCGTTTCTTGCCGGCCGGCCCCCGACACCCGAACTGGCGTCCGGCTACGTGTCCTCGTTGCGGAAACAGGGTTATGCACCGACGACCATCGGCCGCCGGGTGGCCGCGGTGCGCGGGTTCCACAGGTTTCTCGTCTCCGAAGGACTGGCTCGGACCGATCCCACCATCCTTCTCGAGTCGCCGCGCAGACCCCGCCCCCTCCCCAAGGCGCTCACGATCGAAGAAGTGGCCAAGCTCCTCGACGCGCCCGACCCGGCCACCGTGGCCGGTCGGCGCGACCGGGCGCTTCTCGAGTTCATGTACGCCACCGGCGCACGCGTGGCCGAGGCAGTGACCCTCGACGAACTCGACCTCGATCTCGATGAGGCGACGGCGATCCTCACCGGAAAGGGCAACAAGCAACGGATCGTACCGGTCGGCTCGGCGGCTCGGGAGGCGTTGCGTTCCTGGTTCCCCGATCGAGCGGCGTTGCGGTCGGGACGGTCGGGCAACGCCATGTTCCTCAGCCTCCGTGGCCGGCGCCTCAGCCGTCAAGCGGTGTGGAACATCGTGCGGGCGAGTGCAGTAAAGGCGGGGATCAGGGTGGACACCGTCTCCCCGCACGTCCTGCGCCACAGCACCGCGACGCACATGGTCGAAGGGGGAGCGGACCTCAGAACCGTTCAGGAGATGCTCGGTCACGCTACGATTTCCACTACCCAGGTCTATACCCGTGTGTCGCCCCGGCACCTTCTTGAGGTGTACGCGACGACACATCCCCGTAGCTGAGAGGCACTCATGGTCGCCCACGAATCCATCAAGGCACGCCTCACCGAGGAGCGCAGCCACCTCATGCACCAGCTGAGCGAGCTGGGCGCGTCCGAAGACGGCGACCTGAGCGCCGACGTCGACTTCCCTGAGGGGTTTGCCGATGCCGCTTCGGCGACTTCCGAGCGTACCGAGGTCCTCGGAATCGTCGAGTCGGTGAAACGGTCTCTCGACGAGGTCGATGTCGCTCTCGACAGATTGGCCGAAGGCACCTACGGCACCTGCGTCGTCTGCGGAAAGGACATCGGTGAGGCCCGGCTCGAATACCGGCCGTCGTCGTCGCATTGCGTGGACTGCAAGGCAGCGAAGGTCTGACGTCGGACCGATGATCTCCGACAACGGCGTACTCGACGCCGTTCTGTTCATTGTGGTGCTCCTCCCGTCGGTGATCTTCCACGAGGTGTCCCATGGCGTCGTTGCGCGCCGGCTCGGAGACCCCACCGCCAAAGAGGCGGGCCGGCTGTCGCTCAACCCGATCCGGCACATCGACCCGTTCGGCTCTGTGCTGCTCCCCGGCATGCTTGCCCTGGCCCATCAGAACGTGTTCGGCTGGGCGAAGCCGGTGCCGGTCGACCCGTCCCGGTTCCGCAGCAGCCCGATCCGGGGGATGGCCCTGACTGCTCTCGCCGGGCCGTTCACCAACCTGACCATCGCCGTGATCGTCGGTCGCCTCGGGCCGCTCGAGCAGGTCGGCGGCGTCGTCTACCTGACCAGCGGCGCCCTGTGGGCCCACGTGGTCGGCGGCGTGCTCACCGTCAATGCCGCCCTCGCCGTGTTCAACATGCTCCCGATTCCTCCTCTCGACGGCAGCCGCCTCCTTCCCCTCATCCTGCCACCGGTGGGACGGCGCCTCTATGCGCAGGCGTCCCAGTACGGGTTCATCGTGCTGTTCGTCCTCGTGCTCGTCATACCTCAGTCGCTGCGTTTCCTCGGGTCGTGGATCAGCTGGATCATCAGGTTGGCGGTGTGAGCGCCCCCGGATCCCCCCGGCACCTGGTGCGCCGGTTCTTCGGCTCGCTGCGGGCCCGACGACCGTCACCAGCCGATCAGTCGTGGATCGCCTCGTTGCTCACGGCCGCCGAGGCGGAGCTGTTCTGGGCGCAACCGGTGATCGATCTAGACCATGCGGTGACGGTGGGCAGGCGGGCCCAGTCGTCCGCTACGGACCCTGTGCTCCTCGCCGCGGCGCTGCTCCATGACGTCGGCAAGCGGCACTCGCGCACCGGGGTCTGTGCCAGGTCGTTCGCCTCAGGGCTGGGGCTGCTCCACCTGCCGGTACGAGGGAGGTGGCGGGCGTACCTCGACCATGGCCCGCTCGGTGCCGCCGACTTGAGAAACGCGGGCTCAGCCGACCTGATCGTCGCGTTTGCCGAGCACCATCACGGCGAGCGACCCGACGGGGTTGCGCTTGAAGCGTGGCCGGTGCTGTCGGCAGCAGATGGGGAGTGACCCGTTGGAGCCGGTCCCGCGGCCGCAGCACCAACGACAGCCGGCAGTAGGCACGCCTCGTCGGTCTCCCTCCCACCCCTCGCCCGCCGATACCATGCCCCCGGCATGAGCTTCGAAGTCACCACACCGATCTTCGAGGGGCCGCTCGACCTGCTCCTCCAATTGATCACCGCGAGGCGTCTCGACGTCAACGATCTCAGCCTGGGCGGGCTGGTGTCCGAGTACGTCTCCTATCTCGACCTGATGCGCACGCTCGACCTCGAGGTGACGTCGGAGTTCCTGGTGATCGCCTCCACGCTCATCCAGCTCAAGGCGCGCCGGCTGCTGCCCGGAGACTCCGACGTCGACCTCGACGAGGATCTGCTGCTCGCCGAGGAACGCGACCGCCTGCTCTCTCGGCTGCTGGCCAACCTCACGTTCAAGGACGTCGCCGCCGTTCTCGCCCATCGGTTCGAGTCCACCGCGTTGTGCGTGGCCCGTGATGCCGGGACCGATCCCGGCATCACGCCGCCGCCGGCAGAGGTGCGGATCGGGGCGACCGCGCAGCAGCTCGCAGTCATCGCCGATCGCGTGCTGACCCGTGTGACCGAGGAGCCGGGTCTCGACCACCTCGACCTCGACCTCCCATCTGTTTCCGATGCCATCGCCGACCTGCGTCGCCGGCTCGACGCCGAGATCGAGACCGACTTCGAGCGAGTCACCGGCCACCTCGCCCGGCCGATGGAGGTCATCGCCTATTTCCTCGCCGTCTTGGAGTTGGCGCGCTGGGGTCTGGTGGAGGCTCGTCAGACCGATGTCGCCGGACCGATCACGCTGCGCCGCACCACCTCCACTCTCGACTCGGTGATCAGCGAATGGGACGTCTCGGTGGGGGAGGAGGCCTGATGGACGCCATCGCCGCGGTCGAGTCGATCCTGTTCGTGGCTGAGTCCCCGGTGCCGGCAGCCGAACTGTCCGAGGTGTTGGAGCTTCCCCCTGCCGAGGTGACCGAAGCCCTGCAGCGACTCGCAGAGCGACTCTCCGCCACCGCCAGCGGGCTGGTCCTGCGTGAAGCGGCAGGAGGGTGGCGCCTGTACACCCGCCCCGATCTCCGGCCGTATCTCGATCGGTTTGCCGCCTCACCGACCGCGACCACGCTCTCCCGTGCGGCGTTGGAGACCCTCGCCGTCGTCGCCTACCGCCAGCCGGTCTCACGGGCTCAGGTCGCCGAGATTCGCGGTGTCGACTCCGAGCAGGCGCTGCGTACCTTGGAGCGTCGCGGCCTCGTCGACGTCGTCGGCATCGCACCGGGCTCGGGCCAGGCCGTCCTCTACGGAAGCACCGACCTTTTCCTCGAGAAGCTCGGCCTCGTCTCGCTGTCCGATTTGCCGCCCCTCGCCGACCACGTCCCTCCCGCGGACATCGTGGAGGCACTGGAGCGGCCCTTCCGCCCGGAGGAGCCATCGAGCGACTCCAGAAGTTGATCGCCCACTCCGGCATCGCGTCGCGGCGCAGTGCCGAGGACCTGGTGAAGGCCGGACGAGTCGTCGTCGACGGTGCCCCGGCGCACCTCGGACAGAAGGTCGACCCCGACAGTGCTCTCGTGCTCGTCGACGGTGTGCCATTGCCGGTGCGGCCCGGCCTCGTCCACTACCTCCTCAACAAGCCGCGCGGCGTGGTGAGCACGGTCGAAGATCCCCATGCCGAACGAACCGTTGTCGAACTCGTGCCGGCCGACACTCGGGTGTACCCGGTGGGGCGCCTCGACGCCGACAGCGAGGGGCTGATCATCCTCACCAACGACGGGGACCTCACCGAGGCGATCACCCATCCCAGCCACGGCGTCACCAAGACCTACCTGGCGCGCGTCAAGGGGTCCCCCGGCGTCGCCGCCCTGCGCAATCTCATCGAAGGGGTCGAACTCGACGATGGCCCCGCTCACGCGGTGTCGGCGCGGGTGATCGACCGCATTGGGCCCGAGACGCTCGTGGAGGTGGTCATGCTCGAAGGGCGCAAGCGCCAGGTTCGCCGCATGCTCGCCGCAGTCGGCCATGACGTGGTCCGACTGGTCCGGCTGGCGATAGGGCCGATCCAAGATCGCTCGTTGAGGCCAGGGGAGTGGCGACCACTGACGGTTGAGGAGGTACGCGACCTGTACCGCGCCGCCGGGATGGGATGATCCTGGCGTGACCTCCTTCGTCGGACCCGGCCGTCCCTTCCATGCCGACGTGACCGTGCCCGGCGACAAGTCGCTCTCCCACCGAGCACTCCTACTGGCAGCCATGGCGAAGGGACGCTCGGTGGTACGCGGAGCCGGCCCCGGCACCGACATCGCCGCCACCCGCCGCGCCCTCGAGCAATTGGGGGTGCGGATCGACCCCGACATCGTCGAGTCTCCCGGCGTCGCCCGATGGCGTCCCCTCGACCACCCGATCGATGCGGCCAACTCGGGCACCACGATGCGGCTCCTGACCGGGGCACTCGCCCCGAGTTCCTTCCGGTCGGTCATCGTAGGAGACGAGTCACTGACGGCCCGCCCGATGCGCCGCCTTGCCGGTCCCCTCGGCGTTCTCGGCGCCTCCATCCGAGTTTCCGATGCGGGTACCCCACCCGTCGTCATCGACGGCAGGCCGTTGCGAGGCGCCGCGGTGTCGATCCCAATCGCCAGTGCCCAGGTCCGCACCGCAGTGGCGCTCGCCGCCCTCCAGGCGGCCGGCCCCACCACGATCGACTCTCCGCATGGGTTCCGCGACCACACGGAGCGATGGCTCGAATACCTCGGGCTCGGCAGCCGGACCACCGAGACGGTGTTGCGGATCGATCCCTCGATCATCAGGCCGATCCATGCCCTGCTCCCCGGCGACACCTCGTCCGCGGCGTTCCTGTGGGCGGCTGCCGCCATCAATCCGGGCTCGTCGGTGCGGGTGCCATCGGTGTCCCTCAACCCGGGCCGGACCGGGTTCCTCGACGTCCTCGCCGCAATGGGCGCCACGGTGGACATCACCCCGACCGGCCACGTGCTCGGGGATCCCGTCGGCGAAGTCACGGTGACGGGCGGATACCTCCACGCCACCACGATCCGCGGTGTCCAAACCGTGCGCACCCTCGACGAGTTGCCGCTCGTCGCCGTCCTCGCCGCGTTCGCCGACGGCGTCACCATGATCGAGGACGCCTCCGAGTTGCGCACCAAAGAAAGTGACCGGATCGCGTCCACGGTGGCGATGATCCGCTCGCTCGGCGGATCGGCCGAGCCGTCGAACGCCGGATTCGCAGTGGAGGGCACCGGCCTCATTGGGGGAGTGGTGGCGGCCGCACGCGACCACCGCATCGCCATGGCAGCGGCCATCGCTGCGTCACGCGGCGGTACCGTGACGGTCGAAGGGTTCGAGGCCGCCGCGGTCTCCTGGCCCGGATTCGATCAGGTGCTGGAGGAGACATGGTCGTTGCGATAGACGGGCCGAGCGGGGTCGGCAAGAGCACCGTGGCTCGCGCTGTCGCCGACGCGCTCGGCGCCGTCTACCTCGACACCGGCGCCTACTACCGGATGGCGACATTCGTCGCCCTGCGTGCCGGTGTCACCCCCGACGACGCCTCCGGGATCGTGAGGGCACTTGCAGGCACGGAGGTCGACTTCGTGGACGGTCACCTGCTCCTGGACGGCACCGACGCTTCGCAGGATCTCCGCAGCCCCGAGGTGACCGCGGCGGTCAGCGAAGTGTCTGCCCATGCTCCCGTGCGCGCCTCGCTCGTCAAGATGCAGCGATCGTGGGTGGCGAAGCAGGGCGGGGAGGCCGTGGTCGAAGGCAGGGACATCGGGACCGTGGTCTTCCCGGCGGCACCCGTCAAGGTGTTTCTCACCGCCGACCCCGAGACGCGCGCCCGAAGACGCTCCGCCGACGACGAAGCGGCAGGAAACAGCGTCGCCGCCCTCCTCGACCAGATGGCCAGACGGGACGCCGCCGACTCGGCGCGGGCGACATCACCCCTCCGCCCGGCACACGACGCGATCACCATCGACACCGGCCGGCTGAGTGTTGCCGAGGTCGTGGCACGGGTTCTGGACCTGGTGGGGAGGGTCTGAGTAGAGGTGGCAAGCAGCAACGTTCCCTTGTGCACCGTGGGGCCTGCTACTCCCTTGCCAGCATCTCCAGCGCCTCGGTGGCGCCCCAAGCGCGGTCTTCGTCGAGGAGGCCGGGGCGACCGGGGTGGCGAGCGCCGACCCCAGCCTCCACCATCGCCTGGAGTGCCGACAGCAATGCCCGGAGCTGCGGCGGGGGTGGAAAGTACTCCGATTCGGTCGACACCGACAGCGTCTCGACGCCGAGCCGCGGTGCGACTGCGTCGATCACGGCCCGCACCGTGCTGTCCGGGGCCGAGGCACCGGCGGTGACTCCCACCGTCGTCGCACCCGCGAGCCACGCCGGATCGATCGACTCGGGCCCGTCGACGCGGTACGCCGCCACACCGTGCTCCCGGGCCACACGGACGAGCGCCATGGTGTTCGATGAGGTCTCCGACCCGACCACCAAGACCACGTCGGATGCCTTGGCGAGTTCGAGGACGGCTTCCTGACGGTTGGTGGTGGCGTAACAGAGGTCGCTGCGTCGGGCCGTCCACAGCTCGGGGAACCGGGCCGAGGCGTCGTCGAGCACCGACTCCCACTCGAACATCCCCAGCGTCGTTTGCGCGACGAGCGCCACCCGGCTGGGGTCGGCCGGCGTGAAATCCCCCATCCCCCGCTCGGGGTCGACCAGAGTCACCGACTCGGGAGCTTCCGCCACCGTGCCCACCGCCTCGTCGTGGCCATCGTGGCCGACGTAGATGATCTCAAACCCGGCTGCCACCTTGGATCGAACCTCGTGGTGGACCTTGGTGACCAGCGGGCACACCGCGTCGACCATCACCGCGCTGCGAGCCGCTGCCGCCGCCACGACCTCCGGTGCCGATCCATGGGCGGAGAGCATGATCGGGGCGCCAACCGGCACCTGGGTGATCGAGTCGACGAAGACCACCCCGGCGCGCTCGAACACCTCGACGACGGTGGCGTTGTGGACGATCTCGTGGAAACAGTAGACGGGGGGTTGAAAGACGCGAACCATCCACGTGAGCGCCTTGATCGCCATCTCGACGCCGGCGCAGAACCCTCGTGGTTCGGCGAGAAGGACCCGTTCGACCATCGGACGATGGTAGGGCGGGATGCGACGCTCTCTCCTCCGGCATCCCGGCGAATGGGGACACCGCCCCGAACCCCATATCCTTGCCGCCATGAGTCGCCTCCCTGTCGTGGCCATCGTCGGCCGTCCCAACGTGGGCAAGTCGACATTGGTCAATCGGTTCCTGAAACGGCGTGCCGCGGTGGTGCAGGAGAAGCCGGGCGTGACCCGGGATCGGCGGGAGTTCCGGGCCGAGTGGACCGGCATCCCGTTTCTCGTGGTCGACACCGGTGGGTGGGAGTCACGCCGCGGCGACCTCACCGCCGACATCAGGGGACAGGCAGAGGCTGCGGTGGGGGGCGCGGACGTGGTGTTGGTCATCACCGACGCCACCACCCCGATCGGCGACGACGACCTGGCAGTCGCCCGCATCGTGCAGACCTCGGGAGTTCCGGCCGTCCTCGTCGCCAACAAGGCCGACGCCGAGCGCATCGACATCGACCTCGGCCACCTCTGGGGCCTTGGGCTCGGCGAGCCCCACCCGATCAGCGCCCTCCACGGCCGCAACATCGGCGACCTCCTCGACTCGATCGTCGCCCTCCTCCCCGAGACGTCCGCCGATCCCGCCCCCGAATCCGTCCCCACCCTGGCGATCCTCGGCCGCCCCAATGTCGGCAAGTCGACCCTGCTCAACCGGCTTGCCGGTGAGGAGCGCGTCGTGGTCAGCCCGATTCCCGGCACCACGCGCGACCCGGTCGACACCATCGTCGAACTCGACGGCGACCGGTACCGCATCATCGACACCGCCGGCATCAGACGGGCGGCCAAGGTGGACGACGCCACCGAGTTCTATTCGGTGGTACGCGCCAAGGAGGTGCTCGCCGAGTGCGACGTGGCGCTCCTCGTGATCGACGGGACTGCCGGGGTCACCCATCAGGAGCAGCGGCTCGCCGAGGCGGTCATGGAGGCGGGCGCGGGTTTGGTGGTGCTTCTCAACAAGTGGGACGCCACCGACACCGAACAGAAGGAGGCCACCACCGACGGCGTGGGGGATCGGCTGGCTTTCGTCTGGTGGGCACCGGTCCTCCGTGTCTCGGCGCGAACCGGGGCGCGCACCGGCCGCATCGGCGCTGCCGTCCATGAGGTACTCGAAGCTCGTCGCCGCCGGGTACCTACGCCCGAGCTCAACCGAAAGATCATCGCATGGCAGGAAGCCCATCCACCCCCGGTGAGAGCAGGGCGGCGGGCGAGGATCCTCTACGCAGTCCAGGCGGGAACCGAACCGCCCACGGTCATCCTCTTCGTCCGCGGAGGCGACCTCGCACCGGAATACACGCGGTTCCTCGAGAAGCGCCTCCGGGAGGACTACGAGTTCCTGGGCACCCCGATACGCTTGATCACCCGTAAGCGAGCCCGGAGAGACGAGATTGAATGACACCGACCGCCATGCCGACGCCGCAGCTGCTGCATTGGCCGGTGGAAGCCAGAAGTACCGGGACCGGATCGCGGCGCAAGGCAAGCTGCTGGTGCGAGAGCGGGTGGCGTATGCCTCGAACAAGGACCGGTTCTTCTCCGACCGACGCCACGGCGTCCCCCCGGTGTGACCGACAAGTCGAACGAACCGGCGCCACTCGGATTCAAGATCGTGGTCATGGCCGCCGGCGTCTACCTGCTGATCAGGGCGATCCAGGTCGTGGCGTGGCTCGTGGGCCGTCTCCGGTAGGATTCCACCTCCACACGGGCTGTGGCGCAGCTTGGTTAGCGCGCTTGACTGGGGGTCAAGAGGTCGGGAGTTCAAATCTCCCCAGCCCGACGAGCAGACCCCGCCTACACCAAGAGGGTCGGCACCCGTGCTCCCCACAGGGCCGTCGCGCCCACTGCACGGTGTGAGCGTCATCCCTCCCAGCGGGTGGCCACCATCTTGCGGTCCGTGAAGAACAGATAGGACTCGGCGCGTCCATGGAGGTCGCCGTAGGCGGACTCCTTGAGGCCGCCCAGGGTCGCCCACGATTGGGTGGCGGGCACTCCGACGTTGATGCCGATGTTGCCGACCGGCACCCGGGCCTCGAAAGCCCTCGCCGCGATGCCACTCTGGGTGAAGATCATCGCCGAGTGGCCGAACCGGTTCTGCTCGATGATCCCCATCGCTTCGTCGAGGGTCGTTGCGGGGATGATCGCCATGACCGGCCCGAACACCTCTTCCTGGGCGATCTCCATCTCCGGGGTGACCCCGTCGAGGATCGTCGGACCGACGAAGGCCCCGTTCGGGTAGTCGGGCACGACGGGGTTGCGCCCGTCGAGCACGGGGACTGCACCCTGAGCAACGGCCCTGTCGATCATCCCGTTGATGCGCAGCATCGCGGCGTGGGTGACGACCGGTCCAAGGTCCGTGCTCTCGTCGAGGCCGTATCCGAGCTTCCATCGTGATGCCGTCTCGACGAGGCGCTCCCGCAACGGCTCGTAGATGCCGCCCACGGGGACGAGTACCGAACCGGCTAGGCAGCGCTGGCCTCCGGACCCGAAGAAGGATGACATCGCCGCCTTGACGGTCTGATCGAGGTCGGCGTCGGGCATCACCACGAAGTGGTTCTTGGCGCCCGTGGCGCACTGGCCCCGCTTGCCGAGGGCGGCAGCCTTGGCGTACAGGTCACGGCCGACCGGCGTGGACCCCACGAAGGAGAAACCCTCCGTGTCGGGATGTTCGAGCAGATCGTCTACCACCTGGGCTCCGCCGTTGATCAGGTTGATCACACCCGGGGGAAACCCGCATTCGTCGATGAGTTCGAAGATCCGCATCTGGGTGATCGGCACCCGTGAGCTCGGCTTGTTGATGTAGGTGCAGCCGGCGGACACGGCGTAGGGCAGGTACTCCAGCGGCACCATCGCCGGGAAGTTGAATGACGGCACCATGAAGAAGACTCCCCTGGGGACGTAGGTGACCTTCAGGTCGAGTGACGGCCCGATGTCCTCGTGGTGATACCCGCGGGTCATCGTGGGAATCGCACAGGCGGCCTCCACCTCTTCGAGTGCGCGCTGCATCTCGAGTCTGGAGTCCCCGATGTCTTTGCCCATCTCCTGTACCAGGGTTCGCGCCAGGCTCTCCCGGTTCTCCTCCATCAGGTGCTTGAGGACGAAGAACGGCCGGGTTCGCTTCACCGGCGACACGTGCCGCCACGATGCGAACGCCTCCTTGGCCGCCGCCACCGCCTCGGCAACCTCCGCGGTGGTCGAATTGGGGACGCGGGCGATCACCTCGCCGGTCGCCGGGTTGACGACATCCCGCAGGTCGGTCGACGCCGAGTCGATCCAGCGCCCACCCACATAGTTCTTCAGCGTCCCGTAGTGACCCTGCGGCTCCGCGAGCAGCGTGTCCTTCGTCATCCGGCGGTCCTCCTCCTTCGGGCCGTCATCGGCGCCCTCCTGAAACTTCCCAGTGGGCCGATCTCGCCCTGCTCACGAGAGCCCGTCCTTGCCTTCGATGTCCTCGTATGCCAGGCCGCCGAGTCGGAAGTTCGGTCGGCCCCGATTGGCGGCGGCCACGATGACGACGACCTCGTCAGGCGCCGGGGCATCGGGAATGCTCACCGTCATCGTGTCGTAGTGGGAACGGACCTTGAGGGCGTCTTTGGATGCCAGGGGGACGTCGATCGCCACCCCCAGGGGCCCCCGCTTCGCCGTGGACGAGATCCACGCTGCTCCACCGCCGACGGCCACCCGCAGGCGGTCGGCCATGGCGCTGGTGAGGAACGCGTGGCCGTGCTCGACCTCCCCGTTGCCCCCGACGATCGCCGACTTGCCGTAGCTCTGCACCGGCCCACCCATCGCCTCCACCAACCGGGCACCGAGCTGATCACCGATCGCGACACTGGCCTCGATGATCTCACCGAGGTCCTCCGAGAAGCGACCCGCATAGGGGTTCTCGATCACCGCGGCCACCGCCACCTTGCGGAAGGCCGTTCCGACGGCCCTGCCGGACTCCTCGAGCACGTCTTCGACGATGGTGACGACCTTGATGATCCGGGGCATCGCGACTCCTCTCGATCCCACCGACACCGAACACCGGTTGCCCGGAGGGGGCCGATGTCGGTAGGCTGTCTCTCTGTTAGCGACAAGCCTACAGCGCGGCGCCGACCGCGGCGCAAGAGAGGAAGCCTTCATGGCGGGTGAGCCACTCGACCTCAAGGTCGTGAACGGGACCGTCGTCCTCGGCGGCGGCAGGTACCAGGTGGGAGTCGGCGTCAACGACGGCAAGGTCGTGATGCTCGCCCCGGACGAGATGCTCCCGGCGGCCAAAGAGACCATCGACGCCAAGGGGAACTACATCCTGCCCGGGATCGTCGACCCCGAAGCCCACCCCGGGTGTTACGTGCCCTTCGCATACGACATGACGAGTGAGTCGCGCGCTGCCGCATGCGCCGGCGTCACCACCTGGGGGATCCAGGCACCGGTGACGCGTCTGGGAACCGAGCCGTTCAAGGAGGTCGTCTCCAAGGCCGACGTCGTGTCCTTCAACGAGGCCTTCCCGAGCGGACGCGACGTGATCAACCGCGTCAGCCATGTCGACGCGTACCTCACCTACATGCTCGAGACGGATCAGCATGCACGGGAGATCCCTCAATACGCCGAGGAACATGGCGTCACCTCGTTCAAGCTGTACCTGCAGACCCGAAGCATGAAGGGCATGGCGGACGACGCCGACACCAACTGGCCAAGCCGGCGCGCCGGCCTCGGCACCGGCATCGACGATGGCACCGTCTATCAGGTGATGGAAGAGGTGGGGCACCTGGGCTACCCGGGCATCGTCCACATCCATCCGGAGAATTGGGAGATCGGACGGGTCTTCGAGGAGCGGCTCCAGGCGGCGGATCGAACGGACTTCGGAGCCTGGACCGACCGCTCTCCCGACTTCCTCGAGGCTCAGCACGCCCGGGCGTACGCCTACCTCGCCCATCAGACCCCGGGGAACCCGCCGCTGTACCTGCAGCACTGCACGACCCAGTTGACCTTCGAGGAGGTTGCCAGGGCCCGGGCCGAGGGCGTGAAGCTGTATGCCCAAACCGGGCCTGCCTGGTTGTGGGCCGAGCCGGAGTACGGCTGGCGGATCAATGTCCCGCTCCGTCGCCGGGACAACATCGAGGCGCTCTGGGTTGCCCTCGCCGAAGGGGTCGTCGACTGCGTCGGCTCCGACCACGTCGTCGGTTGGGAGCCCGCCACCCATGAGGACATGTACGACGAGAACATCTGGAAGCTGCGCACCGGATTCAGCCGGGTGGAGCTGTTCCTGCCGGTGATGCTGTCCGAGGGCGTCAACCAGCACCGTGCCAGCTTGGAGCGGGTGGTGCAGGTCTCCTCCGAGAACCCGGCCAAGACCTCCGGCCTGTGGGGCAAGAAGGGCTCGCTGCTCCCCGGGTTCGATGCGGACATGGTGATCGTCGACCTGGGTCGCGAGGTCACGGTGGGCAAGGAGCACCTGAACACTCGTGCCGGGTGGTCGATCATGGAGGGCCACACGTTCACCGGCTGGCCGGTGAAGACGATCCTGCGCGGCAAGGTGACCGCCGAGTGGGCAGACGACTCGCCGGGGATGCGGCCGGTCGGAGAGCCGAGGGGCGCGTACCTGCCGCGCAGCCTCAGCACACCCCGCCCCGAGGCGCAGCTCACCAGCCCGGTGCGGCTCCCCCCCC
>DATECY010000023.1:0-8822 GCA_035286665.1 Acidimicrobiia bacterium
CTCCGGCGAGATCCCCGCCGGACGCCATGGCGTCGGCCGCCGCGGTCTGCACGACGCGGTACGCGTCGTCGCGTTCCATCCCCGACCGGATCAGGGCGAGCAGCGCGGCGTGGCTGAACACGGCGCCGCCGGCGGCGTCGAGGTTGACCCGCATGCGGTCGCGGTCCACGATCAGGCCGTCGATCACCCCGGTCATGCGGGCGAGGGCGAAGTCGAGTGCCAGGCAGGCGTCGGGGATGGCGATGCGTTCCACCGACGAGTGACTGATGTCCCGCTCGTGCCAGAGGGCGACGTCCTCCATGGCGGCGACGGCCCAGCCCCGGAGCAGTCGCGAGATGCCGGTGACGTTCTCCGACAGAATCGGGTTGTGCTTGTGGGGCATCGCCGAGGATCCCTTCTGACCTTCGGCGAACGGCTCGGCGACCTCGCCGACCTCGGACCGCTGCATGTGGCGAATGGTCGTGGCGAGCCGCTCCAGGGTCGCCCCCACACCGGCGAGCGTGGTCATGAAGGCGGCGTGCCGGTCCCGGCCGACCACCTGGGTGGCGGCGGGCTCTCGGTCGAGTCCCAAGGCCGTGGTCACCTGCTCTTCGACGCTCTCGGGCACCGTGGCGTGGTTGCCGACCGCCCCGGAGATCTTCCCGTAGGCCACCGAGTGGGCGGCGAACTGGAGGCGGCGGTAGGCCCGCACCAACTCGAAGCCGAAGCCGGCGAGCACGTGCCCGAAGGTCGTCGGCTCTGCGGCCATCCCGTGGGTGCGCCCCAGCATTGCCGTGTCGCGGTGTTCGACGGCGCGGCGTTGCACGGCTTCGAAGAGATCGGCAATGCGTCCGAGGAGCAGATCCGACGCCTCCTTCAACTGGACGCCGAGGGCGGTGTCGAGCACGTCGGACGAGGTGAGGCCGTAGTGCACCCAGCGGCCGTGCTCGCCCACCGACGACCCGAGCACGTCGACGAAGGCGGCGACGTCGTGGTGGGTCTCGGCCTCGCGTGCCCTCCACGCGTCGGGGTCCACCGGTGGCGCGGCCGTGATCGCCGACGCGGCCTCCGCCGGGATGGTGCCATCCATTGCCCATGCCGCGGCGGCGAGGGCCTCGATCTGTTGCCACAACGCGAGACGGTGCTCCTCGGACCAGACCGCGGCCATCTCCGGGAGGGAGTAGCGCTCGATCACGGCTTGCTGAACGTCGCTGATCGTTGCGGCCCCACCGAGATCAGTCCGATCGGGGCGCCGGCAAGTTCCTCGACCCGTTCGACGTAGGTGCGTGCCTCGGGAGGGAGGTCGCCCCAGGCGCGTACCTCGGTGATGTCGGTGCTCCAACCCTCGAGGTCCTCGTACGCCGGCTCGCAGTGGTAGAGGACCCGTTGTTGGCGGGGGAACTCGGCGTAGTCGACGCCGTCGGAGCGGTAGGCGGTGGCGATCCGCAGCTTGGGGAACTCAGACAGCACGTCGAGTTTCATGAGGGCGAGTTCGGTGATTCCCCCGACGCGTACGGCATAGCGGAGGGCGACTGCGTCGAGCCACCCGCAGCGTCGCCGCCGCCCGGTGACCGTGCCGTATTCGCCGCCGACGCGAACCATGGCTTCGCCGATCTCGTCCGACAGCTCGGTGGGGAAGGGACCGGTGCCCACTCGGGACACGTACGCCTTGGTGAGTCCGAGCACCCGGTCGATGTCGCGCGGGCCGATGCCCACACCGGTGAGCGCACCGCCCGGGGTCGGGTTCGACGAGGTGACGAACGGATAGGTGCCGTGGTCGATGTCGAGGAGCACGCCCTGGGCACCCTCGAAGATCACCGTCTGTCCATCACGGATTGCCTGCCACACGAAAAGGGCGGTGTCGTCGACGTGGCGCTCCAGCAGGGAGGCATACTCGAGGTACTCCTCGGCGATCTCGGAGGCGTCGAAGGCCAGCTGGTTGTAGACCTTCGTCAGGATCTTGTTGGTCTCCTTGACCACTGCCTCCAGCTTGTCGCGGAAGATCTTCGGGTCGTAGAGGTCCTGGACCCTGATCCCGAGGCGGGCGTACTTGTCGAGGTAGGCCGGGCCGATCCCGCGCTTGGTGGTTCCGATCTGCTGGCGGCCGAGGTATCGCTCCTTGAGCGCGTCGAGCTTGCGGTGGTAGGGCATGATCACGTGGGCGTTGCTCGACAACTTGAGCTTGGAGGGGTCGATGCCGCGATCTGCGAGCATCTTCATCTCGGCGAGGAGGACCTTGGGGTCGACGACACAGCCGTTGCCGATCACCGGGGTGACGTTGGGGTAGATCACCCCCGAGGGGATGAGGCTGAGCGCAAAGGTCTCGTCGCCGATGACGATGGTGTGGCCGGCGTTGTTGCCGCCCTGGTACCGGACGACGACATCGGCCTCCTGCGCGAGCAGGTTGGTGATCTTCCCCTTGCCCTCGTCGCCCCATTGGGCGCCGACGACCACGGTGGCGGGCATTGCACTCCCTCGTGTACGGGTGGATGCTACCGGTGTCGGAATGCGGCCCCGCGGTTTGGCGGGGCAAATGGGTAGGAGGCCACCAACGCAGGGGCGGGTGCCGCGGTCGAATCGTCCTATGGTCGCGTGATGGATCAGATCACTGCAGAGGCGCGATTGCCGCACAGGGCGCTTGGTGCCCGGAGCGGCCTGGAGGTGTCGGAGATCGGTCTCGGCCTCTGGGCGGTGGCAGGCAGCGAATGGGGACCCGCCGAGGACGAGGGGACACTGGGGGCCATCGAGGCAGCCTTGGATGCCGGTGTCGACTTCTTCGACACGGCCGACGTGTACGGGGAGGGACATTCCGAGGAGCTTCTCGGCCGGGCCATGTCGGGGCGCCGCGATCGATTCCTGGTGGCCACCAAGATCGGTTGGACCGACTACGACCGAGAGCTCGACCGCTCCCAATACGACACCGTCGGCGGTCTCGTCGCCGGCGTCGAAGGATCGTTGCGTCGGCTGGGGGTCGATCGGGTGGACGTCATTCAGTGCCACATCGACCATCTCGAGTCGAACACCGAGGTCTTCATCGAAGGCTTTCGAAGGCTCAAGGAGGAGGGGAAAGTCGCCGCATGGGGCGTCAGCACCAGTGACCTCCGGCATCTCGAACGGTTCAACGCCGAAGGCGATTGCGATGTCTTGCAGACCGACTACTCGATTCTGAACCGGACGGCCGAGGAGGCGATCCTCCCTTATTGCCTGGAGCGGGGGATCGGCGTGATCGTACGCGGCCCGTTGGCGATGGGTCTTCTCACCGGCAAGTACGCCTTGACCGACACCTTCCCGCCCGGCGATTTCCGCCGTGCGTGGATCGAGGACTCCGTGCAGCACGATCAGCTCGTTCGCGATCTGGACGTGGTCGACCAGCTCCGCGAGGTGCCACCGGAGGGCGAGACGCTGGCCGAGTTCGCGCTCCGTTTCGTACGGAGCAATCCCGCGGTCGCCACCGTGATCCCCGGGGCGCGCAATCGGCGGCAGGCGCTGAGCAATGCAGCTTCAGGCCGGCTGCCGCTCCTCTCGCCCGCCGAGCGCGGGGCGGTGGACCGTCTGGTTCCTCCCGGCGGCGGCCGCAAGATCTGGCCTGCCTGAACGCGCCTCACTCCGCGGGTTCACCGAGTCGTCGAGCCTCGTGCCGATCCGGGCTCTTCTGGCGACCCGGCCGAGCCGGGAGCGACGGTGGCGACGTTCAAGTTCGTGTGCGACCGGCCTCGGGCTTGTCGCCGGACTCGTCCTGGCTGCCCCGGGCGCGTTCCGACGACCGTTCTTCGATCAGGTACTCGATCGACGGTTGGTAGATGGATTCGAGCAACCCGATGGTGCCGGCGCCCCGCGGCCGTGGGTTGTACTTGTTGAAGACCCACCCGCGTTCGCCGGCAACCCGCGAGCGCATCGCCCAGAAGAGGAAGACGAGGAAGGCCACGAAGACCACGGCCAACGTGATCAGAACCACGGTTCCCATGCCGGGGAATCATCCCACGGACGTGACGCGGGTCTGAGACCAGCACTCGTCGCAACCCTCTCGCGGTCATACTCCGACGATGCCGCTGACCGCCCTCGCTCTGGTCCTTCTCGCGGCGGTGCTCCATGCATCGTGGAACCTGGTGGTCAAGGCGAGCCGCGACCGGCTGGTGGCAGCGTGGATGCAGACCACGATGGGAGCGCTGCTCTTCGTGCCGGTGCTGGTGGTGCAGGGGATTCCAGTTGACCAGTGGCAGGCACTGGGGGCGTCGGCGGTGCTCCATCTCGGGTACTCCCTCACCCTCGTCGCCGGGTACGACCGCGGCGATCTCTCGGTCGTCTACCCGATCGCCCGTGGCTCGGCTCCCATCCTGGTGACGGTGGGAGCGGCGCTGTTTCTCGGTGATCTGCCGGAGACCGTTGGCGTGCTCGCCGTCGTGCTCATCGCCGGAGGGATTCTCAGCATGATGAGAGGAGCCGGTGACGGCGTCCCCTGGGCACTCGCCTGCGGGGGTTTCATCGCCGCATACACGGTGATCGATGGTGGGGCAGTTCGATCGGGAGCGGGGAGCCTGCGCTACGTGGTGTGCCTGATCGCCCTCAACGCCATCACGCTGGGGGCGGTGGTGTTGGCGACTCGGGGTGTGAGGGGGATGCGGGAGGCGCTGCCGCACGATGCGTGGCGCAACGGGTTCGCCGGAGCGGCCTCGGTGATCGCCTACACGCTGGTGCTTACCGCGGCCCGATGGGCGCCGCTCGGACTGGTGTCGGCGGTCCGGGAGACTTCGGTGGTGCTCGGCGCACTGGGCGGATGGGTGCTGCTCCACGAGCCGCTCGGTCCTCGGCGGATACGGGCCAGCGTTCTCATCGCCGTGGGGCTGATGGTGTTGGTGGCTGCCTAGGTTCCTGTCGACGATTACATGCGGATCGACCCCTGTCGCTCCCGGCCTCGACTCGATGCCCCATAGAATCGAGCCCCAGCGATCACAGGGTGTGAACGATTCCCGACGAAGATTCCCTCGCATTCCTCCTCGAACCGGTCCTCGACGACCGGTCACCCAGACGCCGCTGGCCGGGCATGGTGTTCGGTGGCATGGCGGCGATCGCGGTTGCGGTGATCGTCCTCTCCTGGGGTGATGGCGGCGGTCCCAACGAGTCGACGACGACGGGCGCATCGACGATCGCGGAGGGGGAGACCGGCTCGACGACCGGACCGACCACCACCACGACCGCGATCGAGGCCACGGTCGGGTATCCGGGACCGCTCCAGAACTCGGAGATGGTGTTCCACCCGGCCCTCGGTGGCGTAGTCATGTTCGGGGGTCGCGACGCCGGTGCGATGACAGGGGAGACCTGGATCTACGACGTCATCGGCGACACCTGGCGGGAGGCGACAGGAACCCTGACGCCCTCGCCGCGACTCGGCTTCGGGATGGCATTGGTCGAATCGAGCGACGAGGTCGTCGTCATCGGCGGCTCGGCGATGCCGACCGGTCAGTGCTCACGGCGGGTGGCGAGGAGTGCCGGACCGGTGGACGTGTGGTTCCTCGACGCGTCCCTCAACTGGCGTCACGGCGAAAGCCCGGAGCCGCCGTCCGATCGGTGGGGACAGGCGATCGCCGCCGTGCCCGACTCCGAAGCGATCGTCCTCTTCGGTGGGACCGGGACCGAGTTCGATCGTCTTCAGAGCGATCTGCTCGGCGACACCTGGATCTACACCCCATCCGACGGTGAATGGCGCCAGGTGTCTACCGGAGAGGGACCCGAGCCGCGCCTGTGCGCCCGCATGGCCGCCGATGCGGGCACCGGGTTGATCTATCTGTGGGGAGGGGCCACCGAGTCACAGGCGGGCGACCCGACGCTGTGGGCCTTCGACCCGCGCACCGAGATCTGGCAGGCCGTGGCGGTGACCGGGGAAGCGCCCGAGGCCCGTTGGCTTCACCAACTGGTGTACGAGCCGGAGTCGAAGCTGCTGTATCTCATCGGGGGCCAGTGGTATCAGAAGACCAGCATCGCCGCCGGCACCGCCACCCAGCTCGAGGCGAGTGACGAGACCTGGGCATTCGACCCGGCCACGTCAGAATGGCGGTTGCTGGCACCGGTCCCGGGCCCGATCTCCGCCCATGCCGCTGCGCCCACCGGTGACGGCCGCATCGTGGTCTTCGCCTACCAGAGCACCGTCGTGTATGACCCGGTGCTCGACACATGGCAGGATCGAACGCCATCGGACGTGCTCGACCAGGATCACTGAGGCCGAGGGTGCGGCCGCCACCGGCGGCGGTCGCTACACCCCCTGGACGTGGATGTTGACCCGGCGTTCGCGTGCCTGGTCGAACTCGCCGAAGAGCACCTTCTGCCAGGTTCCGAGCAGAACTTCGCCGTCGACGACGGGGATCGTCGCCGCGGCGGCACCGACGAACATCTGGCGGACGTGGGCGTGCCCGTTGAGGTACTCGTCCTCCTGGAGGTTCTCGGTGCGCAGCGCGTGATCGTCGTGCTCGTAGTACCCGGCGACGGGGACGATGCCGTCGATCATTCGTCGGTAGTCGTTGAGGAAACCTGTCTCCGACTCGTTGAGGATGATCGAGGTGGTGGTGTGGGGCGTGTGCACCGTCACCTGGCCATGCCGGACGCCGGCACGCTGGACGACCTCTCGTACCAGGTCGGACAGGTCCCAGAATTCGTTGCGACATGTCGTCGAGAAATGGAGGACTTCCGTGCGAATCCGCGGGCTCTCCGAGGTGGCGAGGATCGTGAGAACCCCCTCGGGCCGCCGGGTCGCTCGGCGAGTCGTCGTGTGATCTTCCACTGGCGAGGCTCTCCGGGTGTCGGCTGTGTCGGGCGCCACGATAGCGTCACCCCGCCGTTCGTCGGCGTCCGACCTCGCCATCCGCCTCAGATTCCGCCCGCCGCCAGGACCCCGTCCCTGAACACGGCTGTCACCCGGTCCTTGATGCCGGTGAACACCAGCGGGTCGCCGTCGACGACGACGAGATCGGCCCGCTTCCCCGGCTCGATCGTGCCGCGGTCGCCGGCCACGTCGAGACATTCGGCGGCGGTCCGGGTGGTGGCCACGAGCACGTCCGTGGGCGACATGCCTCCCTGCTCCATGAGCGCCAGTTCTTCGAGGTTGTCGCCGTGGGGGGTGACGCCGCTGTCGGTACCCATCGCCACCTTGACCCCGGCAGCCACCGCGCGCCGGAACGAGTCCTGGTGCGTCTCCACGACGTCGCGTGCCTTGCGCACGGACGCTTCGGGGATCGCCGCCCCTGCTTCGGCGGCCTTGATCACCCCGAGGGGAGCGACCAGCGTCGGCACGAGGAAGGTTCCCCGTTCGAGCATCATCCCGATCGCCTCGTCGTCGAGGTAGATGCCGTGGTCTATCGACCGGATGCCGGCGCGGATGGCGTTCTTGATGCCGTCGTACGCCTGGGCGTGTGCCATCACCCAGCGGCCGAGGCCGCGGGCCGTCTCGACCAGGACGTTCAACTCCTCCTGGGTGAAGTGGGCGTGGCGGGGATCGTCCCGTGGCGAGAGGACTCCTCCCGAGGTCGCCACCTTGATGACGTCTGCCCCCATGCGGACCAGCTCCCGCACCTTCTTCCGCATCTCCTCGACGCCGTCGACGATGTTGCCGGGTACTCCGGGATGGGGAACGAAGATCCGGATGTGCTGGCCCGACGGCATCCAACCGTCACCGTGGCCGCCGGTCTGGCTGATCATCGTCAGCGAGATCTGCATGTGCGGCCCGGCGATGAGGCCGGTCTCCACCGCCGTCTTCATGCCCAGGTCGGCGCCGCCGGCATCGCGGATCGAGGTGATCCCGGTGGCCAGCGTGTCGCGCAGGTTCCGCTCCGCCTCGTAGAAGGCAAGTGAGAACGGCTTCTGGAGGTTGGCGAACACGTTGACGTCCGAGATCGCCACGTGGGTGTGACAGTCGAAGAACCCGGGGAGGAGCGCCTTGCCGCCGAGGTCGATCACGGCGTCTCCGTCGAGGCCCGACCCGACCGCGGCGATCCGCCCGTTTTCGATCACCACCTGTCCGTCGGCGATCGGTGCTCCGGTCCCGTCGAAGATCCTGGTGTTGGTGAGGAGTGTTCTCATGAGCCAAGGGTACGCGGCCTAGGGCATGGGTTGGGCAGGGAGGAGCGATGAGCGATGAGCGATGAGCGATGAGCGATCCGGTCTTGAGCGACCAGGCAACCGGACCGCCCTGTCGCGCGGCGTGGGTCTCTCGTCAGACCCCTTGTGTCTCAGGATTCTGTCCCGTACACATGCACATGTGCGTGACCTCTCCAAGTCGGCGGTGCTTGCCGCATCGCGACGCCTCCTCAAGCCGATCTACGGGCTGGTTCGGGAGTTGCCCGAGTTCGAGCGATACGGCCTGGCTGCGCAGCTTCGTCGGGCAGCGATCTCGATCACTGCGAACATCGCCGAAGGACTCGGGCGCGGCACCGAGGGGGACTTCGAACGTCACCTTCGTATTGCCTCGGGTTCGGCCGCGGAAGTCGAAGCACTTCTCGATGCTGCCGTCGTCCTCGACTTCGTGAGCGAGGAGCAGACGCATCAGATACGGGAAGACCTCCGGGTTCTCCGAGCCCGCTTGTATCGGCTGACGACCCGAGTGTCGGCGGCCCGGTAGACAACCCCGTTCACGGTGCCGGACTCGTCCTCACCGGATTTCGCTCATCGCTCATCGCCCAGAGCGAAGGCCCCGCCGAAGGTGGGGCCTTCACACCGCCAGGCCGTCGAAGACGAAGCGCACCAGGGTGTCGGCCACTTCGTGCATCCTCTGCTTGGCCTCGGCGTCGCGGACCAGGCTCTGGCTGGCCGACATCATCATCTGAGAGACGAGACGTCCGGCGTCGATGGGGTCGAAC
>DATECY010000024.1:0-5360 GCA_035286665.1 Acidimicrobiia bacterium
TCCGTCTCCCGCAACCGACCGGCGCGAGCGTTCCTCAGTGATTCCTGATCCACGGTGCGACCTCCCGCGCCTCGACCGACGACTCGGCGCCGGACTTCAAATCCCTCATCGTGACCCGGCCCGCCTCGAAGTCCTCCCCCACTACCGCCGCCGTGCCGGCCCGACGGCGGTCGGCGGCGCGGAACTGCGCCTTCACCGATCGACCGCCCAGGTCGAGATCGGCGCGCAGGCCGGCAGCGCGGAGCGATCCCACCAGGCCGACCGCGGCCTCCCGAAACGCAGGATCGGCTGCGACCACGAACACGTCGAGGGCCGTTCCCTCCTCCCCGGCCGCCATGGCGAGGACGATGCGATCGACGCCCATCGCCAACCCGACCCCGGGAACATCGGGACCGCCGAGCATCGCCGCCAGCGGGTCGTAGCGGCCGCCGCCGCCGAGGGCCGCCTGGGCGGCATCGTACGATGCCGACTGGTACTCGAACACGGTGCGGTTGTAGTAGTCGAGGCCGCGGACGAGGCGGGGCTCCTCGCGATGGGGCACACCGATCGCATCGAGGCCCGATCGAACGGCGGCGATGTGTGCGGCCGCGTCCGGACCCAGGTGCTCGGCGGGCACCGGAGCCTCGGCCACGACGGCGACGTCGGCCTTGCTGTCGAGCACCCGCAGAGGGTTCGTGATCATCCGGCGACGCGCCTCCGCGGACAGCTGGTCCTGTCGATCGACGAGGTAGGCCGTCAGCAGGTCGCGGTAGGCGGTCCGGTCGGCAGGGTCGCCGATCGAGTTGAGGAGCACGACGGCGTCGGTGATGCCGACCGCCTCCAAGAGGCGGAGCCCGAGCTCGATGACCTCGACGTCGGCGTCGGGCGACGGCTCGCCCATGTACTCGACGCCGACCTGATGGAACTGGCGGCGCCGGCCCGCCTGAGGCTGCTCGTAACGGAACATCGGTCCCGAGTACGCCCCCTTGAAGACGCCCTGCGCACCGCTCTGCAGGTACGCCCGCACCACCGATGCCGTCGCCTCGGGCCGCAGAGTGACCGAGCGCCCACCCTTGTCCTCGAAGCTGTACATCTGCTTTTCGACCACCTCTGTGTCGGCGCCGACGCCCCGGGCGAACAGCTCGGTGGCCTCGAACATCGGGGTGATCACCAGGGAGTATCCGAAGCGCTCGGAGAGTTCGTCGAAGGCGCGCAGCAGCCTCCGCCACGCTGCTGATGCGGGCGGAAGAATGTCGTCGGTGCCCTTGGGGGCGCGAAGGATCACGGGCGCAGCTCCTCGAGAAACGGATTCGTCGCCAGTTCGCGGGCAAGGGTAGTGGTGGGCCCATGCCCGGGAAACACCGTGGTGTCGGGCGGCAGCGTGACCACCCGCTCGGCCATCGATCGCATCAGCGCGTCGTGGTCGCCTCCGGGAAGGTCGGTGCGGCCGATGGAACCGGCGAACAACTGATCGCCGCTGAAGAGCGCGCCTGCGGAACCGAGGTAGAAGCAGCAGTGTCCCGGAGTGTGCCCCGGGGTGTGGACGACCCGGACATCCAACCCGGCCAAGGAGAGCACCGAGTCCCCGACCAGCCGCTCATACCGATCCGGAGGAGCGAACTCCCCAGGCGGAACCATCCCCCACAGAGAGCGAAGTTGCGCGATCGGATCTGCCGCGAGCCAGTCGTCGTCCGGATGGAGATGGGCGGAAACAGCGAACCTCCGGGTGAGACCTCCTGCCCCCCCGACGTGATCGACATGCCCATGCGTCACGAGCAACGCCACCGGGGTGAGGTCGTGCCGCCGAAGCAAGGCGGCGACCCCGTCGGGGTCGGGAGGCGCATCGACGACGACGGCGAGCCCCCCTGCCTCCGCCGCGATCACCCAGGTGTTGGTCTCGGCCAGCCAGAGCGGAGTGCCATCGATGAGCATCCCCCCACGATACGGGAGGTCGTGCCCGTCGAGGCTTCGACTCCGAGCGGGTGCAAACAGGTCGCCGGGAGCCCCACCACGGGGCGAGCCTGCTTGTGCGCGCTCTCAGAGCTCGACCCAGCTCCGAGCCACGAGCAGGTACGCCGGTGCCGCCAGTTCGCCGGCGACGGGACCGTGGTTGTCGATCGTCGAGCCGCCGCCGACATAGGACTCGGTCACCGTGCTGGGAACCGAGTCGCACGCCGACTCGGCGATGAACGCTCCGTCTTCGACGTCGAGGTCACCGGTGATCTCGATCTGCTCGTGTGCCGCGGCGAGTCCGGTGAAGTCGGCGTTTCCGCTGATGTCGATGTCGCGACCGGCGACCAACTGCAGGTTGCCGACGAGGTCGTACGGCTCCATGGTCGGACTCCCGGCGATCACGATGTCCCCGCCCTGAATCGGGCTGCACGAGCCGAGTGCCTCGGCGAAGATCGACACCCTCCACGGGAGCAGAGCCGCACCCGGGCTGGACACCAGGGTCGCGCTTCCCTGATAGACGTAGAACACACCGTGGTTGGCGTTCGTAGACTCGTACTTCCAACCGGCCCAGGTCGAGGCGTCGCAGCACCCCGTGAACTTCCAACCCATGTAGGCGGTGGTGGCCGCGCTCGCCGCCAGGGTCTGTCCACTGCACGGGACCGCGGTGGCCGTGTTTCCGTAGAGCGGGTGGGCGGGTCCCGCTCGCACCTTGCCGTCGGGGCACAGGTCGTATTGACTCTCGTCCCAGTGGTCGCGGGGGTCGACCACGGGCACCACCACGAGGTCCTGGTTCCCGGGCGGATCGCACCCGGGCGGCTGCACGAAGCTCCCCGTCACCTTCGCTCCCCCGTGGGCCGAGAGGCATCCGTCGGTGTAGGTGCTGCCTCCCACGTCGAGGAATCCATTGGCGTGGATCCCGACCGCGGCACCGGCGAGGAAGGTGGGGTTGCCCCGGAAGGTCAGCTTCCCGCCGGACAGGAAGGCAAGGTTGCCGTTCCAGGTCGACGGGTAGGCCTCGACCTGGTATTGGGACCGCACCACCCGGATCCGCCGCTGATCGGCGTCGCGCGACGGCGCGTATCCGACCGAGTAGACGAACGGTTCATTTGCCGGCTTGATGACGACGAACTCTCCGTCGGGGGTGGCGATCAGGTCCGCGACCGGGTGCACCTCCGCAGCGTCCACGGCCCATGCCCGCTCTTGATCGGACCCGAGCACACCGTCGGGGAGCACGTCACCGGTCGTGTACCCGCCGTCCTCATCCAGGGTGGCGAGCCCGAGGTTGAGTCCAGACTCGGCCGCGGCGAGAGCCTGCTCCCAGAGGGCATCCTCGTTGGTGTTCCCGAACTGGGCGAGGCCTCTGGCGAACACCACGCTCATCACCAGCAGGAGCGCCGTTCCCAGCATCACCACGGTGATCATCGCCAGACCGGAATCGTCGCGAAGGCGTCGTCGGGTCATGGGGCGTTCCTCACGTGCACCGCCACGGTCAGAGTCCGCCGGGACGGCTCCGCCGATCCCGCGGAGACGAACGCAACCAGCGTGACCTCGATCTGGGTCACGTAGGCGCTCTGCGGGGAGTCATAGGTGAATCCGCTGGTGACCCCGTCGAGGTTCGACACCTCGACGTGGGGGGCGGCGAGACCGATCGCCCTGGTGAGCAAGCCGTCGGCGATGGTCCAGGTGACCTCCTCACCGGCGTCTTGAAAGTCGTCGCCGTCGGCGTCTATCCACACCGAGACGGACGCGGACTCGGCGACGAGCACCGCTTGGGCGACTCTGAGATCGCGGGTGAGGTGTTCTTTGGCCAGCCTCAGGTCCTGGACCGCCTGGTCGTCGGACGAGTGGAGGCCGGCGGCGGTGCCGGCGGTACCGATCCACGTGACGAGGGAAGCGCTCATGAGCGACGTGATGAACAGCGTCACCGCGAGTTCGAGGAGCGACGTACCGGACTCCCCCGCCAGACGCTTGGCGATCATCGTGTCGCCGCCTCGGCGATCAGGGTCGACGTCCGATGACGTGACACCGCCCCCTGAGCCTGCCATTCGATCAGGACGACCACCCGTCTCAAGCCGTCCGGGGCGTCGCTCACGAAACGCCACACGGAGTAGTTCACTCCGTCCACCGTCTCCGATCCGGTGGGTTCGATGAGGCCGTCCTCCGGGTCGACGACGAGGGGCTCGTCGGCGTCGAGGCCGGTCTCGCTGGCGAGCAGCACCCCCAGGGTGTCGTCGATGAGGGGCGCCTCGGCGTCGACTGCCGACATGGCGATGTGGAACCAGTCGAGCGAGCGAGCGAATTCCAACTGCTCTACGCCGATGGCCGTGGCTTCCTGGGCGGCGGCGTTGTCCTTGGAGCCGAGATAGGCGGTCCCGAGACTCCGACCGAAGCCGGCGAACAGCACCACGACGATGAACGAAGCGACGATGGCCTCGACCAACGAGAACCCCCCGTCTGCGGCGTATCGACGGCGCGTCCCGCCTTCAGGGAGGTGACTAGTCAGCGATCGGGTGCCCACAGTGGTCATATCGACCGCCGCGGGTGTTTTCTTGAATGGGGGCGGTCAGCCGCAGCCGGCGGGTCTCGCCCAACAGGGCAGATGAACCTCCGTCCAGGCACCGTACGTCCAGGCGTCACCCATCAACGGGAACAGGGGCGGACGCAGCGACTCGAGCCGATCGTCGAAGCCGTAGTTGCGGGTGCCGAAGTGGGCGGCGACGTCGCCCGTGTGCCGGATGGCCATCGAACCGTTGGTGTTGAGCGTGGAGATGGGCACTCCTCCGCTGTAAGGGAGCACCGGGTTGCCGGAATTGCCGCAATCGCGAGCTACCTGAAAGGATCCGTTCTGGGCGAGGATCGCCGCGTTGATGTTGAGCACGTGATCACTCCCGACCGCATTGGGGTTCACCCACACCTCATCGGAGGCGATGAGGCCGAGCACCGTAGTGCCGCTCACCCCGTCCTGATAGGTGATGTCGTTCCCGATCACGATGTTCTTCGGGCTTCCCACCGAGCCCGCGTAGATGGTCGTCGGCCGCCCGAACTCGGCACGGTTGCCGCTGTTCCTGGCGATCACGGTGTGGCCGTCGACCCAGACGACGCCGTTCGCCGGGAGGTCGAACCAGCCGAGGGGAGTCCACTGGGCGCTTTGCGAGTTGAGCCACCACCACTCTTCCGCGTTCAAACACCCCGTGGTGGTGTTCGAATAGGCCACCGACACTTTGGCTTGGTTCTTGCCGCCCGCCACTTCCGGTTCCAGCAGCCACGCCGTCGGCGTCTGCGTCAGGCCGAGCGAGGGGTTGGCCGAGCGGCTCAGGCAGAGTCCGCCGCCGCCGCAGGCGACCTGACGGATCAGGTCGAGGTCGTCCCAGAAGTTCCCGAAGTCGAGGGGGTCCGGATAGACGCTGCGGATGTCGAGGTATTGCCCG
>DATECY010000025.1:0-31519 GCA_035286665.1 Acidimicrobiia bacterium
ACCCCGGGGGCGCGGTCGCGTTCGCCTCAGCCTCCGAGAGAACCGATCACCTGGAACGTGCCAATCACCTCGTCGGCGGCGGCGAGGTCACGTTCGGTGACGATCACGATCTCCACGAGGATGACGAAGGCGTCGTCGGGAGGCCGTGCCGCCACCACGATGAACGTGCTCCCCTCGGGCCCGCAGTTCTCGTAGAGGTCGAACTCGCCCTTGTAGAGGACGTCCTCGTAGTCATCTCGGCTCACGTAGTCGCATGAGTCGGCAAAGGAGAGATCGTCGAGCACCTCCTCAGGGGTCTGACCGAGCGTCGCCGACGCACCGATGAACACACCCGGCGTGCCCCATGTGGAGCGCCAGGCGTCGAGGCTGGGGGCGGCGGTGAGCGCCGGTCCCAGGTCGTCGCCACCACGGTTCCAAGCGGAACCGTCGACGTCCGACCACTCGGTCGGGACACTCACTTGGACGGATCCGCTGTCGTCGGTGATGAGCGTGTAGTCGGTGTAATCGCCCGCGGCTGCGCTGTCGGTGGGAACGTCGTTGCCGAGGTCGGCGGCGAAGGAGGTGACGACCGCCAGCACTCGTCCGTTGAGCTGGCCGTCGAGTACCTCTTGCGTGCTCGCCCGGTACACCTCGACGTCGAGGACGTCGGTTGGGGTATGGCTGCGCAGGATGTCGCAATAGTCGGCCATCGTCCCGTCGGTGCCCACGGGGAAGTTCTCCATCGACAGGATGAGGTCGCCACCCGTGATACCGGTTTGGTCGGCCGGCGAGCCCGATGCGACCGAGTACACCCAGATTCCGTCGAACCCGTCGATGTTCATGGCCTCACCGTTGACGCCGATCGTTTCGAGGTTCGTCCCGGTCACCAGCTGGTCGACCGCGGGACGGGCGATGCCGATGCCGATGGCAAAGGATTGACCGGCCTGATTGCCGGCATAGTTGACCGCGACCACCTTGCCGTCGGCGGTGATGATCGGCCCACCCGAGTTGCCGGGCAGCGTGTCCGCACTGTGCTCGATCACGGAGTCGACGGACGCCCACGAGGTCTCCCCATCGACTCGCTCCTTGGAGACGATGCCGTCGAGCAGGGTGTATTCGGGATCGCCGAGCGGGTACCCGGCGGCATAGATGGCCATGCCGGTGGTCACCGACCCGTCGTACCAGTCGAGATACGGGAAGCCGTCGCCGTTGATGTCGATCACCGCCAGGTCGTTGCACTCGGACACGGCGACGATGCGAGCGTTCTGCGCTTCTTCGAAGCCATCGACATAGACCTGGAGAATGGCCGCTCCGGTCACCACGTGGTTGTTGGTGACGGCGAGCCCGCTCGGATCGATGATGAACCCGGACCCGGCGCCCGCCACGGTTGCCTGCGCGCCGGTGCCGGGGTCGACGAAGCTGCCTTCGGCGACGATCTGAACCACCGCTCCACGCACCCCTTCGAGGGTGCCCACGGCACCGGATGCCCCGGCCGTCGTGGTCGCACCAGCGATGGTGGTGGTGGTGGTGGTCGTCGAGCCGCCGTCGCCTCTGGTGGTGGTGGTGAGGATGTTCCCGTCGCCACCACCACACGCTGCGGAGAGCATCGCGAGGGTCAGTGTCAAAGGGATCAGGCGGATGCGCGACACGCGGGTTCCTTTCGAAGAGAATGTGCCACCCGCACACCCCGGCTGCAGGTCGAAGTCAGATTAGCTGCGGGCCGGTGGGTAGCGGTGCCGTGCAGGGGGTCCGTCGAGGGCGGTCCACGGGGCGGTCATGATCCAGGACGCCAAACACGGCTTGGAGCTCTCGATGCCCGATCGCTCAACTCGGGGGTTCGGGCGGCCGAAAGCATCCAGAACGAGGCACGGAGCGGTTGTGAAGGCATTCACCACGTCGTTTTCCAAGGAGCGCGGCTGGTCGTCGCCGCTGCCGTCGGTCGACCCGGCTCGAGCCCTGATCGTGTGCTTCGGGGCCCCGGAGTACGTCGACGACACCGAGGCGATTCGGCAACTCACCGTCGAGGTCGGGGGGACGGTCGTCGGCTGCTCGACGGCGGGCGAAATCCATGGCAGTGAGGTGTCCGACGGGACACTCAGCGTTGCGGTGATCGAATTCGAGTCGACGATGATCAAGAGCCGTGCCATGCCGATCGGGGTCGATCGGTCGTTCGAGGCGGGTGTCGGACTCGGCGCGGGTCTCGCCGACGATGACCTTCGTGCCGTGTTCGTCCTGTCCGATGGCCTCGACGTCAACGGGAGCGATCTCGTGCGTGGGCTCACAGAGTCGCTTCCCCCCTCGGTGGTGACCACCGGGGGCCTGGCGGCGGACGGCCCTCGATTCGAGCGAACCTGGGTGATCGTCGACGGCAAGCCTGCTTCCGGATTCGCCACCGCCGTCGGGCTCTACGGCGGTGCAGTTCGTGTGGGGCATGGCTCGGTCGGGGGTTGGGACTTCTTCGGGCCCGAGCGGACGGTGAGCCGCTCGTCGAGGAACGTCGTGTATGAACTGGACGGCCGTCCGGTTCTGGCGCTGTACAAGGAATACCTCGGTGACCTCGCCACCGAACTCCCTGCGTCGGGCCTGTTGTTCCCGCTCGCTCTGCGGGGGTCCGGTGACGACGGCCCGCTCGTGCGGACGATCCTCGGGGTGGACGAGGAGGCACAGAGCCTGATCTTTGCAGGCGACGTCCCCCAGGGTCAGCGTGCCCAGCTGATGCAGGCCAATTTTGATCGGCTCGTCGAAGGTGCCGAGGACGCCGCGGTCTCGGCATTGCTTCCTGCGGTCACGGGTCCCGCGTTGAGCATTGCCATCTCGTGCGTGGGCAGACGCCTGGTGCTTGGAGAGCGGACCGAAGACGAACTCGAAGCGACGACGCACGCGGCGACACCCGGGACCGGACAGGTCGGCTTCTACTCCTACGGGGAGATCTCCCCGCTCGCCGGGGGAGTGTGCGCCTTGCACAACCAGACGATGACGATCACCACCATCGGCGAAGTGACATGAATCGGACTCTGGCGCGGCAGCTTCGCCGGCTCGGTCTCGAACCGGATCATCCGCCGGAGGACCCCGAGACCTGGCGCCGGTTCCTCGACAGGGTGGCAACGTTCTACGAGGAGGCCGATCGGGGACGGTACCTGCTCGAGCGCGCCATGGACGTGTCGTCGCGCGAGATGAGCGAGATGAATCGGGCGATCGAGGCACTGTCCTCCGCACGGGTGGAACGGAGCGAACAGCACTACCGCACCCTCTTTCACCAACTCCCTGTGGGAGCGATCGAGGAGGACTTCACCAAGGCCGTCGCCTACCTCGACGGCCTGCGCGCCGATGGAGTGACCGGTCTCGCGGCCCACTTCCAAGAGCACCCCACCGAACTGGACACCTGCATCGGGCTGGTCGACGTCGTCGACGGCAATCGCGCCCTGGCCGATCTCCTTCGGGTGCCTCATCGCGAGATGCTGGTCGGGCCGCTCGACCCGACCGGGCTCTCCGAGTCGGCCCGCGACGCCTGGCAGCGCCAGTTCGTGGCGATCTCGCAGGGCGAGAGACGGATCGTGGTCGACTTCACGGGTCGACGCTTCGACGGCTCGGAGTTCGCCGCCAACCTCCACTGGACGGCCGCCGAGTACGACGGTGTCCTCGAATACGGTCGAGTGATCGTGGTGCTCATCGACATCACCGAGCGGAAGGAGACCGAACAGCGGATGCGTGATCTGGTGCGGTCGAAAGACGAGTTCCTTGCCTCGGTGAGTCACGAGCTGCGCACCCCGCTCACCTCGGTCGTGGGATTTGCAGACCTGCTGCGGAGGGACGGCGTCGCCGCCGAGGAGCGCGAAGGAATACTCGCCACGATCGCGGATCAGGCGGCCGACCTCTCCGACATCGTCGAGGACTTGCTCGTTGGCGCCCGGGTCGAGCTCGGCGAGCTCGGTGTTGGCGCCGAAGTGCTCGACGTGATGGAGCAGATCGAGAGGCTGCGCACCGCCGGTGGATCGATCCTGCCGGCGGTCGAGGTCGTCGAGGCTCCGCAGGGGCCGGTCCAGGCCATGGGTGATGCCGCCCGCGTGCGGCAGATCCTCCGCAACCTGCTCTCCAACGCAGCTCGATACGGCGGGCCTCGGGTGACCGTGCGCGTGGCACGCGAGGGGAGCCGGGTGGTGGTCGCGGTGTGTGACGATGGGCCTGCGCTCGCTCCCGAGGTCGCCGGGAGGATCTTCGATCGCTATTACCGGCAGGCATCCGGCGGCGCCCAGCCGGGGTCGGTCGGCATCGGACTCACCATCTCACGCGATCTCGCCCGGCGCATGGGCGGTGATCTCGCCTACCACCACGACGGGGTGTGGAGCGTATTCGAGTTGGTGCTGATGGCACCCGCGGCGAAGCGCGCGGCCTGATTGGCGGCGGCGGCGCTCAGCGAAGGTGCCCGGCGACGAAGCCGGCGATCACGTCTCCGAGATCTGGTTTCCCGATCTCCTGCAGGTCGTAGTACACCCGGGTGTGCGGCTTGTCGATGTCGAGCAGGCGACCGAGGTCGATAGGTGTTCCAATGATGACGACGTCGCAGTCGGCGGCGTTGATCGTCGCTTCGAGGTCGGCGATCTGATCAGGCCCGTACCCCATCGCCGGCAGCACGGAACCGATCCCTGGGTAGGTGGCAAAGGTGTCGCGCAGGCTTCCTACGAGATACGGTCGCGGATCGACGATCTCGGCGGCACCGAACTTCCGGGCCGCCACGACGCCGGCGCCGATCTTCATCCCGCCGTGGGTGAGGGTCGGTCCGTCCTCGACGACCAGCACGCGCTTGCCTCTGATGAGGGCGGCATCGTCGATGCCGATGGGGGATGCCGCGTCGACGACGAGTGCGCCCCGGTTCACGGCGGCGATGTTGGCACGCACCGTCTCGATGTCGGCGAGGGACGCGGTGTCGATCTTGTTGATCACGACGACGTCGGCCATGCGTAGATTCACCTCGCCGGGGTAGTAGCTCAGTTCGTGTCCGGGCCGGTGCGGGTCCACGACCGTGATGAGCAGATCGCTGCGATAGAAGGAGACGTCGTTGTTGCCCCCGTCCCACACGACGATGTCACATCCGGAAGGGTCGTCTTCGGCGGCGCGAATGATCGCCTCGTAGTCGTCTCCGGCGTAGATGACGTTTCCCCGGACGATGTGAGGCTCGTATTCCTCCATCTCCTCGATGGTGCACTCGTGCCGCGCCAGGTCGGCGATCTCTGCGAAGCGCTGCACGCGCTGCGCCGCGAGATTTCCGTAAGGCATCGGGTGACGGATCGCCACCACCCGCAGGCCGTGGGAGATCAGCAGCTCGATCACCCGGCGCGAGGTCTGACTCTTTCCCGACCCGGTCCGCACCGCGCATACCGAGATGACCGGCTTGGTGCTGCGGATCTGCGTGTCGTCGGGTCCGAGCAGGGTGAAGGACGCTCCGGCGGCCATGACGATGGCGCTCACCGACATGACATGGTTGTAGGAGACGTCACTGTATGAGAAGGCGCACTCGTCGACACCGAGTTCGCCGATCAGGCGGGAGAGTTCCTGCTCGAGATAGATGGGAATTCCGTTCGGGTACCGGGTGCCGGCGAGTTCTGCGGGATAGCGCCGTCCACCGATCCCCGGAATCTGGGCGGCGGTGAACGCGACCACCTCGACGGACTCGTCGTTGCGGTATCGCGTGTTGAAGTTGTGGAAGTCCCGCCCGGCGGCTCCGATGATGATCACCTTGCGCGGCATGTCGCCTCCTCCTCGTGCCGCCCATGGGCACCGCGTGGACACGTCTCTCAGGCGGCGACCGCGCCGACCCGCTCGCCCGAGCGTCGCATCGCTTCCTGGGGACGCCCAGGGCACAACGGCCCACGCGCCATCAGTCCGTCTTCGGGTCGTTTGCCAGAGACCTTCCCGGGCATCCTATGGTCGTCCACGCCGGTCGACCATGTCGATCCGACCCGAATGGCGCGCGGAAGAGATTTTCGACGCGGAGCGTTGACCACCGTATGACCGAGACCAATCTGCAGGAGATCGAGGCCCAGGCGATCGACAGTCCGAGCCCGTGGGCCAAGAACCACATCGACCAGTACCTGGCGACCGATGGTGCCGCGGTCGATCATCCATCTGCCGAACGCTTGATCCTGCTCTACACCACGGGTCGGAGGTCGGGCAGGATTCGGCGCACCCCGGTCGTCCACTTCCCGGCCGGGGACGACATGCTCGTGGTCGCCTCCAAGGGAGGGGCCCCTACTCATCCCGCGTGGTATCTCAACCTCGTTGCCGACCCTCAGGTGTGGATCCGATTCAAGGACGAGTTCTTCCCTGCGATCGCATCGACACTCGATCCCGATGAGCGTGCGCTCGAGTGGGCGAAGATCACGGCCATGTCGCCGGGGTTCGCCGACTATGAGGCGAAGACAGACAGGGTGATCCCCGTCGTGAGGCTCACGGCGCTCTGACGGTGGCATCCTCGGCGCCACGCAAGGCGCGCATGGCGTTGCCACCGAGGATCTTGAGGACGTCGGGCTCGGCCCATCCGCGGATCAGCAGCTCCTCGGTGATCGCCGGATAGCACGAGGCGTCCTCGAGTCCTACGGGCGTGCTGTCCATCCCGTCGAAGTCCGACCCGAGCCCGACATGGTCGACTCCACCCACGGCGGCGACGTGCTCGATGTGATCGACGACGTCCCCGACGGTTCCACGATCGATCTCGATCATGGCGAAATGCCTCTTGGCGGCCGCGGCGAAACCGGCTTCGTCGTCAGCGGCGAAGCGGGAGCGTAGGGCCCGCTGTTCGTCGAACATCCCCAGCGCCTGGGTCGCAGTGGCGGCGACGACGAACGCCGGCACGAACGTCACCATGATGACGCCTCCACCTCCGGCAATCGCCTCGATCACGTCGTCGGGGACGTTTCGTGGGTGTGGGGCAATGGCAAACGCCGACGAGTGTGAAGCGATCACCGGAGCCCGGCTCGTCTCGACCGCCTGGCGCATCGTGTCGGCAGAGACGTGGGAAACGTCGACCAGCATCCCCACGCGATTCATCTCGGCGACGACTGCCCTGCCGAAATCGGTGAGCCCGCCGTGTCTGGGCTCGTCCGTGGCCGAGTCGGCCCAGCCGATCGTGTCGGCGTGGGTGAGCGTCATGTACCGCACCCCTCTCTCGTAGAAGGCGCCGATCGCGTCCAGCGAATCCTCGATCGAGTGGCCGCCTTCGACGCCGAGCATGCCGGCGATGCGCCCTTCCCGGCGGATCGCATCCGCCCGCTCGGCGCCGGCGGCCAACTCCATCGTCTCGGGTGCCAGGGCGGCCAGCTCCTCGACCAGGTCGATCTGCCGGTGGGTCGCGGCGCCGGGGGCTCGAGTCCAACCCGGGACGTAGACGGACCAGAACTGGACCCCGACGCCCCCTGCCAGCATGCGGGGAAAGTCGGTGTGATAGCCCTCGAGGTGTCGGCGCGGATCGGCTGTCGCCGGCGAGCTGCCGGCCCGGGTGCGGATTGCCCACGGGAGGTCGTTGTGCCCGTCGACCACCGGCAGGGTGTCGTGGATCCGCCGTGCGGCGACCGCGGCGTCGGTTGGCGTGAGCATGGTGGCCACCGTAGCGGTCGGAAGTTCCGAGGTCGGTGTGCCCGTGTGGCCCGGCCATCGCTCATCTACGCGTGCAGACGGCACCCTGGTAGCAGGGCGGCTCGAGGGTCCCGGTTCACGTCCCGGCGAGGAGGGCGCCGGCGACGACCACGAGTGACCCAACGGCGCCGGTGGTGACGACCGACCACCAACGCGACCGAATTCCCACGGCCACCGCCGACGCCGTCAGTCCCAGCCCGGCGACGGCGGCGAGGCGGAAGGGAACGCGACCGTCGAAACGGGCGGCAAACCCAAGCAGCATCCCGGCACCGGCGGCGCACACGACGATCAGCCGGTGCGTCGCCCGACGGCCGATCCGCACCGCCAGGACTCGCTTGGCCGTTGCGGCGTCGCTGTCGAGGTCGGGGAGCTCGAAGCAGAGGATCATCGCTACGTGGATGGGAACGAGTGCCGCCACTGCCCACCACAAGCCCGCCCCCACTCGCCCGCCCTGCGACCAGACGCCGACCAGCGGTACCAGCCCGGCGACGACGAGGGACGTGGCCACCTCACCCCACCCGGTGTTCAAGAGGCGAACCGGGGGCGTCGAGTAGACCCATGCGACCAAGAGGGCAACCGTTCCGGTGGCTGCGGTGGGAACGCTGATCCACGCCATCGCCACGATGGCGATGGCGGCCATCGTCGACGAGATGATGGCACCGACCAGCGCCGCTCGTGCCGGTAACGCGCCCGATGGGATCACGCCGCTCCCGCCGGAGAAGAGGGTTCGGTTGGTCACCGCGGCATCGGCCTCGGCGTCGGCGTATTCGTTGGCCAGTTGGGCCGTGAGTTGGATCGAGGTGACCATCGCCTGACCGACCGCATATGCCATTGCATCGATGCCATGTGTCGAGAAGGCGCCGAGGGCGAACAGCACGGCTCCGCCGACGAGGAAGTGGGGCCGGGCGAGCCGGAGGTAGCGCCACATCGCCCCATCATGCAGCCTGTGCGGCCCGGGGCGATGGACCCGGGCCGCACTCGTGGCTCTTCGGTGTTCAGCCGGTCACCGTCACCGTCCCTCGCATCCACGGATGGGGCTTGCAGAAGTACGGGTAGGTCCCTGGCTCGTCGAATGTGAAGGTGAAGGCGTCACCTTGGTCGAGGAAGGGCGAGTCGAATCTGCCATCCGGAGTACCCGACGACCCATCGCTGACACCCGAGGTCACCGTATGGGCGATCGCGTCCTCGTTGGTCCATCGCACCGTTGTCCCTGCGACCACGGTCAGATCGAGCGGCTCGTAGGCATGGGCGGCGTTCGATGGGTTGAAGGCGTCCATTGGGATGACCACTTCGGCACCGATCGCCTGGGGCGAGGTGGTCGTGGTGCTCCCGCCGTCGGTGGGGGAGGCGGCACGGGTCACGCCGTAGAGCTCGGGCTGGGGATCTCCCTCGACCACGATCGTGCCGATCGCGCCCTTGTAGAAGGTGCGGACGAGCGCATGGTCGACGAGGATGATCGTCGACGGCACGAGCCCGTCGAGCTCCACGACCACCCCGCCCCCGGCCACGACCAGGGTCGACTGCGAGCCCCGGATCGGCTCATTGGCGGCATGGGTAGCCGCCTCCGGGTACACCAGGTCCCAGTGCGACCCGATCGGGTGGAAGTTCGAGTCGAGGTTGAGTCCCTCGTTCACCATGTAGATCCGGGCTCGTTCGCCGACTGCCATCGTCAGCGTGTCGTCACCGGTGAGGGCGTCGGTGCGGCCGTTGAAGGTCACGTACCGCGGTTCTTCGAGGAGAAGAGCATCCGGGTCGAAAGCCACGAGACCCGATGGGTCCGCCTCTCCGACGTACCACTCGGACTGCATCAAGGCCCACTCGTGCTCGACCTTCGGAAGCGGTGCCTCCGGATCGACGATGAACATGCCGTACATGCCGTGGGCGATGTGGACGGGCACGTCGCCGTAGGCGCAGTGGTACATGAACGCGCCGGGATAGAGCAGCCGGATCTGAATCGTGGCCGTCTCGCCCGGGTTCACCGTGAGGTCTTTCGCCCCACCACCCTGTCCGGTGACGGCATGGAAGTCGATGTTGTGCGGATGGAGGTTGCCGGCGAGATTCGTCAGCGTGATGCTCACCATGTCACCGACCCTGCCCCTGAGGATCGGACCGGGGGAGCCGCACGTCACACCGGCATCACCGGCGATCCGGTATCCCCACATGTCGGTCGAGATGCCCTTCGCCGGATCGAGGGGACACACTCCCTCGAGCACCTCGAGGTGGACCTCGTACGTGCGCTGGTCGGTGCGGGTGATCGCCGGCGGTACCGACGGCGCGTAGGCGACGTGGGCTTCGTCGACGGACGCCGGCTGCAGGCTCGCCACCGGCGTGAGGTCCGGTCTGACCCCGGCATCCGCCGGATAGGCGGCGGCACCGTTGCCGGAGACGACGACAAGTGAGGTGATGAGCAGGCCGACCGCCACCAGCAGCGCGGCCACGGGCCAGAGGTTGCGAAACGACTTCACGATCTTCCCTTCGTAATTGGCTTCTTGTGTTTCTCGGCCTCCTCACCCACCAGCGGAACTGAGGCCAGACGTTCGAGGAGAGCGTCGCGAGCGGCCGTCCAGGCGTCGTGCAACGAGCACGTCGAGGTGCTCGTGCACGCCCCGCCCCGGAGCACACAGGCCCCGTCGTCGGTCGGACCTTCGATCAACTCGATGAGATCGAGGATGGAACGGGTCGACGGCTCGATCCGGAGGCGGTAGCCGCCTCGTGGCCCCGGCTCGCTGGTCAGCCAACCGGCTTTGACCATCGGAGCGAGAACCTGCGGTACGAACTGCGGCGTCGAGCCAAGCCCGGCGGCGATCTCAGCCGCTTGGAGGGTTCCGCCGTCTTCGTGCAGCAGCCGAACCGACCGCAAGGCGATGTCGCTGCGACGCATGATCTCTAATCGCATAGTCAAAGAGTAATCAACTCATGGACATGGCGCCAAGGGAGAAGGCCCCTTGCGACCCCGAACCGCCCCTCAGCCGCAGGTGCCGCTGCCGACCACGAACGAGTCGATGACGCCGGAGCCGACGGTGGCGAACTCGCCGACGAGGGCGTTCTCGCATGCAGTGAGGAGGAGAGCACCGGTACCTGACTCCCCAAAGAAGAACACACTGTGGGGATCCAGGGTGTTGTCGCCGAGCGGCACGTTGGTCCTCCCCAGGCCGACCGTGGCGTAGGTGACGCCGTCGACGGCGAACCGTTCGTAGTTGTGGTTGTGCCCGCTGAGCACCAGGTCGGCGCCCCATTCGGCGAATGGCCAACGCAACGCCTCCTCCCCCTTGTGATGAGTCGAGCCATAGGCGGCGTGGTGGAAGACCACCACGTTCCAGGTCGAATCAGAGGATGTGAGTGCGCCGTGGAGCCACGCCGCCTGAACCGAGTTGACGCCGATGCCGTCGGGTTCGGCGGAATCGCTGTTCACGAAGAACCAGTGCACTGGATCGAGGACGACGTCGTAGTAGCGCTCATTCCCCGACGAGGAGGTGTATCCCTGCCCGGGGAGGGTGAAGAAGTCGAGGTACTGCTCGAGGCCGGCGTCGGTGTAGTCGTGGTTGCCGAGGGCGGGGAAGAACCGGTTGATGGGCGCGCCCGGTCCGTAGTCCCCGTGGTAGTCCCCGATGTAGTCGGCGTAGTACCGGCCGACCAGGGTGTCGTAGCCGGCCGAGCCATAGGTGTTGTCACCCGCAGTGACGATGAAGTCCGGTGCCCAATCACCGATCATGGCCGAGGTCGCCTCCTCCTCGAGACCGCCGTCGCCGTAGTCGCCGATGGCGGCAAACGTCGTCGGCGCCACCGCGGTCGTTGTCGTCGTCGTTGGGGATGTCGCCGTCGTCGTGGTCCCGACCGTGGTGGTGGTCGAACTGCCGGCCCCGGTGGTCGACCCCGCAGTGGTGGTTGATGCTGCCGTCACCGACGGCCCGGTGCTACATGCCGCGGCGCCAACCACGATGGCGGCGAGGACGACCGATCGACGACGCATGGTCATGACCGCATTATCGGGGATCCGACGGGGTTGGCGCGGTGTTGTGGTGTTTCGGCAGATACCCTCGGGGCACTTCATACCGAGAGGATGAGATGGCCTATGAGACCCCAGCGGGCGATGTTGCCGACCTCACCCCCGGGACCGTGATCGGCGCCGGCCGGTTCGCAATCGGCAACGCCGAAGGAGCGTGCTTCGCTGTGACCCGACGGTGCCGTCATTTGATGGCGGATCTCGCCGAGGGGTCGATCGACCCCGAGGGTTGTCTGGTGTGCCCGTGGCACGGGTCCCGCTACGACGTCAAGACCGGCAGCATGGTCTCGGGTCCCACGGGGATCTACGCCAAGGTCCCCGGCCTGGCCCCTGCGTTCAAGGCGCTGACCCGGATCCTCCCGCTCGGGCGCGGCAAAGTCGTCGAACGCGAGGGACGGCTGTTCGTGACGCGAACCGACGACTGAGCCCGGAGGGGCGCGGGGTCGGCCGGTCCTAGTGTGCCCCGATGCGCCGCGTCTGGATCGCCCTTCTCATCGGTTCCTTCGGCTGGGGAACGGCCGGCGTGGCGACCAGGCTCGTTCTCGACGACGGTGTCGAACCGTTCACCGTCGCCACCCTGCGAGCCGCGATTGCCGCCCTGGTGGTGATCGGCTTCCTCGTCGTCCGACGGACCCCGTTCCCGCGGGGGATCGCTCTTCGGGTGGGAGTGGTCATGGGAGTCACCAGTGTCGCCGTGCCGTATCTCACCTCCAACGTGGCGCTCCAGCACGCCTCGGCTGGGTTCGTCGGAGTGACCACGGCACTGATCCCGCTGCTGACCGCAGTGCTGGCGCACTTCTTCCTCGTCGGCGAGCGCCTCTCCGCATTTCGGCTCGTCGGTCTGTTGGCCGGATTCGTCGGTGTGACGCTCCTCATGATCTCCGGCGACTCGGGGCTCGCGGACGGCGGTCAGCCCGTGCTGGCAGGTGTGCTCTCCCTCATCGGCGTCGTCTCGATCGCGGTGGGGAGTGTCTATGCGAAGCGCCACGCGGGCGGGTACGACCCCTTCGAGGTCGTCGGGGTGCAGTTCGTCAGCGGCACGGCGATCATGGTCGTGGCCACGGTGCTCACCGAGGGGGCGCTCCCATTGAGCCTCGGCGGGGGGTCGTGGGCGCTGCTGGTGTACATGGGGGTCGTCTCGACGTTCGTGCCCTTCGCGTTGTACTACTGGATGCTGCGCCGGGCTTCCGCCACGTTTGCCTCCATGGCGGGCTACCTGGTGCCGCCGATCGCGGTCGTCTCCGGAATCGTGTTCCTCTCTGAACGCCTCGAGAAGGGGATCATTCTCGGGGGGCTGGTCATTCTTGCCGGGGTCATCCTCGGCGACCGTGCCGAGCGGCGGTCGGGCGGTGTCGAGCGGGCCGGGGCTTCGGGTCCGATGTCGCCGCCGGGTTCGCCTACTGGTAGCTGACGTACACCACGATCGGGACGAGGTCGAGCACCTCGGCCGGTGAGATCGGGCCGGGGCTGTCCTCGTCGTAGAAGTTCTTCCAGCCGTAGCTCCAGCTCGCAGTCTCCCACCCCTGGGTGATCGCCGACCACGTGCTGTACTTGTCGGGGATCGCGCCCTGCCCGTCCATCTGGATGACGGTGGCGAGTTCGCTCGGCGTCTCGATCAACTCGCGGTTCTCCAGCATCGAGAGGCGGAACTGGTGGAGGAGCAACACCTTCTGCGGGAGGTGGTTGTCCCTGACCAGAGCGGCGAGCCATTCCACCACCGAGTTCACTTCCTCCGCCGAGACGTGGCCGATCTGGCGGAGTGGGAGCTCGTTCGGCCCGAGACGCCACTCCGGGTCGAGAGCGAGTCCGACGTTGGGGAGTTTGAGGAAATCCTCGTACAACTTCGCCTGGGCCAGGAAGTCGCTCCGTCCGGGCTGGAGGTCGAGCAACACGTAGAGCCCCTGTTCGGCGGCGACGTCGATCCACGGCTGGAGGATGTCGAGGGGCATCTCGTTCGAGTAGTTCCCGTCGGAGCCGGCATCGGCCGCCGCCACGGTGACGATGATCTCGAACGAGGGGACCACCACGAGCCCATCGGCGTCGTAACCGGCGGCCACCTGGCGGGCTCTCGATGCCGACGCCTCGGGATCCTGCTCACCGAGGATGCCGAGGAGGTCCCCGGCCTGTGGGTTCCCGTAGATGGCGACCAGGCGCCGTCCCGGGAACATCAGATACCCGCCGCCCGGGTTCTCCTCTCCTTCGAGGATCACCGGGAGCTGCCAGGTGGAGTCCGGGGTGACCCCGATGAGTTGCACCCGTTGGGCTCCGCCGGGGACGAGGCGGATGGTGCGCGCCACTGCGGGGTTTGCCCGCAGGTCTGCTCCGTCGACGAGGGCCATGAGCCCGCCGGTGGTCGTCGCGCTGACGGCGGCGGCGATGGCCAGCTCGGTCTGGCCGACGTCGACCAGCCAGACGGTCCCCGACGTCCCTACCCCTGCATAGACCGAAGGCACCTCCTCGGAGGCCGATGAGTCCCCGGAGGGCGGAACGGTGGTGGTGGTGGTGGTGGTGGTGTCCCCGGCCGAGGTGTCGGTGGTGGTGGTGGTCGTCGTCGTCGTCGGGCTGGGAATCACCCCGAGGCCGTCGGCGAAGCCCTCGATGGCGGTCACGACGGTGGCGATGCCGGGTACCTCGGGGAGCGTCACTTCGCTGGATGCCTCCACCTCGTCGTTGACCTCGGCGGCGATCCGGTCGTTGGTGCCGGTGATCTTCTTCACGTCGGAGAACTCGGGAGCGGCGACGGCGGTGCCATCGCCGACCATCCACACGGTCTTCGGCGAGAGACGGTCGATCTCGTACGCGAGCAGGCTCGAACCGTCCGCAGTGGCGAAGAGGAGGGGAGCGTTGAGGCCGACGGCGAGTCGGGCGGCTATCGCCACCCGGTCGAGGTCGGAGGCGGACACCACGACGACGTCATGGGCGCAGATGAAGGCGCCTTGGGAGATGCTCACCGATGCCGCCTCGACGTTGGAACCCGTGATCCGTTCCGCGCTCGGCCCGTTGGCGGAAGAAGGCGGGACGTCGGGGATGGATGCTTTGCACGGCCTGAGGTCCTCGGTCGTGAGTGTGGTCGAACCGTTGGCGTTCGTGCCACCCGTTGTCGTGTCTCCACCGGTGGTCGATGGACCCGTGCCGGCGGACACGCACGCCGCGGCGACGAGGGTGAATGCGGCGATGATCGGAGTGCGGCGCAACGTGATCCTCCGGGTTCGGCGCGAGGCTACCCGCCGACCGGGTTCATGCGGTGCGATGGACGGGTGGCGGGGGAGCGGGAGCAATCTCGGGAGGGTCGTCCCACACGTGCACCGGCATCCCGATGAAGAGCTGTGAGTCCAACCAATCGGAGTCCCAGGTGTTCACCCGCGTGCATCCGTGCGAAGCCGGGTAGTTGGGAACCTCGCGGTACCCGTGAATCCCGTAGAACGGAGTGAAGGCCCAGTAGTTGTAGACACACCATCCGGTGACACGGTCGCAGTTCCACCCCCATTGCCGCCACATCAGGTCGAAGTCGCCGTGGGGAGTGTGCGCCGAGACCCTCTGGCCCGAGCGGGGGCTGTCGTAGGTGTAGTTGCCCGCGGTCGACACGGGGAGAATCCCGGTGATCGCGCCATCACGGATGATGAACATCACCTGGCGGGTGACGTCGACTTCGACTCGATCCGGCTCGTACCACCGATCGGGGATGCCGGTCGTCTCCGGGAGGAGTTCCAGTCGGATCCAGTCGAGTGCGTTGAACGTGCTGGTGCGGGGGAGTCGCAGGTACTTGTGAAGGGCGAGGACTGCGGTGGCCGTCTCGCGGTCGTAGGTGCCGGTGATGGCAGAGTGATAGAACCCGGCGGCGGCCAGCGCCGCCTGCAGGCGTTCGACGTCGGGCCCGGATGCGTCGGCCTCGAGGCGGACGAGGTCGTGGAACCCAGCCACTGCGGTCAGCTCGTCGGAGAGCCCGGTGGCCTCTGCCGAAGGCACGACAAGGCCTGTCGCGCCGAGAACGGCGACGGCGAGGAATACGACGCGGTGGCGGGGTCTCATCGCTTGGACCGACATGATAGGCGGGTCGGTGCTACTGGCAGGTTTCGCGTTCTCAGTGTCGCGGAGGGAGCCCCGGGGAGACCCGGGGAGCGGTGTCCCACACGTGGATCGGCATGCCGATGAACAGAAGGGGCTCCACCCATCGCGAATCCCATGTCGTGATTCGGATGCACCCGTGGGAACGCGGAAAGTTGGGGACCTCGGGGTACCCATGGATCCCGTAGTAGGTGGTGAACCCCCAGTACTTGTACACACAGGCGGGCAGACAGCTCCAGCCGAGCTGGTGCCAATTGAGGGTGAAGTCGCCGTGAGGGGTGTAGGCGAGCTTGTCGCGCTTGAACAGGTCGCTGTAATACACGTACAGGCCGCCCGTCGACACCGGAAGGATCCCCGCAACCTCACCGTCGCGCACGACGAACAGCAACTGCCGCCCTACGTCCACCTCGACCCGGTCCGGCTCATCCCGGCGATCGGGGATTCCCGGGTCGGGTGGGGGCGATTCGATCCTGACCCAGTCGAGGGCGGCGAACTCGTAGGTCGGGGCGAGTCCAAGGTACGCGTGGAACGCCCGCACGGCGTACCCGGTCACCTCGTCGAAGGTACCCGAGATGGGTCCGTTGTACATGCCGAGCGCGTTCAGTTCGTATTGAAGCCGGATCACCGCAGTGCCGCTGTCGCCCTGCTGGAGTGCCACCAGTTCGTGGTAGCCCTCGATCGGCGCGAGCTCGGTGGCCTGGGCAGCGGTCCCGGTGGCGGCGACGATGCCGGTGACCAGGATGGCCAAGGCACCTCCGCCGAGTCGGGTTCTCATCGTTCGTTCGCCAGACTCTCGTTCGGAGACCGCGACGATAGCCGCCCCGCTGCGCCGTCGTCACCCCCGAGCATCGGTCTGGTTGCAGGCACCTGGTACCGTTGTGTCGATCGCGGGTCGATGCATCTGACCTACCCGCGGGTTCCCTGCCGATCCCGGGCCGCCCCGCGTCGACAGACCGCCGACGAAACGAGACCCATGGACGGCAGTGCAGCGGCGAAGGCGCCGGGATTCCGGGGGCTCGGCGTGTCCGAAGAGATAGTCGGCGTGCTCGCCGGCTACGGGATCACCGAGCCGTTCCCGATTCAGGAAATGACCATTCCCGACGGACTCGCCGGCCGCGACGTGTGCGGCAAGGCTCAGACGGGGTCGGGCAAGACCCTGGCTTTCGGCATACCCCTCGTCGAGCGGACCCCGCCCGGAGTCGCCGGCCGACCGCACGCCCTCGTGCTGGTTCCCACTCGTGAGCTGTGCAGCCAGGTGGCCGAGGAACTCAGTCCGCTCGCTGCCGCCAAGGGCCTCGGACTCGCTGCGGTGTACGGCGGAGTGTCCATGAAAGAGCAGACGGATGCCGTGGAGGCGGGTGCGGCGATCCTCGTTGCGACTCCGGGACGCCTGATCGATCTCGAAGAGCGACGGCTCGTCAACCTCTCGGACGTGGAGCGTGTGGTCATCGACGAGGCTGATCAGATGGCCGACATGGGCTTCCTGCCCCAGGTGCACAAGATCATGCGCGCCATCGGCGGCGGGCACCAGACCATGCTCTTCTCGGCCACGCTCGACGGGCAGGTGGCCTCGCTGATCTCCCGCTACCTCACCGATCCCATCCGCCACGAGGTCGCCCAGAAGACCGACGTCGTCGACACCCAGGATCACCGTTTCATCCTCATCCACCACCTCGACAAGCCCAAGGTGGTCGCAGCCATCACCAGCAGCACCGATCGGGCATTGGTGTTCGTGTCCACCAAGCGCGGTGCCGACAGAGTGGCGGAACAGCTTCAGCGCGAGGGTGTGAAGGCCGCCCCGATTCACGGCGACCTCCGCCAGTCCCTGCGCGAGAAGACGCTCGCCGATCTGGCGTCCGGTGACACCCCGGTGCTGGTCGCGACCAACCTCGCCTCCCGTGGTTTGCACATCGATGACATCGACGTCGTCATCCATTACGACCCGCCTGCCGACTACAAGTCGTTCATCCACCGGTCGGGCCGCACGGCAAGAGCGGGCGAGAGCGGTTTGGTGGTCACCCTCGTCGAGTGGGACCAGGTCAAGGAGGTCGAGCGCCTGCAAAGGGCCAGCGGCCTCAACCAGGAGATCGTCAAGATGTACTCGAATGATCCGCGCCTTGCCGATCTCGTCGGATTCACCCCCGAGTCGGTCGAGTTCAAGATGGGCAGCGCCGCCGAACTGTCCCGTCGGGTGCGTCCGAAGCGCCGCCGGCGGTAGAGAGGTTCGTCGACCGGCCCATACCGGCACGGGCCGAGATGGCCCGATTCGACCGACCACGACTTCGATCCGATCGCTAGCCTCGGTGATGATGCTGGATCGGTGGCGCCGAGGCATCCTGCTTGCCGCGGGATCGCTCGTGTTCGCCGCTTGCACGGGTGGGTCGGCCGACACGACCACCACGGCGGCGAGCACCACGAGCGCGCCCACGACCACGGCGGCGACGACGACCACCACACAGGCGCCGACGGTCAATGGCGAGCCCATCACGGGCATCGGTGACGACAACGCCACCGCGTTTGCCCTCCAGTTCCTCATGAATTGTGCCGGCTACGGCCCCCTCGAGGTCGACGGGCAGTTCGGCCCGGCGACCAAGACCGCGGTGCAGGCGATGCAGGTCGATCTCGGGCGCGAGGAGACCGGCGCACCCGACGACGAGACCTTCGCACTGCTGTCGCGGGCGTGTGCAGATCCGCGGAGGCTTGCCATCGACGGCGGACAGGCCGAGGCGGTGGGCAACGTGTCGGCGGCAGATCCCGACACCTACTTCGTGCGCGCCGAGGAGGATCAACGGATCGGGGTCGTGGTGACCTCGAGCACCGGCCGGGCGCGTGTCGACGTGCGCGGAGCGGATGGCGGTGTCCTCGCCCCGGCGGCGGCGACGGCCTGGGCCGGCGACGTGCCGTCGACCCAGGACTACGTCGTCGATGTGTCCACTGCCGGTGATGCGACGACCTACGCCGTCCGTATCTCGATCCTGACGCCCGGCACGGCGAAGATCGCCCCTGCCGCGGAGGGCACCGTGGTCGTCGACGGCCACGAGGAGGCGGTGAGCAGGGTGTGCCTCGACACCGCCGGCGATCAATCCTTCGTGGCAGAGTCCGGGAGTGGGTATCTCGTGGTCGCCGTCGGCACTCCGGGGGACTTCGCGTTCGCCAACGGCGGGGTCGGGGCCTGGGTCGAGGTCTTGTACCGCGACGGGTCTGCGGGATACGTCGGGTTCCCGATCGATCTCGACGCCTCCGTGACCGACCGGGTGGTCGGTGTCGCCCGTGTCTATCCGAGTGATGGGAGCGCGCCCGACAAACCGGTGTCCGTTGCCTTCGACGTCACCCGATCTGCGGCCCCCTGTGAGGGTGGCGCAGCAACCCCGATCGTCCTCACCCCGACGGGGCTCGAGGTGGTCGACTTCGGCGCCGATGCCGACCAGACCCTGGCGTTGGTCCGTCAGGCCATGCCAGGGGCGGCCCCCACCGAGGACACGGGGTGGATCGCCGTCGACGACTACGAGTCCCCCTACGGACTCTGTCGCAGCGACACGACCATGGTCCGGGTGGCGACGATCGAGAATCTGGCGCTGTACTTCACCGATGGCGCGACCTCATGGGCACCGAAGGGGACGAGACACTTCGCCGGCTACCAGGCCGGCGAAGGCGTGTTCCCGTTCGTCACCGGCGGCGGAGCCGGCCCCGGCTCAGCGATCGGCGACGTGCTCGATGCCCATCCGGACGCCGGGGTCGGTCTGGGTCTCGACGGCGGTTTCGACGTGTTCATCACGTCACCGGTGGGTGCCGACGGCTGGCTGCGAGCGATGGCGCCTGATGCGATCGCGTTCGACGACATGGCGGGCGTGATCACCGCGGTGCGCGGCGGCCGGTTCTGCGATCAATAGGCTTCAGCGGCAAAGTGGCCGAGCCAAGCGCCGAACGCCGGTGAGGTCAGCGGAACAGCACCTCCGCGAGCTGCTCCAACCCACCGAGCCAGTCTTCTCCCAGCATCTGCACCGAAACGTGGTCGGCGCCGCGCCGGAGATGGTCGTGCATGCGTTCGGCGATGGCGTCGAGGTCGCCCCATGCGACGACCGCGTCCACGAGAGCATCGCTTCCGCCTCCCTCGGTGTCGGCCTGTGACCACCCGAGACGAAGGAGGTTGCGGCGGTAGTTGTCCAGTGCCAGGTATCCGGACGTGTGTTGGCGCGCGATCACCCGTGCTGCGATCGGATCGGTGCCGATGACGACCGCTTGCTCTGGTGCCAGGAACGGTCCGGGTCCGAGTGTCGCCCGGGCGCGGCTCGTGTGCTCGAGCGGGACGAAGTAGGGGTGGGCGCCGCTCGTCCGCCGGCCGGCCAGTTCGAGCATGCGCGGGCCAAGAGCGGCGAGGACCACGGGCGGGGGCGGGGTGTTGTCCACGAGCGGGTTGGCCACCAGCTCCATCGCCTCGAGGTAGGCGGTCATGCGTTGCAGAGGCCGCTGGTACTCATGTCCCCGGCGAGCCACCGACGGTGCGTGGCTCACCCCGAGGCCGAGGACGAATCGCCCACCGGAGGATTCGGCAAGGCTCAGTGCGCCCGCCGCCGCCGCCATCGGGTCGCGAGCCCAAATGTTGGCGATCCCCGTTGCGACGACGATTTGCTCTGTGGCCTCGAGCAGCAGAGAGGCCGTGGTGAAGGCCTCCCGACCGCGACTCTCCGGAAACCACAGAGCTCCGTATCCGGCGGCTTCCAGCCGGCGCGCGGCGGATCGTGCGTCGGCGGCGAGTGCGGTGACGAATGGCCAGCCGAACACGCCGACGCGACCGACGTGAGAGGTAGGGGTCTTCAGGTCCATGGGGAGAAGGCTACGCCGCTCGGTGGCATCGCAACCCTGACCTCGCCGGCGACCGTTCGTTCCGGCCTACGTCGCCAGCAGTCTCAATGCAATGGCTTCGGCGACGATCGAGTGCTCGAGGTCGCTGAGGTCGACGCTTTCGTTCGGTCCGTGGGCCTGGCTGGTCGGATCCGCCGAACCGGTGAGCAGGATCGCCGCGTCGGGGTAGGCCTCCGAGAAGGCGGCGACGAAGGGGATCGACCCGCCGACCCCCATGTCCACCGGCGGCCGCCCGTACGCGGCGGTCAAGGCGTCGCGGAAGGCATCGACCCTGGGGTCTGCGCTTCCGTCGAGCGTGAACGGGTGTCCGCTCTCATGCGGCGTCGCGGTCACGGTGGCACCCCAGGCCGGGCGGGATTCGATGAAGGCGACGAGTGCCTTCATGGCACGGCCCGGGTCGTCGCCGGGGGCGAGGCGCACACTCACCTTGGCGCGAGCACGGGGGAGGAGTTGGTTGATCGCCTTCGCCAGAGGCGTGGCGTCGATGGCGAGCACCGCGGCCGCCGGGTGGCTCCACATCCGAGAAGTCAGCGATCCTTCGCCGATCAGTGCGACACCGGGGAGTACCCCGGCCTGTGATCGCAGCTCCTCCTCGGTGAGATCGAGCGGGTCGGACTCGGAGGAGACCAGGCCGGGAACGGCGACGTTTCCCCGCTCGTCGTGGAGCTGCGCCAACACCCTGGCGAGCACGGTGAGGGCGTCGGGTACCGCGCCCCCGAATTCGCCGGAGTGCACGCCTGCCTTGAGGACCTGCACCTCCACGATCACCGAGATGATGCCGCGCAGCGAGGTGGTGAGTGCAGGAGTCCCCGCTCGCCAGTTGCCCGAGTCGGCGATCACGATGACGTCGGCGGCGAGCAGCTCCCCGTAGGCGGAGATGAGGTGGGGGAGGTGGGTGGAACCGACCTCCTCCTCGCCCTCGACGAAGACCTTGATCCCCACCGGCGGACTGCCCGCGAAGGCGCGCACCACCCCGGTGTGGGTGACGATGCCGCCCTTGTCGTCGGCGGCGCCGCGGCCGTAGAGGCGGCCGTCGCGCTCGTACGGCTCGAACGGCTCCCCGTCCCATCCGTCGTCCTCGCCGGGGGGCTGGACGTCGTGGTGGGCGTAGAGGAGCACCGTCGGCGCACCGGCAGGGGCGGGGATCGCCCCGAACACCGCGGGATGGGCTCCGTCGAGTTCGAGGAAGTGGACATCGCCCATCCCCGCCTTGCGCAGCAGGGCGGCGGTTGCTTCTGCCGACCTTCGCACCTCGGCGGGATCGAACCCCGCCGCGCTCACCGACGGGATGCGGACCAAGGACTCCAGGTCGGCCTTGATGCTGGGGAACAGGTCCGCGACGATGTCGGCGAGATCTTCATGCATGATGGCGACGCTAGCCGGGAGAGGAAGCCACCGGCTACCCGCAGGCGGCGCGATGGCCAGATTTCGGAGGTGTGGTCGAGCTCGGTCGCTACGGCCGCGTCGGCGGCGCGAAGAGCTCGTCGTGATCCCCCGTTCCCCGGAGAGGGCCCATCATCAGGTCGTCGGGCCCGGTGAGGGGGAAGTGGCAGGCAGCGGCATGTCCGGGAGCCAGGTCGCGGAGCCGAGGCTCCTCGCTCCCGCAGAGGGGAAGTTGGGCCTTCGGGCACCGTGGATGGAACCGGCACCCTTGGGGCGGATTGATGGGAGACGGCACGTCGCCTTGGAGAATGATGCGTCGCCTCGCCTTGGCGAGATCCGGGTCCGGGATGGGCACTGCCGAGAGCAGGGTGCCGGTGTATGGGTGCTTGGGATCGCGGTAGAGGTCGGCCTGCGGAGCGATCTCAGCCACCTTGCCCAGGTACATCACCACGATGCGATCCGACACGTGCCGCACCACCGAGAGGTCGTGGGCGATGAACAGGTAGGTCAGGTTGAACTCCTTCTGAAGATCCTCCAGAAGGTTGAGGATCTGCGCCTGGATCGAGACGTCGAGCGCCGACACGGGCTCGTCGCACACGATCAACCGCGGGGTGAGCGCCAGGGCTCGGGCGACCCCAACACGCTGACGCTGCCCACCGGAGAACTCGTGCGGGTAGCGGTTGTAGTGCTCGGGGTTCAGTCCCACCAGCTCCATGAGCTCCTGGACCGACGACTTGATCCGATCCTTCGCCACGATGCGGTGGATCCGGTAGGGGTCGCCGATGATCGAACCAACGGTCTTGCGAGGGTTCAGCGAGGCGTACGGGTCCTGGAAGATGATCTGCATCTGGCGACGGAGGGGTCGCATCCGCCTTCTGGAATAGTGCGTGTAGTCCTCGCCGTCGAACTCCAGCGTCCCGGCCGTCGCCTCGTGGAGCTTGGTGACGACCCGTGCCAGGGTCGACTTCCCACACCCGGTCTCGCCGACGAGACCGAGCGTCTCACCCGGGTAGATCTCGAGGCTCACGTCGTCGACGGCCTGGACGTCACCGACCCGCCTCTGCAACAAGATGCCGCTGGTGACCGGGAAGTACTTCTTGACCCCGGTGACCTTGAGCAGCGGCGTGATTCCGGCCCGCGGACTCGGGGCCGATGGCTGTGACGTGGTCGTCATGTCTGTTGCAGCACCTTTGCGACGAAGATTCGCTCCTGTTCTTCCGGCGACAGGTGGCACGCTGCCGCGTGCCGACCGTCGGTCGGCGGCATCGTCGGAACCTCGGTGCGGCACACATCCATCACGTAGGGGCACCGCGGGTGGAAGGCGCAACCCGGGGGAACGAAGATGAGTGAAGGGGGAAGCCCCTTGATGGGCAGCAGGCGCTGGGTCTCCCCGGCGTCGAGTCGAGGGATCGACTGCAACAGCCCCCAGGTGTAGGGGTGGCGGCCTCGGTAGAAGAGGTCGCGGCTCATCCCCGTCTCCACGATCTTGCCGGCGTACATCACGTGGATTCTTTCACAGTGCTCCGCGACCACGCCGAGGTCATGCGTGACGATCGCCACCGCGGCATTGAACTCGGTCTTGAGCCGGTCGATGAGGTCGAGGATCTGCGCCTGCACCGTCACGTCGAGTGCGGTCGTCGGCTCGTCGGCGATCAGCAGGTCCGGATTGAGTACGAGGGACATGGCGATCATCGCCCGCTGGCGCATCCCGCCGGAGAACTCATGCGGGTACCGTCTCGCCGCCTCCTCCGGTTTGGGGATCCCCACCCGGCCGAGCATGTCGATCGCCAGCTTCCAAGCGGCTTTCTTGCCTGCAGCCTCGTGGGCGAGGACGGCCTCGGCGATCTGGTAGCCGACCCGGTACATCGGATGGAGCGAGGTCATGGGGTCCTGGAACACCATCCCCATCTCCTTGCCCCTGATGTGTCGCATCTCCTCCACAGGGAGCTTGAGGAGGTCCCGGCCCTTGAAGATGACTTCGCCCTCGAGGCGAGCGCCTTTCGAGGTGATCAGGCCCATGACGGTGAGGAAGGTCACGCTCTTGCCCGAGCCCGACTCTCCCACCACCCCGAGGGTCTCCCCGCGGTGGATCTTGAAGTTGACGCCGTCGACGGCCTTGACCAACCCGTCGGGCGTCGGGAAGTGCACCTTGAGGTCGCGGACCTCGAGGAGGGCTTTGCCGTCGGCGACTGCGTCGCGGGAAGAACGAACGGTCACGAGAACCTCACCCGCGGATCCAAGAAGGCGTAGAGGATGTCCGCCACCAGGCTCATCAGGGCCACGGCGAGGCTGGCGAACACGACGACATCCATGATCACCGGGAGATCGCCGTTCTGGACGGATCGCACGACGTAGGTGCCGAGACCGGGCAGGTTGAACACGGTCTCGGTGATGATCGCCCCGCCGAGCAGTGTTCCCAGGTCGGCGCCGAACAGCGACACCACCGGTGTGAGGCTGGCGCGAAGAGCGTGCTTGTACACCACCTTGCGTTCGGAGAGCCCTTTGGCGCGCGCGGTGCGCATCCAGTCCTGTCCGAAGGCTTCGAGGAGACTGCCCCTGACCATGCGGGCATAGAAGGCGGCGAAGAGTAAGGCGAGCACCACCCACGGCAAGAGAAAGTGGAGGAACCATTGGCTCGGTCCCTCGGAGAACGACACATAGCCCGTCCCGGGTAGCCAGTGCAGCTTTTCCCAGAAGATGTAGAGACCCATCAGCCCGAGCCAGAACACCGGCGCCGAAACGCCGAAGAGCGCGAACCCCATCGACGCTCGGTCTTGCCACCGGCCGCGTTTGAGGGCGGAGGTGATGCCGATGAACACTCCGAGAAACAGCCATACGACCGCGGCGCCGAGGGCGAGCTGGCCGGTGACCCAGGTCCGGCTGAGGAAGTTCTCGCGGATCGGCGAGCGGGTGACGAACGACATTCCGAAGCCGGGCCAGCCGTATTGGTCGCCGAGGAAGATGCGCTTGACGAACAACCCGTACTGCGCCCAGAACGAGTGGTCCAGGCCGAGCGACTGTCGGACCTCCTCGATCAGCCGGGCGCTCGGCGCCCTCCCGGCGAACAGGATTGCCGGATCGACCGGCGGAATCACGAAGAAGATCAGGAACGTGAGGAACGTGACCAGGATGACGACGAGCAACACCCACAGCAGGCGGCGGGCGATGTATCTGGCCATCTAGGTGGTCCCTCGATCTGTCTACAGGCTCTGGAAGGTGAAGGGGATCGCTCCGCATGGGCGGAGCGATCCCCTGTCACCGCATCAGTCGCTATCCCTGCAGTGAGGGGTCGACTGCGAGCTTGGAGAATGCCGTCGTGCCGGCGAACTGGTCGAAGTCCCAGCTCGTCACGGCCGGGCCGACGGTGGTGAGGATGTTCGGCCACAGGTACGGAACCCAGGGCACGACCTCTTCCATCAGCTTCTTGTCGAGGGCATTCCAGCAGTCGATACCACCCTGCTCATCGGTGAGGGCCACCTGCTTGCAGTTGTCGATGTCGGCGTCCACGCTCGTGGTCGGGCCGCTCGCGGCGCCAAACTCGGTCGCTTGGGCGGCCGAGAGGCCGACCATCGAGTAGTTGTAGTTGCCTTCAGCCTTGATCCCGCGACCGTCGAACAGGAATCCGACGAACGAGCTCGAGTCGGGGTAGTCCTTGCCCCATCCCGGGTCCATGCCGATCGGAATCTCGTTGGCAACGGTCTGGATGATCGTGTAGTGGTTCTCCGCTTCCTGGACCTGCACCTGGATGCCGATCGCGGCCAGCGAAGCGACCACGACGGGCTCCGACTCCACCCACGGTGAGGTGGTCCGGTTGACCAGGATCACTCCCGAGCACTCGGGGGCGTCACACAGGCCGTCACCGTCGGTGTCGTACTTGGACAGCTTCATCTCGGCCTGTGCCAAGGCAAGGTCACCGCGGTGGCCTTCGGTGGCATACGGGTCGTAGTCGGCGCCGAGCCCGGTCAAGCCCGGAGGCTGGATGTGGGTGGCGATGACACCGCTGATGTCGCCGCCCCACGCCTGCAGGATTCCAGCCTTGTCCATGATCAGGTTGGCAGCCTTGCGGACGTGAATGTCGTCGAACGGCGGTGCCGTCAGGTTCATCGTGATGTACCAGGTCCGGTCATCTCCGCCCTCCCTGAGGAGCGGCTGGAGTGCCGCATCCGTGGCATAGGCCTGGAGCACGTCGGCAGGGGGGTTCCCCGACGAGACGGCGCCCTCGAGCTGGCCGGCACGGATCTTGGCGTAGATGTCCTGGGCGTTGGTATTCAGGTCGATCGTGATCCGGTCCACGTAGTTCGCCCGAACCGCCGGGTCGTCCGTGGCCGGGTCATAGTCGGGGTTGCGAACGAAGTACGAGTGGTCCTCGGGATCGAACCCCGAGACCGGACCGGATGCCGTCAGAGCTTCGCAGCTCGACGCATCCAGCTGATCGCTGCCTTCGTACATGTACGGTCCGCTCGAGACGACGTACCGGCCGTACTCGCCGGCCTGCAGGAAGCACCCGGCCACCTCTTCCGGCATCGGCGACGTCGCCGGCATGGCGACGAGGTAGACGAAGTCCGGTGAGACCTTGGTCAGGTGGAAGATGATCGTCTTGTCATCAGGTGTCTCGATGCCTGCGATCGAAGCCGGCATGTCCGCGGACAGCGTCAACCCCTCGATCAGGCCGTCGTAGTAGAACTCGTACTGCGCCACGACCGACTCGGTCGCCATCCGGCGGAATGCGAACTCGACGTCCTTCGAGGTGATCGGCCGCGACAACGGCGGGCCGAACATGATCCCGTCCTTCAGGGTGAACGTATAGGTCAACCCGTCGGCTGAGATCACCGGGAAGTCCGCTGCGAGGTCCGGGGCGAGCGAGTTACCGTTCGCGCCGCCCGTGTGGTAGTAGGTGAGCAGGGTCCGGGCCAGCAGGTTCGTGAAGATCCCGAACGAGATTCCCAGATACTCACCACTCGGGTCTCCACCGCTGGTGTAGGCGATTCCGTCTGTCTCGATGCGGTAGGTACCACCGACCGCGGGGCCGGCGGTGCCGCCTGTGGTCGACGTGGCGCCACTCGTGGTCGTCGCCGAGTCATCGCCGCACGCGGCGACGACGAGGGCGAACGCCAACAGCAGTGCGAACACGCCGAGGGTTCTCTTTCTCAATGTCTTCTCCTTGTTGATTCCGTCAGGATGTGGGTGGCCTTCAAAGTCTCGGATCGGTGGTTTCACCCTCCTCCGTTGCAGAGAGTCAAGCACGATGATGTTTCCCCGGTGTCTCTCACCGGCCGGTCCGGGGGTCGAGGGCGTCCCGCAACCCATCCCCTACCAGGTTGAAGCCCAGCGTCGTCGCCACCAGGAACAGCCCCGGGAACAGCATCATCCACCACGCCACCCTGAACACCGCGGCCGCTTCCGACAGCTGGCGGCCCCACGAGGGGACGGTCTGGGGCACTCCGAGGCCGAGAAACGACAGCGCCGCCTCGAAGATGATGTTCGAGGGGACGAGGAGCGTGGCGTAGACGATGATCGGGGCGATCAGGTTCGGCAGCAGCTCACGAAAGATGATCGTGAGGTTGCTGGCGCCCACCGAGCGATTGGCGTCCACGAACTCCTGTTCCCGCAGCGACAGGGTGTTTCCTCGGACCACGCGGGCGATGTTCGGCCAGCTGAACAGGGCGATGACGAACACGACGAGTTGCAGCCCGGGCTTGATCAAGCCTCCGAAGCACCCCTTCGTCGATGCCGAACACGCCCCCACGATGCCGATGGCGAACAGGAGGAGCGGGAAGGACAGCACGATGTCGGTGGTGCGGGAGATCAGGGTGTCCCTCCACCCTCCGTAGTAACCGGCGATCAGGCCGAGCGTCACCCCGACGACGACGGCGAAGCCGGTGGCGACCACGCCGACGAGGAGCGAGGTTCGGGCGCCGTAGAGGACTCGGACGAAGAGGTCCCGGCCCGACCGATCCGCCCCGAACCAGAATTGCTGGTTGGGGCCGAGTGGCAGGCCAAAGTCGTTGACCATCTTGACCGGCTCGTGGATGTACAGGTCGTTGGGGCCGTGATGAACGATGCGGTTGGCGATCCACGGGGCGAACAGGGCGATCAGCACCAGGAGGCAGAGGAACCCGAGGGCGCCGATGGCGACCTTGTCCTTGCGAAAGCGCATGACGAAGAGCTGCCAGGGAGACTGCCCGACGATCGATTCTTCTCCCGCGACGCGCTCGAGGGGTTTCTCGCCGGGATCGACGACGCTCTCGGGCCTGTCCACCTCGATCGACCTCCCACGCCGGACTCGCACACGGCCCGGGCATCGTAGGCGGTCGGCCTACCTCCCGGGGCCTGATCGCCCCAACGCAACGCGTGGCTCGCAACCTGTCTCAGAAGCACCCGGCATCAGGCGACCGGGCCTGCTCGTACACTGCGTCGCTCGCCAAAGGAGAGGTGGAGATGGGTCGTGAGACCGCCGATGTGGTGATCGTCGGGGCCGGGATCATCGGCCTGTCGATCGCCCATCAGATCAGCCGCCGCGACCGCCGTCGGATCGTCGTGCTGGAGAAGGCTCCCAACGTCGCCGAGGGATCGACCGGCGCCTCGTGTGCCATCCTCCGCCAGCGCTACACCCACGTCGAAGCGATCACGGTGGCCCGCGATGGTTTGCGCGCCCACCGCAACTGGGCGTCGTACACGGGTCTCGACGAGCCGCGCGCCCGGTTCCATCACACCGGGGTGTTGTGGATGATGAACGAGACGCCCGAAGCGGTGGAGACCGGCCGGTCCCGCATGGCCGGACTCGGCATCGGCGCCGAGGTGCTCGACGCCGCCGGGGTACGCGAACGGTTCCCGGCGCTGTCCACCTGCAACGAGCCGTTCGACCTCACCGGGGAGTCCGAGCACACCTGTATCGATCATGACACCTTTCTGTTCGAGACCGAGAGCGGGTTCTTCGACCCGGTGAGCGCAGCGCAGGACCTGCTCGAGGCGGTCCGCAAGGCGGGGGTCGACGTCCGGTTCCGCACTCCGGTCACCAAGATCCGCACCTCCGGAGGCAAGGTCGACGGCGTCGATCTCTCCGACGGCACGTCGATCGACGCTGGGGTGGTGGTGAATGCCGCCGGGCCCTGGGCCTCGCGGTTGGCGGCCATGGCCGACTTCTCCTACCAGCCGTGGACCATCCACCCCATCAGGGCGCAGGTGATCTACCGGGAATGGCCGACCGACGTCGTCCCCGGACCGATCCCGGTGGTGGCCGACTCGTCGGGCGGCATCTACTTCCGTCCCGAGGCAGGCGGCCAGCAGATCCTGGTCGGGTCGATCCTCGAAGAGGACGAACAGGAGGTGGTCACCGACCCCGACGTGTTCAACGGCAACATCGATGCCTCCTACCGGGACGTCAAGATCCATGCGTTGCACCACCGGATCCCTTCGCTGCCCTATCGGGGCCAGATCACCGGGGTATCGGGGATGTACACGATGAACGTCGAGGACGTCCACGCCGTGGTGGGGCCGACCTCGCTGGAGGGCTTCATCGTCGCCAACGGGTTCTCGGGCCACGGGTTCAAGGAGTCGCCGTCGATCGGGTCGATGGTCGCCCGACACATCACCGGCGCCGAGATCGACGAGTGGGACACCACGGCACCGATGGAGTTCTTCTCGATCGACCGTGCCCCCATCAAGCTGGACCACAAGGCCGTGCTGGCGTAGTGACCCGGCCGTCTCGGGAAGGTCGGCCATCGGGTCGTAGAGCCGCCCGGCACCGGTCCCGAACCGGGTGGCGGCAACCGGGACCTAAGGCCCCTATCGGGGACGGCCGCCCGCCCCGAAGCTGGGGCGACTAGCGAGGGGAGACAGCTGTGGGCGATCGGACGTTCCTCGTGCTCGGGGGCGCCGGCATGGTCGGCTATCAGGTGGCGGCGCGGATCGCTTCCGACCTGCAGCCGGAGCGGATCGTGATCGTCTCGCTGCGGGAGGACGAGGTCGATCGGGCGGTGAACCGCCTGCGCGATTTTGTGTCGTCCACCGTCGAGGTCGTCGGTGAGTGGGGCGACGTCTTCGTGCGGGACGAATTCGCTCGCCGCCCCCGGACCGAGTTGCTCGACGATCCATCTGCCCGCGACGCCATATTCGACGACCTGCTCGGACCGTTCGACGCCGCCTTCGAGCGGTCCCGACTCGGCCGCCTCATTCGGGAGTACCGGCCCGAGGTGGTAGTGGATGCGGTCAACACCGCCACCGCCATCTCCTACCAGGACGTCTTCACCGCGTCGCTCCTCGCCGAGCGAGCCGTAGAGGCTCTCGAAGCGGGGAAGGAGATCTCCGTCGAGGTCATGGCCCACGACATCGAGACGCTGATCCTCTCCCAGTCCATGCCGCAGTTGATTCGGCACGTGCTCATCACCAACCGGGCGATGCGCGAGGCCGGCACTCGCCTCTACCTGAAGGTGGGCACCACCGGCACCGGCGGGATGGGCCTCAACATCCCCTACACACACTCCGAGGACCGCCCGTCGGCCAAGCTCATGACCAAGACGGCGGTGGCCTTTGCCCACACCGGTCTGTTGTTCCTTATGGACCGCACGCCCGGCGGGCCGATCGTCAAAGAGATCAAGCCGGCGGCATTGATCGCCTACTCGGACGTGGGGCGGCGCACCATTCGGGAACGGGGCACCACCGTGGCGCTCTACGAGGCCCGGACCGAAGATCTCGGCCGCACGCTCCGGCTGCGGATGGATCCGGGAGAGTTCGTCTGGGAATCCGACTTGGAACTGCCGGTGGTGGACACCGGTGAGAACGGGGTGTTCACCAAGGGCGAGTTCGAAGCCATCACCTCGCTGGGACAGATGGAGTTCGTCACCCCCGAAGAGATCGCGCTGCTCTGCGTCCAGGAGATCACCGGCATCAATACGGGGCGCGACGTCGTCGGGGCGATCGACTCGAGCGTGCTCGGCCCCTCCTACCGGGCCGGAGTGCTGCGTTCTCGGGTCCTCGACGAGTTGCGCGCCCTCGAGGAGGCCACCAGCACCCACAGCGTGGCGCTGGGCCAACTGGGCCCACCCGAGCTGTCCAAGCTCCTGTGGGAGATCGAGCTTCTGGCGCTCCGCTACGGGACGTTCCCCGCGGTGCTCGCCGCCACCCCGGACGAGATCAGCGAGGCCGTGACCTGGATGCTCGCCGAGCGGCCGGGGTTGCGGAACACGATCACGTCGCTTGGCCTGCCGATCCTCCATCGCAACGGCACCACCCTGGACCGGGGGCCGTTCATCCGGATCCCCGAAGCACCCGAGGGCGAGGAGCTGCCGGTGACCTCCGAGGAGCGAGACCGGTGGGTCGCCAAGGGCTGGGTCGACCTGCGGGCCGCCAACTTCGCCCGGTGGCAGCAGCGCCTCCGGGCGATCCGGGCGGGGCAGCCCGGCAAGTCCCAGCCAGGTTCTGCCGGGGTCACGCCCGAGACGACGGTCACCGAGGCGATCAGGACGGGGACGATCGTGGCCTGGGTACTCGCTCACGAGTTGGGCGGGTATCGCATCAAGTAGCGGCTACTCGCGTCTCACCGCGCCTTCGTGGGCCATGCGGTGGTGTCGTCGGCACAGCAGGCGCAGGTTGTCGAGG
>DATECY010000026.1:0-4444 GCA_035286665.1 Acidimicrobiia bacterium
CTCCTGGTCGGCGTGATCGGATCGGCCGTCGCGGCAAGTGCGGGTGCACCGACATCGATCGTCGCAGCCACCGGCATCCTGATCTCCCCGATACCCGTGTTCGGAGCCAGAGCGCGGGCCAATCTCCAAATCGCACGGTCGGCAGCTCGCTGGCCGGACTTCCTCGCCGCGGTTCGTAGCCGGATCGCCGCAGGCTCGTCCCTTCCGGACGCCACCAGATCGGCTGCCGCCCATGTGGGCGGACGGCACTTCGAACTCAGCCGCGGCCCGGGGATACCCTTCGCCCAGGGCATGGCGGAAGCCCGTGAGGCGTGGGCCGATCCGCTCGCCGACCGAATCTTCACGACCCTCGCCGCCGCGGCCGAGGTCGGCGGCCGGCACGTCGACGTCGTCCTCTCGGCTCTCGCCGCCTCGGTGGGCGATGAACTCCGACTCCGCAGGGCACACGACGCGGCCTTGACCGAGCAACGGCTCACGGCAGGGGTGGCCCTCGTCGCACCGTGGGCGATACTCGCCCTCAGCCTGGCAACGAATCCGACTGCATCGTCCTCCTTCTCGTCGCCGACCGGTTCGCTGATCGTCGTCATCGGTCTGGTCGCCACCATGTCGGGCTACGCGTTGGCACGCCGATCTGCCCGCCTCTCGCAGCCTCCAAGGTTGTTCGGATGAGCGCCGTGCTCGCCGCCGTCGCCGTGTTCTGCCTCGCCTACGCCGCCGGGCCGCGCCATGTGCAGCTCGCCGCGTACCTGGGGACGGACACCCCACCCGTACCCGTCCGGAGGCGGAGGATCCCGATCCGTGCTCTGGCGGTCGGGGCGACCGCGGGAGGGCTCGCCGCGGTCGCGGCTGCGCCGGGACAGACGGTTGCTCTCACGGTGGTCGGAGGACTCGCCGGGTCGCTCGCACATCGTGCTGCCGCCAGTACCCGACGCCAACGGCGCGCGGCACGGTTGGTGCAGGAACTCCCCACGGTTGCAGACACATTGGCTCTCCACGTCCTCGCCGGCGAGTCGGTGGCGACGGCCCTCCACCGCTTCACGTCCGCGGCCAGCGGCGTCGCGGCAGATGAGCTCGGCGCTGCCCTCGGAGCGGCCGCAGGCGGTCTCGAGGATGCCCTGCGCGCAGCATCCTCAACTACGGCGCATCCCGAGGCGGCCCGGCTCTACGACCTTCTGGGTCACGCCCATCGAACGGGCGGCCGTCTCACCGAGGCGCTCACCGAGCTCGCCATCGACTACCGGGCCGCTCTCGCTCGAGACCTCACGGCCGAAGGCGGACGGCGTGCCCTCACCACCTACGGGCCGATCCTCGCGCTCATGATTCCCGTCACCCTCCTCTTCCTCATGTACCCGACCCTGGCAGGGCTCAACGCCCTGGCCTCGACACCATGAAAGGATGGAGCCTTGATCCACAACGCATTCCGACGTCTTCACGACGACGACCGTGGGGTGACCACGATCGAGTGGCTCGGCATGGCGGCAATCGCCGTCCTGGTGATCGCCCTGCTGCTCCCTCAGGTCCAGTCGGCTGCCGGCACCCTGTGGAACTCGATCGCCGGACAGCTGACGGGGTTCTTCTCGTAGGCGACAGGGGCAGCGTGATGCTGGAGGAGGTGGCCGCGATGGCGGTCACCTTCCTCCTGCTCACGCTGCTGGTCCAGGTGGCGACGGCGATGACCGCGCGATCTGCCGCAGATGCGGCGACGGCCGCGTCGGCACGGCGCGTGGTCGTCGCCGAGACCACCGCGAACGATGAAACCCTCATGCTCACCCAGGAGATCACCGCACTGGTCCCGGGTGCCGAACACGTGACGGCCTCGGTCCACGTCACGGCACGATCGGTGGTGGCCACGGCACGATTCAAGTGGAAGCCGCCGGGTCCGGTGCTGGCGACGATGTGGATCTCGACGAGAACGGAGGTGCCCCGTGTCCTGGAGCCGTGACCGGGGCTCGGTGCTCGTGGCCGATCTGGTGCTCGGGTCCGCGATCGTGCTCATCGTGGCCGCAGCCGCGGCCACGGCTGGGCTCATCATCGACGCCGGCCAGTCGTCCCGGGAGTCCGCCCGAACCACCGCCGTAGCCATAGCTCGGGGATGGGACCCGGCAGCGGCGCTGGAGCGAGGCCGCCGACTGGCGCTCCCCGGGTCGACGGTCTCGACCACCCAGAACGATGGACTCGTCACCGTGAGGGTGGCGGTGCAAGTCTCCCTGCCGCGTCCCTTCGCCGGGCGCCTGATCAGACCGGTCGCGGTGTCGGTCGACGTACCGATTGCCCCCTACCGATCTCGCCGTGACGGCTGAGCGCGGCGCCGTCCACCTCACGCTGGTGGCACTGCTCTTCGCAGGCGTGCTCATGCTGGGGCTCGCAGTGGACATCGCCCGCTTCGGGGCGGCCTGGCGCGAGGCATCCCACGTCGCCTCGACCGCCGCAGAGACGGGAGCCGGATGGATCAACCGTCGCACCTCCAGAGACGGCAACCTCCGGCTCGGCCAGGCGCAGGCGCAGGCCGCCGCCACCGCCGTGGTCGACGCCAGCGGCTACCCCGGACAGGTCGCCACCACCGGGCACCGGGTGTGCGTCACGGTGCACATCGACGTTCACCCCACCCTCCTCACCATCGTGGGTGCCGGCACCAAGACGGTCACCTCCCGCGCCTGCGCCGAGCCCCGCAAGGGTTAAGCGGCTCAGGTCTCGTCGGGTCGCTTGCGCCCGAACCGACCCAAGCGCGAGGCGAGCAGGGCGAGGCCGATGAACACCCCGCCGATGATGGTGAGGGCGAGCGGGACACCCAACTGGTCGCCGAAGTAGCGCAGGACCACGGCGGTCACGTACCCGAACACCGCCACCGTCCCGATGGCGAGGAGCGCCACCAACCCGGTCTTCACGCCGAGCGCCATGAGGGCGCCACCGGTGGCGATCCCGACGAACAGCAACCACTCGTGATCCTCCGCTCCGACGACCGGGGCGTAGGAGGTGAGCAGCGCACCGAGCACCATCGTCGCCGTCTGCGGCGTGATCACTCGCCGCCATCCGGCCAGCACCCAGACCATCCCCAGTGCCCACGCCGCCAGGGCCATCGCCGGGCCGCTCGGCTCACCGGGGAGGATCATGAACACGCCGAGCACGGTCACCACCAGGCTGCCGAGAAGCGCCATCTGCTGGAGGACCGCGCCGTGGAGTCGCCACAGGATGAAGGCCGGGACGGCCATCGCCAGGCCGATGACGAGGGCGATCCAGTCCTCGTCGATGTCGGTGAACTGGTCGAGGACCACCCCGGCGGTGCCGGCGAACCCGCCGATCGCCAGGAACCACAGCAGGCTCATCAGCCGGCGAAACGCCGCCTCCGTCTTGGAATGCAGGGTCCAACCGGCCCCGACGGCGAGAACGGTGGGAATCGCCGCCGCGGCCATCCGGCCGCCGGACCCGAGGGTGTCCCACGAGTTGCCGATGGCGGCGACGATTCCGGCCAGGGCCAGGGCGGCACCGGCGTAGCCGAGGGCTTCGGCGAGGACCGAGACACCGGCGGGCGGTGCCGCCGCCGCGGCCTCATTGACGGCGATTGCTTCGGCCTGCTCTCGACCAAGCAATCCGGCCGTCACCCACCGCTGCAGGTCGTCTCGAAGTTCGCCGGACGAGCGACGAGTCATGTCAACCTCCAGGCCTCATCATCACACCGGCGTGGCGTTCTCCTAGGGCCGTTCCGCCCGGGGATGACTCCCGGAACCGGGTGGGCGGCGTGCCAACCGGTCACTGCCGGCGGACCCCCACGGTGAACAGGAGGAACCCGACGCCGAGCGACCCGCCGAGGACGGGGAGCACGAGCGACCCGAACCGGGCGCCGTCCACCACCCAGGAGCCATCCCCACCGACGCCGACCAGATCCAGATAGCGCCACAGCGACCACACGACGGCGGTTCCGAGCACCGCGCCGATGGCAACGGCGGGTCCTGTTCCGAACCCGCGGCGCCCTCCCAGAATCGCCATCGCAACCGGGAGCGCCGCCGCGTCGGCGCCGAGCACCACGAAGTACTGCATCGACGGGTCGTAGCGCAACGAGGCGGCGGTGACCGCGGCGACCGTCGCCGCCGAGGCCGTGACCGCGGTGACCGTCGTCACCCAGGTGACGGCACGACGCCCCACCGTCCCGAGGTCGCGCCCGGCAAACCAGGGATCATCGGTGAGCGGGGCGAGATGGAGTGCCAGCCCGATGACGAAAACCCCGAGCACCACGAGATGGATGACGACGGTCAGCCGGGGGTCGACGGGAGCAGGCAACACCAGGGTCGGGAAGCCGGCAGCGACCCCCACCGACGTCCACAGCAGCGTGCGCGCCAGGAACGTCTCGGTTGAAGACACTCAGCCCTGCGCGCTGCGTGCCGCGGCGATGCGGTCCCGTGCCATGTCGACATATGCCGCCACCGTGTCGTAGCCGATGAAGTGGCGG
>DATECY010000027.1:0-11994 GCA_035286665.1 Acidimicrobiia bacterium
GTCCAAAGTCCAACGTCTACTCCCCCGCCAGGCCCGAGCCCATCCGGGCCGCCGAATCGCCGGCGGGCACCGACCCCGAAGCCAGCCAGGCGCTCAGATCAGTGAACCCCATCGGCCGCGCCAGGTAGAAGCCCTGGGCGACGTCGCACCCTTCCTCGCGCAGGAGGTTCCAGGTCCCACGGTTCTCCGCGCCTTCGGCCACCACCTGCAGTCCCAGGCTGTGAACCAGCAAGGTCATCGATCCGACGATCTTGGCAAGTCGCTCGTCCACCGCCATGTCCATGACGAAGGACCGGTCGATCTTCACCTCGTCGACGGGGAGCGTGCTCAGGTAGGAGAACGACGAATAGCCGGTGCCGAAGTCGTCGATCGACAGGGAGACGCCCAACTCGTCGAGGGCGGCGAGCACGAGACGGGCTCGCGCCGAATCATTCATCATGGTGGTCTCGGTGACCTCGAGCGTCACGGCCTGGGGATCGACGTCGTATTCGCCGATGAGGCGCGCCACCAGGTCCGGAAACTCTTCGTCATTGAGCGATGAAGAAGAGATGTTGACCGCCACCGACAAGGCGTGGCCGTCGGCACGAAGCCGGGTGATGTCGCGGAACGAGTTCCGCAGCACGTATTCGGTGAGGGGCACGATCAGCCCCGTGCGCTCGGCCAGCTCGATGAACTCGTCGGGGGCGACCGCCCCATGGCGTGGATGGTGCCAACGACTCAACGCCTCGACTCCGATGATCTTGCCGTCGCTCAGGCGGGCCTTTGGCTGGTAGTGGAGGCCAAGCATCCCTCCCTCGATGGCGTCTCTCAGCTCCACGGCCATGGCCAGGCGCCTCGTGCTGTACCGATCTCGTTGCGGGTCATACACCTCGAAGCTCGACCCGGCGTGTTTGGCCTCGTACATCGCGACGTCGGCGCGACGGAGAAGGGTCGTGTCATCGGTGCCGTGTTCGGGAGCGATGGCGATGCCGATGCTGCCGGACACTTGGATCGCCAAGCCTTCGTTGACGAATGGGCGATGGAGCACCTCGTTGATCCGTCGAGACCACTCGATCGCCTCGGCGACACCCGACACCTCTCGCAGCAAGACACCGAACTCGTCGCCGCCGAGCCTGGCCAGCTGCTCGTCTCCGCCAACGAGGTCGCTCAGCCGGATGGCAAGCTCCTGAAGAAGGGCGTCGCCTCGCTGGTGGCCGAGTGTGTCGTTGATCTCCTTGAAGCGGTCGAGATCGATGAGCAGCACCGCGACGCGACGGTTTCCGTCTGCGGCCTTGCGCAGCGCTTCGCCGACGACGAGGGAGAACTGGAGCCGGTTGGGCAGGTTGGTGAGTGCGTCGTGAAGGGCCTGGTGCTCCTTCTGACCCACCTCGCGACGCAGGCGATCGACGAGCCGACCACGCTCGAGAGAGATCCCAGCCTGCCGGGCGAGCGCGTCGAGGATGCGCCGCTCGTCGGCGGTGAACGATCCACCCGATCGCCGCTCCCCCACCACGATCATGGCGGCTGAGCCGGACCCGCCGCCGAGGAGAGCCACCATGCCCTCACCGATGTCGCGTTCGCGGTAGTGCTCGGCGATCGCGGGAGGTGCCTCGGCCAAGGCCGTCACCCGATTCTTATCGCCCGCCGACTCGACCACCGCTGAGGCAAGCGCCGGGGGCGCCGGCCGGCGGACGACCTGTCCACTCTCCCCGAGGGAGGTCAGCGTCGAGCCCACGCCCCGGGAGATCACGACTTCGACCAACCCCGCACCGAACAAGTCACGGGAATGAGTGAGCGTCGCTTCGACGAGGTCCTCGGTTTCCACCGACTGGTCCATCGCTCCCGCAAAGGCGAACACGGCTTCGAGGTCCTCGTACCGCTGGTTGAGCGACCCATAGACGCGAAGAGCCCCGTACACACCGGCGGCGACGACGGTGACGCCCACCAATGCCAGCGGCTCTCGCCACGCCGCGGCGAGCGAGCCGACCGCCAACACCGCCGACACGAGGGAGATGACGAGGCCGGCGACGAGCGACCGCACCACCGCGGTCATCGAACGACCGGGTTGGTTGACGGCAATGGCGACCGACACCATGGCGGCCCCGACCACCACGGATACGGTGAGGGACATCAGCCCTGCGCCGAGACCTGCGATCGACACCGGTGAGCGCCCCGCCAAGGCCCACCGGTACGCCACGAGGGAGGCCGCTGTCTCCAGGTAGAAGAGCCCTAGGTTGAAAGCGAGTTTGTAGAACGGCAGGCGGCGTTGGAGCAGGAGGGCGAGCCCGGACCCGGCCAGCCGGCCTGCGATGAGCGACCCGGCACCTGACGCGGCCAGGCCGAACATGAATGGGATCTCGCTCAGCGAGACGGTGTGGGCGTCGCGACGGACGTGGAGATGGATGACGAAGCCCTCCGTGAGGGCGAATCCCAGCACGAGTCCCCACCAGGGGAAATGGAACGGGGCCACCGGACCGGTCAGCGTCAGCGCGAACGCGTGCAACGGGATGGCCAAGGCGACCATCCCGGCAGCGATCGCGATGATCTTCCAGTGAACGGCTCTACGGCCGTCCGCTTCACCCATGGCACCGCTTCCTTCTGACGACTCCTCATCACAGATGTCGGCTGGTGCAGCCGGCACCTGAAGGACTCCCGAGTAGCCTCAGCCCATGCCCTCGGCCCGAATCGCGTTGGTGGTCAACCCCCGGGCCGGCAAAGGCCGGGTCGGCAAGGAACTGCCTCGTTTGGTGGCCCTCATCGAGGCAACGGGCGGACATCCGGAGGTCTTCGTCACCGAGCGCGCCGGGCATGCGGTCGATCTCGCTCGCGCCGCGGCGGCATCGGGGGCCGGCACCGTGGTCGCGGTCGGCGGCGACGGCACCGTCAACGAGGTCGTCAACGGACTCGTCCAGGAAGACAGACTCGTGGGATCGGCCGCCCTCGGAATCGTCGCCGCCGGCTCGGGCTGCGACTTCGCCCGGACGTTTGGCCTGCCCAAGGACGTCGACCACGACCTCGCCGGCATCATGGGTCCCACCCGTTTGCTCGACGTGGGCCGAATCGACTGCCTCGGCCGATCGGGGCCGGTGACCCGATACTTCGTCAACGTCGCCGAGGCGGGGATGGCTGCGGCGACCGTCCAGCGGGCAGGCGGATACCCGCGGTGGATGGGGCGGAGCCGATACGTGGTGGCCTTCTGGCCGAGCCTCGCTCGCTTCAGGCCGGTCGAGATGACGGTGACGACACCGGAAGGCCGCTACACCGGCACCGCCCACAACGCGCTGGTGGCCAACGCACGGTATTTCGGCGGAGGCATGCACATATCCCCCAACTCTGATCCGTCGGACGGAGTGTTCGACGCCCAGGTGAACATCGGCCCCAAGCGGCAGGCGTTCACGATGATCCCGAAGTTCTTCAGAGGCACCCACCTCCCCGACCCACGAATCATCCAGATGACCTCCACGTCGTTCACGATCAGCGCCGAGCGGCCGATCCCGGTGGAGGCCGACGGCGAGATGGTCGGCGAGACCCCGGTGACGTTCACCGTGCTCCCCGGCCTCCTTCAAGTACGCGCATGACCGACCGGGGGTACATCGGGCTGGACCTCGGGGGGACTGCCGTGAAGGCGGCCTTCGTCCACACGGCAGGCGGGATCGTCGTCGGGCGCACTCACACCTCCGACACGCCGCGCACCGGGTCTCCCCAGCAGCTCATCGAGGCACTCGTCGAAGCCGCGCACCGCGTCGCCGGAGACGACGAGGCCATCGCGGTCGGCGTCGGCGTGCCCGGCCAATTCAGCGACGCCACAGGACGGCTGCGAGCGCTGCCGAACGTGCCCGGACCATGGGAGGGGTTCCCGTTACGCGACCTGCTTGCGACGGAACTCGGACTCCCGATTCACCTGGTCAACGATGCCCAGGCCTTCACCCTCGCCGAGACGACGCTGGGTGCCGCAGTAGGACGGCAGACCGTCCTCGGGATGACACTGGGAACCGGGATCGGCGGAGGGATCTGCATCGCCGGTCGCATCCACCGCGGTGCCCACGGCACCGCCGGCGAGATCGGCCATCAGGTGATCGTCGCCGACGGACCACCGTGCGGATGCGGGCGCCACGGCTGCCTGGAGTCGGTGGCGAAGTCGGCCGTGCTGGCGTTCCTGGCGGGCACGCCGACGGCAGCGGAGGTGTTCGATGCCGTCGAGGCAGGCGACCCGAAGGCAATCGAGGCGCTCAAGACCGTGACCGGGTACCTGGGAATGGGGCTCGCCAACGTCGTTGCCGTGCTCGACCCAGATGTGATCGTCATCGGTGGCGGACTGGCCCAGGCAGGCGACCTGCTGCTCGACCCACTTCGTGCTGCTTTGCATCGCAATCTGTCGGTGACCCCGCCGGGCTCGGGCACCATCGTCGTCGGCACCATCGGAACGCTGGCCGGCGCGGTGGGCGCCGCGTTGGCCTGCATCGTCTGATCACCCGGCCGACCAGCCGCACACCCAGATCCGAGAGCTGCCTTCCAGGGTTGAGCGGGGCCGGAGTCGGGGCCTCGAGCCAGGCTCTATCGTTGCGCACACTTTGGACGAAAGAGACCGCAGGAGATGACCATGCTGCTCGCAGCCGAAGGTGGATATCAGGCGTTCGAACTCGGTCGCGCCGAGTGGGGGTGGCTCATCTTCGCCGCCATCACAGCGGTGGTCGCCATCTTCGTGGGCGTCGTGCTCTCCCGAGGGGTGATGCGCGCCGACGCCGGCAGCCCGAAGATGCAGGAGATCGCCGGCGCCATCCAGGAAGGCGCCATGGCGTATCTGAAGCGCCAGTTCCGCACGATCGCCCTGATCGTGATTCCGCTTGGGGTCGTGGTGTTCGTGACGTCGACCGTGGTGCTCCGACCCGACGGCACCGAGGCGCTCGGATTCCTCTCCTCCGGAAGCGCTCGCACGGCGGCATTCCTCGCCGGGTCCCTGATGTCGGGGCTCACGGGGTTCATCGGGATGTCCCTGGCCGTGCGGGGAAACGTGCGCACCGCGGCGGCCGCCCGATCCGGCTCTCTCCCCGCCGCGCTCAAGGTCGCGTTCCGGACCGGCGGTGTCGCCGGGATGTTCACCGTCGGCCTTGGCCTGCTCGGCGCCTCGGCGATCATCATGATCTTCCAGAACACGTCGTCGGCGATCCTCATCGGCTTCGGATTCGGCGGTTCGCTGCTCGCTCTGTTCATGCGAGTCGGTGGCGGGATCTTCACCAAGGCCGCCGACGTCGGCGCCGACCTGGTCGGCAAGATCGAGAAGGGGATCCCCGAGGACGATCCTCGCAACCCGGCAACCATCGCCGACAACGTCGGTGACAACGTCGGTGACTGCGCCGGGATGGCGGCCGACCTCTTCGAGTCCTATGAGGTGACCCTGGTCGCCTCGATCATCCTCGGTGTCGCCGCCTTCGGCTCGATAGGGGCGAATCCCGCGCTCGGGCTGATCTTTCCGGTGATCGTCCGCGCCGTGGGCGTGCTCGCCTCCATCGCCGGCGTGTTCCAGGTGCGGGCCACCGCCCACGACCGCACCGCCATGGCCCCGATCAATCGTGGGTTCCTCACCGCAGGCATCCTCACCGTCGCCGGCACCGCCGCCGTGGCCCTGGTCTACGTCGGCAACGACCACGGCAATGAGGGCTGGCGGGTACTCGGCGCCGTTGTGGCCGGCCTCGTGCTCGCCCAGGTCGTCAGCCGATTGACCGAATACTTCACCTCCACCGAAGAGAAGCCGGTCCAGGAGATTGCCGACGCCACCCGGACCGGCCCTGCGACCACCGTGCTGTCGGGCATCGCCAGCGGCCTCGAGTCATCGGTGTGGGCCGTGGTCGCCATCGCCGCCGCCATCGGGGTGTCGGTGTGGCTCGGCAGCGGCAACTTGCAGTTCTCCCTCTACCTCGTCGCCCTCACCGGGATGGGGATGCTGGCGACCACCGGAGTCGTGGTGTCCGAGGACACCTACGGGCCGGTCGCCGACAACGCCGCCGGGATCGCCGAAATGTCGGGCGAGTTCGATGGCGAGGCGCAGCGAATCATGGTCAGCCTCGATGCGGTCGGGAACACCACCAAGGCGGTCACCAAGGGGTTCGCCATCGGCTCGGCGGTGATCGCCGCCGTCGCCCTGTTTGCGTCGTTCGTCGAGACGGTCGGGGCCGAACTCAAACTCCCGTCGGGGACCGACCTGTTCCACGACGTGAGGACCGCCATCAACGTCGCCGACCCGGTGGTGTTCATCGGCCTGCTCATCGGTGGCTCGGTGGCGTTCATGTTCTCGTCCCTGGCCATCCGTGCGGTGGGGAGAACGGCAGGCGTCGTCGTCACCGAGGTGCGCCGACAGTTCGCCGACGGCAAGATCATGTCGGGTGAACGCCGCCCCGACTACGGCCCGGTCATCGACATCTGCACCCGCGCCTCGCTGCGCGAGCTGGTCACGCCGGCACTCCTGGCGGTGCTCACCCCGGCGATCGTCGGGTTCGCCCTCGGCTACCAGGCGATGGGCGGCTATCTCGCCGCGGCGATCCTCACCGGCCAGCTGATGGCCGTGTTCCTCTCCAACTCCGGCGGGGCGTGGGACAACGCCAAGAAGTACATCGAGGAGGGCCACCACGGCGGCAAGGGCTCCGACGCCCACAAGGCAGCGGTGATCGGCGACACGATCGGCGATCCCTTCAAGGACACTGCAGGACCGGCGCTCAACCCGCTCATCAAGGTGATGAACCTGGTGTCACTGCTGCTCCTCCCGGCGATCTTCACGTTGCGGGACAGCAACGTTCGCTACGTCGTCGCCGGGGTCGCGCTGGTGATCCTGCTCGGCTCGATCTGGTTCTCCAAGCGGCCGGCGCCGATCGCCGACGCCGCGCCCGTTGAGGCGGCGCAGAGCTGAATCAGGTGGTCGGGAGCCCGCGCCGGTTCCCTCGCCTTGTGTCAGAGCCCGACCGCGGTATGTTCGGGAGGTGACCTACCTTCGAACCGGGAGCGGAATCTAATGACGAGTGTCGAGATCCAGTACTGCGTGCCCTGTGGGCACCTCGATCGGGCGATCGACACCCAGCGCCACCTTCTCGAGAAGTTCGGGGAGCAACTCGAAGGCGTTCGCCTCAAGACGGGCAACAGTGGCGTGTTCACCGTCGCCGTCAACGGCGAGCAGGTGTTCGACAAGAAGGCCCAGCCCTTCGACCTCGACATGATCACCGAGGCGGTGGCCACCCGGGTGGGTTGATCACGGAGCGGGCTTCCACCACTGGAGCCGGTGGAAGGGCTCTAACCCGACGCTTCGGTAGAAGGCGATCGCTCCGGGCCGACCCTCCCCCGTCTCGACGCGCACCCGAGTCATCCCGGCGGCCCGCATGTCGGCGAGCGCGCGATCGAACACCGCCGCCGCCAGCCCCCGTCTCTGATGGGCGGGGTGGGTCCCGACCGGCTCCAGTTGGGCGATCCCCGTCGCCTCGTCGCCCCACCAGATGAGGAACGAGCCGACCGTCCCGTCCGGGGTCACCGCCACCAAGTCGCGCTCGGGCACGTACACCGGCGACCTCATGAACGACAGATACCGTGCCAGGTGGTCATCCGGCGCCTGGGTCGACTCGAAGGCGGCGTGGGAGGCCGCCCGCCGAGCCCACGCCTCCTCCTCGCCGGCGAGTGCCCGAACCTCGTAGCCATCGGGCACAGTCGCTCCGAGCGGGGAGACACCCCTGACGAATGTCACGTCGGCGTCTCCGGCCGGGGCAAGCCCGCGTTGCTCCAGGGCTCGAATCAGCGTCGTGTCGGACTCGGAGACCCCTGCGACGGAGGCATGGGCATCGTCCCGAACCGCATCGAAGAGATCGATCCGGGCGTCGCCCCCGAACACGTCGACCTCGCCCTCGTGACCGTGGAGCACGGCGATGGCGTCTTCCCCGACCCGGATCTCGGGAGCGACTCGGCGCCGGTCATGGTGGTACAGCCACCAGGAGAGATCGCCGGGATGGATCGTGTAGCGATCCTCGTCACCCAAGTGGCGGCTCAGGATTCGGTGCATCGCCGCCAGCGATGGGGGATCGGGAAGGGCCACGAACCGACGGTAGCGCCCACCGTCGCACGGCTCGGTCAGTGGATCGCGAAGCCGATCGATCCGTCGACTGCGGCGTCCTCGGCCGCCACCGCGTCGACCCGGGCACCGGCCGGTCCTTGCCGAAGCCACGAGAGAATGGCGCCGACAGCGGCGCCACCACCCTCGACGTGAAGCTCCACCGATCCATCGGGCCGGTTGCGAACCCACCCCGATACGCCGATCCGCTCGGCGGCGTCTCGGGCCGACCAGCGGAACCCGACACCCTGGACGAGACCCGTCACCACCACGTGAACTGCTCGCATTCCGCGAGCGTAGGAGGGTGCACCCGTGACAGGCCAGGTCCTGATCCCCGACGGTGCCGAGACGCGGACTACACACCTACCGCGTGGGGTTCTCCCAGATGGCAGTGGCGTAGTACCTTTGCCGCCAATGCGCCCGTAGCTCAATTGGATAGAGCGTCTGACTACGGATCAGGAGGTTGGGGGTTCGAGTCCCTCCGGGCGTGCCAAGTCCTCGAGCCCTCGACCAATTGGGTCGGACCACCCCGGCCCCTCACCGGGGCCGGGCCGGCCCTCCACCGAGCGATCCCTCCGGGATCGCGCCACGTCGGCTGGTTGGGGGTTCGAGTCCCTCCGGGCGTGCTAACGGAAATCCTTGCGTGAGCGGGGTTTTGGCGTTCAACGAGTTCTGGTGCGCACGACCTGTCTGACGATGAGGGCTTCGAGCGTGGTGGATCACAGGAGCTCGATGAACGCCTCCACCGAGAGATCCGCCTGGCGCAGGATCGAGCGCAGCGTCCCTCGCGCCAACTCGCGACGCATCGGGACGATCACCGTCCTCCCCGCCTCGTTCCGCAGCTTCAGATGGCTGCCGCGCTGGCTCACCTCGCTGAAACCAGCCTTGGCCAGTGCGCGCACTACGTCGCGGCCGGAGACGATGGGGAGGCTCGGGCTCACGCCGGGATGTCGACCGACGCAATGATCGGGGTATCGATGCGATCAGGAAACGGCTGATCCTCGAAGTAGAGCTCGAGGGCCTCGCGGAGGTTCTTCAATGCGGCCTCGACGCTCTCGCCCTGGCTCGTGACTTCGACTTCCAGGCAGCGGGCAACGTACCAGGGCGGTTCGTGGGTGACCGCGGCGGTGAAGCGCATGTCTTGCAGTCTACGGCCGTCGAGCTGATCCCGGAGTCCGCACCTCGGCTTGGGAGCCAGGTGGGAGCCATTCTCTATGGACCGGGGTGGACGACCGTGGACGCCAGTGGAAGCGAGAGCCCGTGTCGTGGCCACCTACGGACCCCGCTGACTTACGGATCACGAAGGGAACGTCCTGATCCTCCCGGAGGCGAAACCGGGCTAGGCGGTCCTCTCAGTCCTCGCCACCCGGCGTGGCGTAGGTCTCCTGTCGACGTTCGGTCAGGTTCACGGTCAGGACGACCCTCCTGTCCAGGACCTCCTTGAGCCTGCGGCCAAGCTCATCGACGGGAGGCGGCTGATGCTCACCGGTCAACTCCACCAGCACCTCGACACCGTCGACGCTCACCTCGACGACCTCCAGTTGCCGGTCGGACAACCACGTGTCGACCTCAGCGTCTTGGCGGACCCGTTCGATCTCGGCTTTGAGGGCGTCGATGATCAGGGCGTTGACGATGATGCCTTTGACCCGGGCGACGGCTTGAGCGTCGTCGGCGAGGTCTTCGGGCAGGCGAACGGTGGTTTGCGTGTGGTTTCTGGGCCGTCTGACTCATACGAGCCATTCACGCTGCCTCGTTAGCGGGGGTCATGCGTGCGTTAGGCGGCTTGACCGTCCTTCGCGTGGGTCGCGAAGAGTGGGCATGCCCTTCCTGAGTGGTCAGGCCTCGACGGTTCTTGTCAGAGCGGAGACGAGAGACCGCTCAACCCAGTGTCGGTAGCGACCGAGATCCCAGCCGGCCTCCTCAATGAGAAACCGGTACACCTCAGGATGGCCAATACTCCAAATCGTGGCTGCGACCTCTTCACCGGGCAGCGTCACCGAGCCGGGGCGCATTGCCATCTGTTGGGCGGCCTGCACGTAGTTCCGGAACCGTTGCACGGCCCGCTGTCTCTCGAGCTCGGCGATGTCTTTGTCATGGGCGGCCGCCTGGCGAATAATGCGATGAACCTCGGAGGTGCGCGGCTGTGCCTCCGCGAACCAGTCAGCGAGCACTTCAATCAGCCCGGCCGCATCACCGGTGGCCTCGGTCCGCTCCCGCATGAATTCGGGCACCGCCTGCGGCGCCTCCTGCCCCGCCGCCGCCCGATCCAACACGGCCGACAGCACGCTGCTCTTTGATCCGATCGAGTTGTAGATCGTTTGGACCACCACACCCGCCCTGGAGGCGATGCTCTGAATGGTTGTGCCGGCGTATCCATGTTCAGCAAATAGCTCGGCGGCCGCGCTGACGATGGTTGCTCGTGTCTGTTCCATCTGTCGACTTCTGCGCTCCCGGACATTGACACTGCTCATGTCATTAGTATAGCATTCTAGTCACTGGAATCCAATTCCAATTCGGTGTCATCGGATCTTGTGGGTGTTCTGGCCCGCAGTCCCAACACAAGGAGCGCAAGAGATGTCCGATCCGGTATCGATCGAGAACCATGACGTGATCGTGATCGGCGGTGGCCAGGCTGGATTGGCCGCCGCATATCACTTGATGCAGGCTGGCCTCGACTTCGTTGTGCTCGATGCTGACAACCGGACGGGAGACGAGTGGCGGCGGCGTTGGGATTCGCTCCGACTCTTCACGCCTGCTCGCCACGACGGGCTGCCGGGTATGGCATTCCCAGCCCGCCCGGGTTCGTTTCCAGCCAAGGATGAGGTCGCCGACTACCTGACCGAGTACGTCGAACGGTTCTCGCTACCGGTCCGCAATGGTGTCCGGGTCTCGCAGCTGAAGCGAGTCGACCGCCATTTCGAAGTGTTCATTCCTCAGGGCTTGATCACTGCCGGAGCCGTGGTGGTCGCTACCGGAGCCAATCAGCTGCCGCACGTGCCTGCCCTGGCGCAATCGCTCGATCCTCACATCGTGCAGCTACACGGCCACGAGTATCGGTCTCCCGGCTCAGTGCCGCCTGGCAAGGTTCTGGTCGTGGGTTTCGGGACCTCGGGCGCAGAGATCGCCGAAGAACTCGCTCTGGCAGGCCGTACGGTTTCCATCTCAGGTGAGCCAACCTTCCACATCCCCGACCCCGTTCTCAGGCTGGCCGGGAACCTCTACTGGCAGTTCATTCACCGGGTGCTCACCCGGCGGACGCCGATCGGTCGCAAGGCTGCTCCCAAAGTGAAGGCCAGTGGCGCACCGCTGATCCGCATCTCGGCATCGCAGGTCGCGGCGGCCGGAGTGGAGCGGGTGCCGCGGGTGGTTTCGGTATCCGAGGGTCGTCCGGCGCTGGCCGACGGATCACTGGTGGAAGCCGACGTAGTTGTGTGGTGTACCGGGTACGCCCCGGATTACTCGTGGATCGACGTGCCTGGGCTCAGATTCGACGAACGGGGCTGGCCACAGGCTCCGTTCGGGTTGGTCGAGGAGGTAGAGGGCCTTGCTTTCGTCGGCGTCCCGTTCCAGGTGGGGCTGACTTCGACCCTGCTTGGTGGTGCCGGACGCGATGCCGCCATCGTGGTGGACCGCCTGGTCCAACAGCGAATCTCAAACCACAGTCCCAGCAGCTGAAGGTGGCCGTCTTTCGCTTCCGCTTTGCCACCGGCCATGGGTACGCCAGTCCGGGTGTTTGGTAACGGTTCGGCGTCAAAGCGGCCCGGTTGGTCGGCGCGTGAGAATGGTACGACCGGGTAGGGTTCGAGTCCCTCCGGGCGTGCCACACGAAGCCCCTGCTCAGGCGGGGGTTTCGGCGCGGAAGGAGAGGCCGCCTGGCCGGCGGTCGTGCCGGTCACCGTGACCCTCCCTCGGGTTTCGCCGCGGAGTCGGCC
>DATECY010000028.1:0-6637 GCA_035286665.1 Acidimicrobiia bacterium
GCCAGGCCGTCGAAGACGAAGCGCACCAGGGTGTCGGCCACTTCGTGCATCCTCTGCTTGGCCTCGGCGTCGCGGACCAGGCTCTGGCTGGCCGACATCATCATCTGAGAGACGAGACGTCCGGCGTCGATGGGGTCGAACTGGCGGAATTCGCCGCGCTCGATGCCGACGCGGCACAGGCGGGTCATCTCCGCTTCGAGCCGTTCGTGGGCTTTGCGGACCCGCCGCTGGGCGGGCGGGCTCAGCTTGGGGAGCTCCCGCATCAGGGTGGCGCCCAGGTTGGTGTCGCTGGAGACGAACTCCAGGCCGCGCACGATCAGCTCGGCGAGGCGATCCCGGCAGGAGATGTCATCCGGGAGGCCGGTGAGGAGGCCGTCGACGACGGCGGGGATGGTGTCCTCGACGAGGTTGACGAGCACGTCCTCCTTGTCGGTGAAGTACTCGTAGAGGGTGGTCCGGCCGATCCCCACGGCGGCGGAGATGTCCCGAAGGGTCGTGTCGGCGTAGCCGTCGGCGCGGAACAGGTCGCCGGCGGAGGCGAGGATCTGGCGCCTGGTCAGTTCCTTGTGCTCGTCGATGGTGGCTGCTCGGATGCGGGGCATGGCCCGAGGGTAATCCCCGCCGGGGTGTGCGGGACTCCGCAGTCGGGTGAACTCGCCCGACCCTGCCCTGCGGTCCGACCCGGTTTCGTGTAGAACCCCTCCATGACCCAGGGGGCGGGACCACGCGGGCGGCGTCTGGCGGCGATCCTGATGCTCGACGTCGCCGGGTTCAGCGCCATGATGGACCGCGACGAGGAGGCGACGGTCAGCCGGGTCGTGGCCTTCCATGGGGGAGTGTCCGGGCTGGTGTCGGCCCACGGCGGCCGGGTGGTCAAGACCGCCGGGGACTCGGTGTTCGGCGAGTTCGAGTCGATCGTCGAAGCCTTTGAATGCGCCGTGGCCATCCAGCGAGCCCAGGCCGCCTCCGAGACGACCGAGAGGCTCCTGGCTCGGATCGGCCTCCACGTGGGCGACGTCGTCGTGCAGGGGGACGATCTCTTCGGTGACGGCGTGAACATCGCCGCCCGGCTCGAGCCGCTGGCAGACCCCGGCGGGATCGCCCTGAGCGAGGCCGTCTACCTCGAGGTCGGCAAGCGCTCCTCTCTTCCGTTCGTCGACGACGGCCCGCGCCGACTCAAGAACATCGAACGCGAGGTGCGGGTCTACCGGGTTCCGGCGACCGCATTCGGGCTGCCCCGCCCGCCCGGCCTTCCTGCGGTCAGCGCTTCGGGCGACCGGGATCTCTCCACCCTCGTCGAGGGCGTGGCCGGCCCCGCGGAGAAGATCCTGGCGGCCATGGACGAACGGTTGCGCGAGAAGGGAGTGAGCGATCGCGCTTGGCGGTCGGTCACCCTGGAGCCGGCCCGCGTGGTGCGACGACCCGGCGAATTGGTCATCACCGGGGGGTTCCTCGCCGAGATCGCCCTCGGGGTATTCCTGCTCCTCGCCAGGACGACGGGGTGGACGAGCACCGGCATCTACCCGCTGGCGGGATGCATCCTCCTCGGGATGGCGGCCGGCTCGCTCACCGAGACGATCGTCCGACGGCGGGGAGCACGCCTCCTGTGGATGGCGGCCGGTCTCGCCGTCGGTGCCCTGTTCCTCAGCAGCGAGGTGACCAGGGTCATCCTGTGGATCCTCTCGGTGCTCCTGCTGGCCGCCGGGCTGCAGCGCCTGCGGACGAGGGTCTGACGAGCGTCGGGCCCCCGGGGTCGTGACCGGTGGCGGCTCGGCTCGGGGCGGGGGCACGCCGCCGAGTGCCCGACCCCTTCACCGCGTGTTCTCGCTGGTGGGCGCAGGCCGTCGACCCACGGCGAGGGGGCGGCCGGGCGAGTTCTCCAGGTCGCCGATCGACGGCCTTGCTACGGCTTCTGCAGCGCTCCCCACTGGTCGCCTTCGGCGAGGTCGATGATCGTCCAGGCCATCGCCAGGGCGCCGTCACGCATCGCCAGTTCGCCGTCGGGGGTGATGGTGTGGGCGGCGAACTCGGGCTGATGGTTGACGGCGCCGTTGGTGTCCATGCCGATCATCGCGTGGATCGCCGGCACGACGTGGCTGACGTTGCCCATGTCGGTGCTGCCGCTGTTGGACATCGGCCGATCGGCCTGGCGGAGCATGTGCCGGCCGAGCGTCTCGCTGTTGGCGGCGAACAGGCGGACCATCGTCGGCTCGCTCAGGATGTCCTCATAGGGATGGCCGTGGGTGGTCACCTCGAACGTGCATCCGGTCGAAGCCGCCGCCGCCTGGACCATCTCCTCGAAGCGCCCGAACAGCACGTCGAGCCGGGCCTTGGTGGCCGCCCGCACGTACCACTCCGAGGTGGTGTGGGACGGGATGATGTTGGGGGCGTCGCCGCCGTGGGTGACGATCCCGTGCATCTTGTCCGTGGGCTGCATCTGCTGGCGGAACGTCGAGACGCTCACGTACAACTGGACGAAGGCGTCGAGGGCGTTGCGACCCTCCCACGGCGCCGCCGAGGCGTGGGCGTCCTTGCCATGGAAGTCGATGGCGACGTGATAGATGGCGAGTGCCGCCGGGTCGACGATGTTCTCGGGGGACGGGTGGATCATCATCGAGGCGGCGGCGCCCTCGAAAGCCCCGGCGTCGATCAGGTCCACCTTGCCGCCCAGCGCCTCCTCCGCCGGGGTGCCGAGCACGGTCACCCGGCAGCCGAGGTCGGCGAGGAGCGGGGCCAGGGCGGCTCCGGCGCCGAGGGCAGCGGTGGCGATGATGTTGTGGCCGCAGGCGTGGCCGACGGCGGGAAGGGCGTCGTACTCGGCGCAGATGATCACCTCGGGGCCGGTGGTGCCGGCGCGGGCGGCGAATGCGGTGTCGAGCCCGTAGGCGGGATACTCGACCTCGAAGCCCTGAGCGGACAGGAAGTTCACGAGACGGCGAGAGGTCTCCACCTCCTTGAATGCGGTCTCGGGGTGGTCGTACATCCAGCGGCTGATGTCCTTGAGCTCGTCCTGGACCGCCTCGAAGGTCTCTCGAGCCCTGGTTTTGGAATCCATGTGACCTTCTCCCTGGGTGCCGGCTATGAGCTACGCCGCCGCGACCGTACCATCGTGCGACGGAGGTGGTCGTGGGTCATTGGCACGATGTTCAAGCCGACCTTCGTGGGCCGGCCCGGGAGCTGCGGGAGAAGATCCCCGAGGTGTACAAGGGCTTTGCCCAGTTGCACGCCGCCTCGCTCGCCGACGGCGCCCTCACCGCGCGGACCAAGGAGTTGATCGCCCTGGCGATCGCGGTGGCGGATCGCTGCGACGGATGCATCGCCTCGCACGCCAGGGGAGCGGTCCGCAGCGGTGCCACCCCCGAGGAGGTCGCCGAGGCGCTCGGGGTCACCCTGATGATGGGCGGCGGGCCGGCGACCGTGTACGCCCCGCGCGCTTGGGAGGCGTATCAGGAGTTCCTCGCCGAGAAACCCGCGTGATCTTCGCCTCGATTCCCTCGCCGTCGTTCAACCAGTTCCACCTTGGACCACTGACACTTCACGTCTACGGCATCACCATGGGCCTGGCGGTGGCGACCGGGTGGTGGCTGACGGTTCGTCGCTACCAGAGGCTCGGCGGCGACCCGGCGGTGGCCGAGCGGGCGGTGTTCTGGACGGTGGTGATCGGATTCACCGGGGCGCGGTTCGCCTACGTCAGCACCCACTGGTACCGGTTCACCGACGACTGGCTCGGGGTGTTCAAGATCTGGGAGGGCGGCATCGCCATGTTCGGCGGCCTCACCGCCGGGTCGCTGGCGGCGGTGTGGCTGATCCGTCGCTCCGGGGCGACCTTCCCGACGTTCGGCGACGCCGTCGCCATCGGGCTCCCGGTCGCCCAGGCGATCGGTCGGTGGGGCAACTACTTCAACCAGGAGCTGTTCGGCACGCCGACGACGGTCCCGTGGGCGTTGCGGATCGACCCGTCCAACCGCCCGGTGGAGTACGTCAACGCCACCACCTTCCACCCGACCTTTCTCTATGAGTCGCTGTGGAGCATCGCCACCGTCGGCGTCCTCCTCTGGGTGGAGCGCCGGTTTCGGCTCAAGCGGGGGAGTCTGCTGCTCTGCTATCTGATCGCCTACGGGACGATCCGCTTCCTGCTCGAACTGATCCGCACCGACACCACGTTCCGTTTCCTCGGTTTGAGCCGCAACGGGTGGGTCTCGCTGGGGGTGGCGCTCGGCGCCGTCGCGTGGTTGATCGTGCGCGAGCGACGGAAGGTGGACGCTCCGGTCGAGGAAGCCCCCGCTACTCCCTGAACCAGGGGGTGTAGGCGAGGGTGATGAGGACCCCCTCGGGGCTCATCGCGCGGGCCACGGTCTGACCCCACGGCTCGGTGCGCGCCGAGTGGATGAGGGTGTATCCGGCCGTTTCCATCTCGGCGGCGGCCGCGGCGACGTCGTCGACGTCGAAGTCGATGGTTGCCGTCGGTGCCGGAGTGCCGGCGGGCCACTCGTCGGTGCCGAAGCAGGCCTGCGCCGCCGCAGAGAGCGGCCACACGCCGAAGTGTTTCACACCTTGGATCTCGTTGGAGTGGCGGTATCCGTCGTCGTCGGTGAGGGTTAGGCCGAGCGTGCCCACGTAGAAGCGGGCACTGGCATCGGCGTCGGGGGTGATCACGGCCAGGCCTGAAATGAGGAGCACGTTCATGCGCCCAAGCCTACGCACCGACCGTGACGGTGCGCCGGTAGTCTCACCGGCCACATGCCCGCGGAGAGTTCGGACACACGATGACCCACGACGTCGTCATCGTCGGTGGCGGGATCATGGGATGGTCCACCGCCTACCACCTGCTGCGGGCCGCCCCGGCGCTCGACGTGCTCGTCGTGGAGAAGGACGCCTCCTACCGGTTCGCCTCCACGACCCTGTGCGAGGGGAACACCCGGATCCAGTTCAACCTGGAGGAGAACGTCCGCATCTCCCAGCACACGATGGCGGTGCTGGAGACGTTCGCCGACGACATGGAGACCCCCCGGTTCCGGCCCGATTCGGCGCCGCGCCGCGAAGGCAACCTGTTCCTCGTCGACGACGAAGGCCGTGATCAGGCACTGCGGGGTCTGGAAACGCAGCGAGCGCTGGGGTGTGACGTCGAATGGCTCGAAGCCGCTGCCATCGCCGCCGAGTTCCCCGCCTACGTCACCGAGGGGATCGTCGGCGGGACACTCGGCCGGAGCGACGGCCGGGTGGACGTCGGCGCAATGCATCGCGGCTATCGGTCCAAGGCAATGGAGATGGGAGCAGGGTTCGCCGAGTCGGCGGTGTCGGCGGTCCTGGTCGATGGAAACCATGTGAGCGGGGTCCGCACCGGCGAGGGCGACGTCACCGCCGAGATCGTGTTGGTCGCCGCCGGAGCGTGGACCGCCGATCTGGTGCGATCGCTCGGGGTCGATCTCCCAGTGGAACCGGTGATGCGCACCGCCTACGTCGTCGCCACTGCGGTTCCCACCGCCGGCCTTCCCGCGGTGTTCCTCCCCTCGGGGGTGTACGCCATCCCCGAGGGAGACAACACCTGGGTGTCGGCCTGGTCGCTCGCCACCGACCCGGTCGGCTACGACTTCACCCCGGCCGGGCGGGAGCGCTACATCGACCAGGTGTGGCCCGAACTGGTCGGCCACCTTCCGGCGTTCGACCGACTCCAGGTGGAGACGTCATGGGCCGGCCTCTACGCGGTCAACCGGATGGACGGCAACGCCATCCTCGGCGAGTGGCCCACCGTCGGTGGATTGCACCTGGCGACCGGGTTCTCCGGCCACGGCTTCCAACAGGCCCCGGCGGTGGGCCGGTACCTGGCCGAGGGGATGCTGGGTCTCCCGCACGAACTGGACCTGTCCCGGTTGGGGACGCAACGCGTGATCGACAACCGCCCGCTTCTGGAGAATGCCGGAAGGTTGATCTGAGGCGCCGGGTGTGATTGCCCTCGCCGAGGGGTCTCTACCTCACCACCACGATTACGTGTCCACCGAGGCGTTGCCGGTTCGCTCCTCCGACATCGTCGATGATCCGGTACGTACCGGGGGGAACGTCGGGTATGAGAATCGAGTAGCTGTTTGGCACATCAAGGCCGATCGCTGGCACCGTGGTCGTTGCCCCAGCTGTGACCTCGAGAGTCACCGGACGGTCCCCGCCACCCCCGTAGCCGTCTCGCAGCATCTGGTGGGTGGCTACCCAGGTGGTGCCGTCCCAACACTGCCAGGTGGCTGCGGCCCCATCCGTGTAGGTGTAGGGCGGGTCGTCGCTCGACAGCGACAACGTTGCGATCGCTCCCGCCTCGACCGGGTTGGGGTCGAGGGCCATGGTCAGCGACGAAGCGAGGTTGATCTCCGATGCCGGGGGCTCAAGGCAGTGGACCTCGCCAGAGACGATCGAATCCGACGGAACCTCCCCCTGTGGGGTCGTGCCGCCCGAGCACGCCGTCACAATGGTTGCCGCCACACCAAGCCCGAGGAACCACCTCACCGCTGACACCTCATGCGCAGGATACGACCCCACTACACAGTTGCCCCGCACCTCTGATGTCATTAACGAGCACTGCCCGAGGCAGCCGTCTCCTCCCCCGGAGGGGGAGGTGGCCCGAAGGGCCGGAGGGGGCAACCCGGGAACT
>DATECY010000029.1:0-6426 GCA_035286665.1 Acidimicrobiia bacterium
GTGCCCTTCGGGGCGGGGAAAGCGCACCACGGACAGGGTGGCGACGGCGACGACAAAGGTGGCGAGGTCGACGATGAGCACCCCGGGGAGATCGAAGACGGCGAGGAGCACGCCCGCAAGGACCGGGGCGAGGACGAGCGACAGTCCGTCGTTGAGTTGCACGAGGCCGTTGGCGCGGCCGAGCTGCTGCTTGGGAACGATCAGGGGGATCGACGCCATCCACGCCGGCACCTGGAAGGCGTTGCCGATCGAACCGATGGCGACCACCAGGTAGATGTGCCACAGCGCCAACGAGTCGGTCATGAAGAGCACCGCGATCGCCAGGGTTCCCAATCCGGCCGCAGTGTCGGCGGCGAGCATCACGATGCGCCGATCCCAGCGATCGACGAGGGCGCCGGCGAAGGGCGAGATCACCGTGGCCGGCACCGCCAGCGCCAGCGACACCAGGGCGAGGTTGGTGACCGAGCCGGTCTCCACGTACACCCAGATCGACAGGCCGAACCCGGTCAGCGAGGTGCCGACCACCGAGATCAACTGCCCGCCCCAGACGGTGAAGAACGTCCGCATCCCGGTCGCTGGGGTACTCGTCGTCACCATTGACGGCATACTGACATCACAGTGATGTCATGTCAACCGAGCGGCGCCGGATGGGTTCATGCCCGGCGACTCGGGTCACACACCCTCCTATGGCAGCGCAAAGGTCGATGCGATGAGATCGCATCCGGGAGTGGTGGCGGCGAACTCCTCCGGGGGAGCCTGACAGAGGATCTTGTAGAAGCGGTCTCCGACCACGACCGCCGTCATTCGGCTGGTGAGGACCTGTCCCCGCACCACCGACTCGATGACGTAGACCCTGGCGTCGTGACCGGCGACCGTGGTCCATTCGGGCCGGGTGATCGTTCCCCCGGCTTGGGCGGCGAGATCGGTCATCACCAGGTCGAACTGGCTCTCGAGGAACAGGCGTTCATCGGAGACGGAGACGACGGCGGAGAGGCTGTCGGCCTCGACCGATGCCCCGATGAGGTTGGTGCTCGTCGGGTCGAGCACACCGACCGCGACGAAGTCGATGGCGTCGACCCGTCCCACCTGGGTTGCGGTCTCCAGGCCGGGAATCGCCTCCCAGTTCCCCGGATACGAGAACGTGAAGCCTCCGTTTGCGCTGCTGTACGAGTTGGTGGTGGTGGTGGTGGTGTCGTCGCCGCAGGCGGCGGCCGCCAGAGCGAGCACGAGGGTCAAGGCCATGGTCCTGGGGATGGTGCACCTCCTGTGCTCGGTGATCATCGCGCGTGCGGGGGCGGTCCGACATGGGAGTCGTCCCCGGTGCCGGTGCCGACCGAACACCTGTTCGATAGACTGCCCACCCCATGTCCCGCTACGCCGAGCTGCACTGTCACAGCAACTTCTCGTTCCTCGACGGTGCCTCCCATCCCGGCGACCTGGTACGCCGAGCGGCGGAGCTGGGCTACGAGGCGCTGGCGATCACCGATCACGACGGCTTCTACGGGGCGGCCCGTTTCCGCATCGCCGCCGCCGAGGTCGGGCTGCCCACGGTGTACGGGGTGGAGGTGGGGATGCCCCAGCATCCGCTGCCTGCTGCCCGCGACCCGCTGCCGGCAAGATCAGCGGGAAGCGGGAAGCGGGAAGCGGAAAGCGGGAATCCTCGCCGCGGCCGCACCCACCGGACGCACGGCTCCAAGCCGATGGCGCTGCCTCCCACCGATCATCTCGTGCTGCTCGCCCCCGATCCGCGCGGGTACGCCGCCATCTCCCGCCTGGTGACCCGTGCCCAGTTCCGGGGGGAGAAGGACCGGCCGGTGTACGCCGCGGCCGATCTGGCGGAGGCGTCGGCGTTCGGGAAGCTCGTCGCCCTCACCGGATGTCATCAGGGGGCGGTCCCCCGGGCGGCGGCGGCCGGCGACCTGGCCGGGGCGATTTCGGCGGCGGCCCGGCTGCGCGAGGCGTTCCCGGGGCGACTCCACCTCGAGGTGTCGGACCACCGGATGCCCGGTGACGACCTGCGCAACGACGTGCTGGCCGAGGTCTCCGCCCGGCTTCACCTGCCCCTGGTCGCCACCAACGACGTCCACTATCACGACCGTTCCGAGGCGGACCTCGCCGAGGTGCTCGCCGCCATCGGCGGCCGTCGCGACCTCGACGCCGGTCACGGCCACTGGCCCGCCACCGACGAGCGTCATCTCAAGTCACCCGACGAGATGGCCGGGCGGATGGCCCGGTATCGGGGCGCGACCGAACGTGCCGCCGACCTGGGCCGGTCGCTCGCCTTCGACCTGCGGCTCGTCGCCCCCCGGCTCCCCGACTTCCCCATGCCGGGGGCGTTCCGCGACGAGATGGACTACCTGCGCCACCTCACCCTGGAGGGGGCCCGGCGGATCTACCCGGGCAACGGCCCGGGCAACGTCGATCCCGCGGCGATGGCCCGCCTCGACCACGAGCTCGGGGTGATCGGCAGCCTCGGGTTCCCCGGATACTTCCTCATCGTGTGGGACATCGTCCGCTTCGCCGAGTCGCGCGACATCCTCTGCCAGATCCGCGGCTCGGGCGCCGACTCGGCGGTGTGCCGCTGCCTGGAGATCACCCGGGTGGACCCGATCCGCCTCGGCCTGCCGTTCGAGCGCTTCCTCTCCGCCGAGCGGGGGCGACCACCCGACATCGACGTGGACTTCGAGGCGGAGCGGCGCGAGGAGGTGATCCAGTACTGCTACGGGCGCTACGGGCGGGAGCGGGCGGCGATGGTGGCCAACGTGATCACCTACCGGGCCCGCTCGGTGCTCCAGGACGTCGGCAAGGCGTTCGGGCTCACCCAGGCGCAGGTCAACGGGCTCACCAAGTACCTCGACACCCGCGACCCGGCCAAGATCGACCAGCACCTGGAGCTTCCCCCGGGGCCGACCGCGGACTTCATCCTCGACGTGTGCCGCCGCCTCGACGGATTCCCCCGTCATCTCGGCATCCACTCGGGCGGCATGGTCATCGCCGACCGGCCTCTGTGGGAGACGGTTCCCCTCGAGTGGGGCCGGATGGAGGATCGCTCGGTCCTGCAGTGGGACAAGGACGACTGCGCCTCGATGGGCATTGTCAAGTTCGACCTGCTCGCCCTGGGGATGCTCAATGCCCTCCACCTCACCATGGACATGATCGAAGAGGCCCACGGCGTCGGGATCGACCTCGCCCGAATCCCCCAGGAGCCGGTGATCTACCAGATGCTCACCAGGGCGGACACCGTGGGCATGTTCCAGGTGGAGTCGCGCGCCCAGATGGCGACGCTGCCCCGGATGAAGCCGAAGACCTTCTACGACTTGGCGATCGAGGTGGCCCTGATCCGCCCCGGGCCCATCCAGGGCCACTCGGTGCATCCCTACCTGCGCCGGCGCAACGGCGAGGAGCCGGTCCGCTATCCGCACCCATCGCTCGAGCCGGTCCTCGCCAAGACCCTCGGTGTCCCGGTGTTCCAGGAGCAGCTCATGGAGATCGCCCGGATCTGCGCCGGGTACAGCCCCGGCCAGTCGGACCGCCTTCGCCAGGCGATGACCCACAAGCGGTCCGACGAGGAGATGGAGAAGCTGCGCGACGAGACCATTGCCGGCATGGCCGGCCAGGGGATCACCGGCGCGGCTGCCGACGAGATCTGGGACAAGCTCCAGGGCTTCGCATCGTTCGGGTTCCCCGAGAGCCATTCGGTGTCGTTCGCCTACATCGTGTACATGTCGGCCTGGCTCAAGTACCACTGGCCGGCCGAGTTCCTCGCCGGGCTGCTCAACGCCCAGCCGATGGGGTTCTACAGCCCCAACTCGCTGGTGCAGGACGCGGTGCGTCACGGGGTGGTGGTGCTCGGCCCCGACGTCAACGAGTCCGTGTTCGATTGCTCGATCGTGCCCTGGAACGCCGACCCCGCAGACCTGGCCACCTACTACGGGGTGTCGTGGCGGCGGGGGAGGGGCGCGGTCGAAGACCCGGTCCGCATGGCCGCCGCGGTGCGGATGGGCCTGCGTTATGTGCGCGATCTCGGGGAGACGGAGATCACCCGGATCGAGGCGGCGCGGCTGGTGGGCGGCGCGTTCACCGGCGTGGTGGACCTGGCGCAGCGCACCGGGCTTCCGGTCGGGGCCCTGGAGGGGCTCGCCGCCGCTGGGGCGCTGGAACCACTCGGGGTGACCCGGCGCCAGGGGCTGTGGGCGGCGGGGGCGCTGGCGGGGATGGGCCCGGGGCGGCTCCCCCTCGCTGCGGGGACGGAATCCCCGCAGCTGGGGGTCATGGGTGAGGTGGATCGGGCCAGGGCCGACCTGTGGGCGACCGGGGTGTCGGTGCGCCACCCGGCGGAGTTCGTGCGCGAGCGTCTCATCGCCGAGGGATGCGTCACGGTTGCGGAGGCACTCGGCGGGATGTTGGCCGGACGGCGGATCAAGGTGGGCGGGGTGGTGACCCATCGCCAGCGCCCCTCGACCGCCAAAGGGGTGATCTTCATCAACCTCGAGGACGAGACCGGTCTGCTCAACGTGATCGTCACCCCCGACGTGTGGTCGGCGCAGCGCGACGTGGCGAGGAGGAGTGTCGGCCTGATGATCGACGGCTCCCTGGAGCACCGCGACGGGGTCACCAACCTGATCGCCCGCCGCTTCACCTCATGGCCCGTGGAGGGGCCGGTGGAGAACATTGCGAGCCGGGACTGGGGGAGCGGGGGAGGGCGGCGGTGAGTCGGGTGTGTCCTTTCACCGGCGAACCATCTGTGCCCATTCAGCACGTGTTGACAGGAATCAACGCATGCTTGGTGAAGAATCGTCGGTGCCGCCGGATACAGTCGGCCTCGTGGGATGGGATTCTCTGGTCACCGGCGTCGTGCCCTCACGGTTCGTGGGAAGGGGGTCATGACGCAATCGGCCTCGGGTCGTCGGCCGGTGTGCCATGTGTCCCCGAAGCGACCGGACTCGGGCCTGCGGCGGCCGAGAGACCATCGAACTGCCGTGGTCGGACGGGCGAGTGGACCGGTCGGCTCTTTGAGTCGAAGTACCTGGGTGGGACGCCGAGCCATGGGATTACCGTCGTGGGGTGGTCCGGCGAGGGATGGCGGTGGCGGCGGCCACCACGGGGGCAATCCTTGTGGCTGAGTACACCGTGCTCCTCGTCCATGACGACCCCGAGGCGTTGGCGATGCTCGCAGCCGCGCTCGAGGGCGCCGAGTTCGCGGTATGTGGCGCCATCGGGGAACCCGAGGCCGTGTCCCATGTGCTGGCCACCACCACCCCCGACGTGTGCGTGGTGCGCTCTTGCGCGCCCGACGTGGTCGTGACCCTGGTGGCCGAGATGCGGCGCTCCGCCCCCGATGCCCGGATTGTCGTGCTCTCCGGAGATGGCTGTGACCATGAGTTCTTCGGCGTGCTCGAGGCCGGCGCCGACGCCTACCTCGACGAGCCGTTCGATCCGTCGACCATCCCTTCGGTCCTCAGGCGGCTTCTCGCCGGTGAACGAGTGATGTCGGCGACGGTGATCCACAGGATCCTCGACGAGTTTCGCCGGAGAAGCCGGGTCCAGGCCCTGCGTGACAATGGAGATCCGGGCCTGACCCCGCGGGAGATCGAGGTCCTGGAGCTGATGAGCGCAGGCCTGAGCACCCGCGAGATCGCCCGGCGCCTGTACGTGGCGCCGGTGACTGTGCGTAGTCACGTCGCGGCGCTCCTTCACAAGCTGAGCCTCCCCGACCGCGAGTCGGCGGTTGCGTTCTTCAACGAGTATCACCAGTCCCCCGAGGAGCGCTGAGCGGCTGCGATCCCTGGGGAATCTGCAGACCGCCTCCGGTAGGTGTTGAGGTAACTCAACGCGCGTTGACGCGTTCTCAACTCCAGTTCTCGGCAACCTGTGGATATCGATGACTACGTTCCGCGCGTGAACTGCCACGTCGTGGTCGTGGAATGGCGTTCGGTTCGTGAGGCGGTTGTGACATGAATGGACACAGCCATCACGGCACACCGGCCGGCATGAGCGGGCGCTGAAGCGGAGTCACGACCGCGGAACACACGAGTACCGGTGCCGCTGCGGCGACACCTCCATGTCGAAAGGGAGTGGAGACCATGGATTCCATGAAGACGTCGCGGAGGCGGGCCATCAGGTCGGCGCGCATGCGCTGGCTGGTCGCATTCTTGGTGGTGGCGGGACTGACGGTCGTACCGATCGCGCCGGCCGTCGCGCTGGGCGGTGAAGTCGCCTACGACTCGATTCCGTCGCCGCTGGCGGGCAACTATCCGAGCCTCGGCTTCCAGGCGACGCAGACCGACGAGTTCGGTGATCACATCGCCCTGGAACCGAGCACGTCGCGCGATCTGCTGACCATCGACGTGGGCATGAGCAGCTGGGGGTGTGAGTCGGGCGCGTGGAACACGCTCGACTGTCTCAGCTTGCCTGGTGCGACGTTCA
>DATECY010000030.1:0-16552 GCA_035286665.1 Acidimicrobiia bacterium
AGGCGGCGGGAGGTCGTCTCCGCCTCGGCTCTGGCGACTTGGGCCCTCTCCGTCACCAGGCCGACGATGAGGCCGAACCCGAGCACGATGGTGTTGGCGACCAGTTCGCCGAGCCAGACAAAGTCGGTTCGGTGGAAGAGCACGAGGTTCGGGATGCTGAGCAGTGATGCCGCCACTCCGGTCATCACGGCACCCTCGAGCCCGTACCAATAGGCGGCGAGGACGATGGGGAGCACGTAGAGCTGCACGGCGAGAAACGCGATTCCGTGGAAGAATCCTCGAGCGTTCCCGTAGGCGCCGAGCGCCTCGGGCAGCCCGTGGAAGAGGGTCGCGACGACCATCAAAGTCTGCACGACCCAGAACCTGCGTTCGGTGAAGAGCACCCGCACCCGACGCACCCCGAGCCGCGATCCGGCTCGACGGAACTCGTATCGGAGGGCTTCAGCCGGGGCCATCGTCGATCCTGATGAGGCCCCTCCGAGCCGCCAGCATGACCGCGTGGGTTCGGCTCTCGGCACGGAGCTTCTTGAAGACGTGGGTCAGGTGTACCTCGACCGTTCGCGGGCTGAGCGACAGATCGGCGGCGATCGCCTTGTTGGAGTGCCCCCGTGCCACCCGCTCGAGGACCTCCAACTCGCGATCGGTGAGCGCATTCTCCGGCTTCTCCGCCGAGTGTGCGGCGTCGCGCACCTGGCCGACGAGACCCGCGGTCAGGTGCGGGGTCAGCGCGGTGCCGCCACGAGCCACGGTCAAGACCGCGTTGATCAGGTCGTGGTCCGAGACATCCTTCGTGAGGTATCCGGAGGCTCCCGCCTGGATCGCCTTCCAGACGTACTCGATGTCGTCATGGATGCTGAGCACGAGAACCGCAACATGCGGCCACTTGGCCTTGATCTGCTCCAAGGCTTCTATGCCGCTCATGTCGGGCATTCCGATGTCGACCAGGGCCACGTCGGGTTGGCGGGCAGCGACGACGTCAACGAGCTCGGCGCCGCTCGCTGCCTCGCCGACGACCCTGAGGGTCGGCTCTTGTTCCAGGATCTCCCGCGTGCCCCTTCGCACGAGACCGTGATCGTCCGCGATCACGACGGTGATGGGCGTATCCATTCGGTCCGGCAAGGATACGCCCCCGCTCCGAGCTTTGGATTCGGTGTAGACGCATCGGTCGTCGGTGATCCTCGCCCCCAACCGCGAGTAGGTATTTCCCGTAGACGGGTATGTGGATTCCCCGGAGGACGAGATTGCCATCTCCCCCTTACCCCGGGATGGCCGCGAAGGCATTGTCAGCGCGGACGATGCCATCGACGGAGAGGGCCAGCATGAATCGTCGCCCCCATGGCGCCGACTCGGCCGCGTGCGGACCGAGGCCTCGATACGGCGCGAGTAGGCAAACCAGGTGACCGAGAACGCCCAGAGCAACGGCGGACCGAGTGGTCACGTCGGGATCGGTCTCTTCGATCGCGCCACGACCGTGGTCCCAGCCCAAGACATCCGGTGCCCGCTTCCAGACCCTGCATCCAGAGAGATCTCTCGCCGTCAGTTCCTGCACACCATCGGCGCCGCGGGTGCCCTGGTGGCTCTCAAGGCAAGCGGCGTCCAGCGGATTCTCGCGTCCGAGGATCTCGACGCCATCGCCGCCGGAACGCTCGACATCGCTACCGATCACCAGTGGGTGATGGTCTTCGACTTGCGGCGGTGTGACGGCTGTCGCGACTGCATCAAGGGATGTCAGAAGGAGCATTTCCTCCCCAAGGAAGTCGAGTGGATCAAGGTCTACGACCTCGTCGACGCCCAGGGTCTGGAGTACTCCATGCCGGTGTTGTGCATGGAGTGCGAGAACGCCCCGTGCGTTCGGGTGTGCCCCGCGCGGGCGACGTACTACCAACCTGATGGAGTCATCGTCGTAGACCAGAGCATCTGCATTGGATGCCGGATGTGCATGGCAGCGTGTCCCTACGACGTTCGCGTGTTCAACTGGGATCGGCAACCGCAACCACCGGTTCCTCCCGAGCATCGGGGCACCCGCCCCGAGTTCACTGCTCCCCAACGCAAGGGCACGGTCGGCAAGTGCGCGATGTGCGTGCACCGACTCCGACTGGGTGAGTTCCCGGCATGCGTGGAAGCGTGCACCATGGACGCGATCTACGTCGGGGATCTGGTCGAAGACGTGATGAGCAACGGGAAGGAGACCTTCATGCTCTCGCAATACCTCCGGGCGAATGACGCATTCCGGTATCGCGCTGAGCTGGGGACCGCTCCTCGGGTCTACTACGTGGCCGGCCACGGCCAGGATCTGGACTTCTGAGATGGTGGCGCTGTCGGATCGCTCCGGAGAACTCGCCCGAGCTGCCCTCGCGCCGGCGTCCCGCTCCGGCCGCCTGTCCCGGGCAATCGTCGCGATGCTCGGTGTGCTCGTCCTCGGTGGCATTGCTGCCTATGGGTACCAACTGGTCAACGGGCTCGGCGTCACCGGTCTCAACGACGATGTCTTCTGGGGCCTGTACGAGGTCGACATCGTGACCCTGATCGGCTTCAGCTACGGAGGGGCACTCGTGTCGGCAATCCTCCGACTCACGGGCGCCTCGTGGCGGGGTCCGATCACGCGGATAGCCGAGGCAACTGCCCTGACCACGCTCGTGGTCGGTGCGGTGTTCCCGATCATCCACTTGGGGCATCCCGAGCGCGTCTGGCGAGTAGCTACCGCGCTGCAGATCAACTCGCCGATCACGTGGGACATGCTCGCCATCATCACGTATCTGATTGCCACCGTCATCCTGTTCGGCCTCCCCGTTGTCGCCGACATGGGAAGGCTGCGGGGTGAGCCCGGGCTGCCCGGATGGAAACAGCGACTCTTCGCCAGGGGCTCCTTCGGGTGGGTGGGCGCCGAGGAGCAGCAACGGGTTCTCAACCGGTCACTCACCGCCCTGGCGATCGTGATCATCCCGTTGGCGGTGATGGTGCATACCGTGCTCGCATATGCGTTCTCTCTGACCAGCCGGCCGGGGTGGCACAGCACGATCTTCGGTCCGTACTTCGTGGTCGCGGCGATCTACTCCGGGGTGGCAGTGGTGATCATCGTGTCTGCTGCGTATCGGCGCGCCTACCACCTCGAGCGCTGGATCCCGGAGCGGGCCGTCATCAACCTCGGGTACCTGATGGCTGCCCTCGGCGTGTTGTACGGATACCTCCTGTTCACCGAGGTGACCACCGAGGGATACGTGGGGGGCGAGGCGTCGGAGAAACTGCTGTATGCCCTGCTTCTCGACCGTTGGTCGCTGTTGTTCTGGGTGTTCGTCGTCGGCGGGCTCGTCGTGCCGCTGACGATCATCGCGTTCAAGCGCACTCGCACGACCACGGGGGTGACTGTTGCCGCGTGCCTGGTAGCCGGTGCGCTGCTCCTCAAGCGATTCCTCATGTTCGTCCCCCCGCTCACTCAACCCCTCATCAGTGGGGACATTGGTGCTTACACCCCTTCGTGGGTCGAGCTCATGGTCACGGTGGCAGCCATTGCGGCCATTCCACTGCTGCTCATCGCGCTCTTCAAGGTCATCCCGGTGTTGTCGGTGACCGAGATCGAGGAGATTGCCGTGTCGCGAGGTGAAGCAATATGACCCGACGGCGTCTGTCGACGGTGGTGGCGACCGTGTCTGCGGGTCTGGTGCTCTTGATCTCCTCCGCCTCCTTCGCCGCCGACAAACCGTCGCCGACCATCTCGATTTCCCTCGAACCCTCGTCGCGGCCCGAGGTCGCCGACGTGCTGGCCGCCCGACTGACCGACCCGGACGGCAAGCCCGTCAGCGAGGCTCCAGTCGAGTTCTGGATTCGGTCCGACCTCCTCGGAGAGCGGTATGCAGTCCTTGGCGAATCGCCGACCGACTCGAGTGGTGTTGCCCGCCTCCCGTTCATTTCTCACAAGGACAGGTACGACGTGCGGGCGACGTTCGATGGAGACGAGACGTGGGGAGCCGCCGAAGTCGTGGCGCCGATCGAATTCTCATCGGCGCGCGTGGTCGAATACGAGGCAACAGATCCCACGCAGTTGGGTCCGTTGCGTTTCGTGATGCCGCGGCTCATGGGCATCGTGTTGGGGATGATTTGGGCCGCGCTCCTCGGCCTCGCCTTCTTCACACTCCGGTCGTTCAAACGGCTCAGACCGGGAGGGGCACAGGACTGATGGTGCGACTTGGGGCGGTAGCACCGCAGAGAGGGCGGTCCGGGTGGCCGGCCCTCAACAGCAACGTACATGAGAAAGGGGAACGGATGAGGAGGAACACGAGGCACGTGATGAGGGTCCCCGCCCTGGTGCTCGTCGGGCTTCTGGTGGTGTTGGTCACCGCTTGCGGCGACGACGAGAGTACAGACACCACGGCGGCCCAACCGACGACCTTGAGCGTGGCTGCCGATGTCGTCTGGGGGCCGTTCAACCTGACCGATGACCAGAAGGCCGTCCAGTCATGTGTGAACGACGCCCACTTCCCGCGCAACTCTCAGATCGTGTGGCGGGCCCGAGTGATCGATCCGGTGACCGGTGACCAGATGGACGACACGGTCGTTGCCGTCCAGGTGAAACTCGGTGACGGCCAGGTGATCGACCTGAAGTACGGCGACCATCCCAAGAACACCCCGACCGACTCGTTCTGGGCGGGATCGTTCAAGGTTCCGGTCGACTACCCGACGGGAACCCTGAGCTTTGAAGTCGTCGCCACGGCGACCGATGGGCGCACCGGCACGTTCGTGCCGTTCAACGTCGCAGCGTCGCTGTTGACGATCACCGACGAAACACTAGAAACGATCGCGGGGTAAGGACATGTCGCAGCGTGCAGGTGGCAGAGGAAGATTCGCCGCGAGGTCGGTGGTGAGCATCGTTGCGGCGGTCGTGCTTCTCGCCGCCTGCACGCCGAGCGACGATGCGGAGGTGGGGTCGACCACGGTCGCCGAGGGCCCCAGGACGGAGTTGATGGGGTCACTGGCGATCGATCCGGTCGTAGGTCGACCCGGGACCGTGGTCGGTGTGACCGGCGAGGGCTTTGCGCCCGACACTGAGTTCAGCCTCACCTGGGGTTCGTACGACGGTACGTGGCTGATCGAGGGCGATGCCGGGGAGGAGTACCACGGTCGGCAGTTCACGCCGACCGTGACGACCCTGAGCACGGTGACCACCGATGGATCCGGGGCGTTGTCCACCGAGTTCGTGGTCCCGGAGGACCTCGGATTCGGCCACGACGTCCGCCTCGTCGACCCCGAGGGGGTCATTCGCAACCAGGCCATGTTCACCATGGGAATGGAGGTTGCGATCAGCCCGGAGTCGGGCCCGCCGGGAACGCCGATCACGATTCGGGTGAGCGGGCTGGGCGTCGATGCTCTCGAGGGCAATCGCCAAATCCTGTACGACAATCGGTACACCGGATGGATGTCGGCAGTGACGACGAAGGGAACCGCGGTGGCGGTGATCCCGGCCACCGGTGGTCCCGGGCCGCACAGGATCGAGGTGGCCAGGGGGGCATTCACCTTCCCCTACCTCAATCCTGCGCAGTCGCCGCGGCCGGACATCCTGGTCTACGACGCCGTATTCACGGTGACCGACGGGGACCCGGTCTTGCCTCCGTCGATCGCGGAGCAGACCCCGTCCGTCGTCGCGCGGTCCGGGCTTGCCGCACCCGCTGAAGGTCCCTGGATCACCACCGATGCCGAGGCCGGACCGGTGGGCACCCCGCTCGTGGTGTCCGGAGGCGGGTTCGATCCGGAGGCGGTGGTGTCGTTCACGTGGTATCGCATCGTCGGCAACCGTGTTGCCGGCCAGGGCTGGGAAGAGAGGGGCATCGACTTCGGGACGGCGATCGCGGGCTCGGATGGAACGTTCGAGCTGCCGGTAGAGGTGCCGGGCGATGTCGGGGGACCGCATCGGGTTGAGGCGTCGGCCGCAGGATCGATATCGGCGACGACGTCCTTTCGGATCACCCCTGCAGCCGACGAGATCACCCAGGCCGTGTCGTGGGGAGACGCGGTCGATCTCCACCTGACCGGTGTCGGGTGGACCGAGACCGCCAATATCTACACGATCGTCTACGACAACGCCTACCTGGGGTATGCGTGTGGCTTCAACAGCCAGGGCGACGTCTTGGTGCACCTGAAGGCCACCGGTGAGCCCGGATGGCACTTCATCGACCTGTACCCGGCCATCTACAAGGGAGCCGAGTCGGGTGGGCAGCAGTCGTTCCGGATCCCGATGCTCACGTACGCGGAACACCCCGGCGAGGATCTGCCAGCCTTTCACTTTGCCTTCTTCATAGACGGCTGAGAGCCAGGGTCCAAGGAGAAGACGGGTTCGTCGTAGGCGCGTGCGATCTGGTGGCCGAAGGCGGCATATAGGGTGAGGCGTACCCTCTCGGGTCCCAGCACGCGAAGGAGCGATTGATGCCCACCCCGATCACCATGGGCCCTGACGGCCTGCAGGTACCCGACGAGCCGATCGTCCCCTTCATCGAGGGTGACGGCATCGGGCCCGACGTCTGGGCGGCTTCGGTCAGGGTGTTCGACACGGCGGTGGCCAAGGCCTATGCGGGCAAGCGGCAGCTGGGATGGGCCGAGGTGCTCGCCGGCGAGAAGGCGTTCGAGGCGACAGGGGAGTGGCTGCCCCAGGCGACCATCGACGCCTTCCAGACCTACCTCGTCGGGATCAAGGGCCCGCTGACCACCCCGATCGGGGGCGGAATCCGCAGCCTCAACGTGGCGATCCGCCAGATCCTCGACCTCTACGTGTGCCTCCGCCCGGTGAAGTGGTACCGGGGGGTCCCCTCGCCGGTACTCCATCCCGAGAAGGTCGACATGGTGATCTTCCGGGAGAACACCGAGGACGTCTACGCCGGCAAGGAGGTCGCCGCCGGGACACCGGAGGCCGCGGGTCTGATCGCCTACCTCCACGATCAGTTGGGGTGGGAGATCCGCCCCGACAGCGGCATAGGCATCAAGCCGATTTCGGAGACCGGCTCGAAGCGGCTGGTCCGCGCCGCGATCAGGCACGCCCTCGCCAGCGGCCGCAGGTCGGTGACCCTGGTACACAAGGGCAACATCATGAAGTTCACCGAGGGCGCCTTCCGCGAGTGGGGCTACGAGGTCGCCAAGGCCGAGTTCGGTGACCGGACCGTCTCGTGGGAGGAGTGCGGGGGGAAGCCGGGCGATCGGATGCTGATCAAGGACGTCATCGCCGACGCCTTCCTCCAGCAGATCATGACCAGGGCCGACGAGTACGACGTGATCGCCACGATGAACCTCAACGGGGACTACATCTCCGACGCTCTCGCCGCCCAGGTCGGTGGCATCGGCATCGCCCCCGGGGGCAATATCAACTACGACACCGGGCACGCCGTGTTCGAAGCGACTCACGGCACCGCCCCCAAGTACGCCGGCATGGACAAGGTCAATCCGGGCTCGGTGATCCTCTCCGGGGTGTTGATGCTGCGCTACCTGGGGTGGGGAGAGGCGGCCGACCTGATAGAGGGTGGCATCGAGGCAGCGATTGCCGACCGGGTGGTCACCTACGACTTCGCCCGCCTCATGGACGGTGCCACCGAGGTCCCCACCAGCGGCTTCGCCGACGCGGTGATAGCAAGACTGTGACGAGGCCGGACGGGCTCGCGGCGGGGCGCAGGGGCGGGGTTTGGGTTCAGGGGGTCATCACGCCGCTCGGCGCGATGTGCAAGACGCGCGGTGGGTAGTCCTACGAATTGCGAATTGCGAATCGCGAATCTCGAATTGCGAATTGCACTTGGCAAGTCGAACGGCCCTGATTCGGGCCCGTCGCAGCCCGGTACCCTGGCCTCCGAGCTTCGAAGGAGAGCGACCCCATGACCAAGGTGACCGTCGTCGGGGCAGGCAAGTACGGATCGACGACCGTGCAGCGTCTTGCCGAGTCCGACCTGTGCGACGAGATCGTGATGACCGACATCGTCGAAGGACTTCCGCAGGGCCTGGCCCTCGACATGAACCAGGCTCGGCCGCTCGAGCGGTATCGCACCAAGGTCACGGGAACCAACGATTACGCCGACACCGCGGGCAGTGACGTGGTCGTGATCACCGCCGGCCTTCCCCGCAAACCGGGGATGAGCCGCATGGATCTTCTCGAGGTGAACGCCAAGATCGTCAAGGGTGTCACCGAGGCCGTCGCTTCCGCGTCACCGGACGCCGTGATCATCGTGGTCACCAACCCGCTCGATCACATGACGACGCTGGCAGCCGAGGTGAGTGGGTTCCCCCGCAGCCGGGTGATGGGCCAGGCGGGCAACCTCGACAGCGCCCGGTTCGCCCACTTCATCGCCGAGCGCACCGGGGCCGACATCCTCGAGGTCGTGGCGCTGACACTGGGAAGCCACGGCGAGACGATGGTGCCGATCCCGTCCCAGTGCCGGGTCGGGGGCAAGCCGCTCACCGAGGTCTTGGACGCGGCCACCATCGACGAGCTTGTCACCCGGACCCGTGACGGCGGTGCGGAAGTGGTCGCCCTGCTCAAGACCGGGTCGGCCTACTACGCCCCATCATCCGCCGCCGCCAAGATGGTGAAGGCGGTGCTCGGGGACACCGGTGAGGTGATGCCGGTGTGCGCCTGGACCGGTGGCGAGTACGGCGTATCCGACGTGTACCTGGGTGTGCCGGCTCGCATCGGCGCCGGTGGCGTCATCGAGATCGTCGAGCTGCCGATCACCGACGACGAGCTGACGGCCCTTCGTGCCGCCGCCGCCGCGGTGAAGGAGAAGGTCGGCGAGCTGCATCAGCTGGAGATGTAAGGGGCCTCGCTGCGCTCGGCGACGATTGGCGATTGGCAATTGCAAGAAGGCGTCGGCGCTGGTCCCGTTGGATGCGGCCGGGCGTGGTCGCGTCGGCGGTGGCGGGTGGTACTCGGTGCGGGGCTGGTGCCCCCTCCGCTCAGCGGCTGTGCCGCTTCGCGCCTCCCCCGTCAGAACGGTGGAGGCAAGAACGCGTGGGTGCTGCCCGCTACACGGTTGCTTCGGCGAGTTGCTGCTGCGACTCGCGGGCGGCTTCCTGCTGATGGCGGGCGCGATCTCGCGCTGCGATCAGGTCGCGGCGTTTCGCCCACAGGCTGACGCTGCCCATGAAGGCGAGCAAGCCACCGATCCAGCACATCAGGATGCCCGAGGTGATTCCGGCGTCGCCGATCTCGGAACTGACGCCCATGTTGGCCAATTGCTGATTGAGGAGATCCCACCGCAGCGATGCTGCCATCGTGATGGACATCAGCCAGAGGGCGGCCACGCCGTTGATGAGCATTCGCCACACGGCGAGCCGCTCGGGAGGTCTGGTGATGGCGAGGACGGCCATCAACCCGAAGACGATGGCGAACACGACCCAGGCCGGTGCGGAGCGCGATCCGAATATCGGTCCGAGCACTGCCAGGATGAGGATGAGAAGGCCTCCGACCCACATCACGAATCTGACCCCGAACCTGGCCGCGCCCTTCACCCGGTTCGAGAGCCAGAATCGAGCCACGACGACGTTGATGACGACCGTTGCCAACAGAGCCATGAGCACAACACCCATTCCTCCGAGCGCCAGGGGCTTGGCACTGGTGGCGACGGCGGCGCCCACGGGCACCAGGGATGTGAGAGTCACGACGACCACGCTGTTGACGACGGTTTCCTTGATCTTGCCGAGCACCATCAACGTGGTGACGAGTCCGAGCCACACGGCAGCAAAGAGGATGACTCGACCCTGGGTGGTCGTGAAGCCACGGATCGACCACGGCTCGACGACGAATCGGTACGTGGGATCCATGCGGACGTACTCCCAGAGGACCGACTGCCCCATCAGTGCAAGTCCGAGCATTGTCAACAGATACGGGCGGTTCTTCAGCAACGCGGACACCAAGGCCTCCCACCGAGTGCTGCGGCACTCTACACCTCCCGTCGGAGGCCTGTTCCCGGACGCGAAAATCCCCGTTTCCGTTGAGTTTCCATGAGACAAGATGGCGTGGTGTCGTAGACTGGGACTAGAGTCACATGATTGTGATTCCCTCTTTAAGGAGGAGCGGAAGATGAACAAGAAGGAGCTCGGAGACGCCGTAGGTACGTCGTTCGGCGGCTCGAAGGCGATGGGATCGGCTGCGGTCGAAGCCGTCATCGGTGCGATCACGGCTGCACTCGCCAAGGGTGAGAAGGTCCAGATCGCAGGTTTCGGCAACTTCGAAGTGAAGCAACGGCCGGCGCGGATGGGTCGGAACCCTCGCACCGGTGAGGCCGTTCAGATCAGGGCGAGCAAGGCGGCGACCTTCAAGGTCGCCAAGGCGCTCAAGGACACCATCAACAGCTGATCAGGTCGTTGCGACCACACGAGAGGGGGTGCCCCGGAGGGCGCCCCCTCTCGTTTCAGGTGTTTCTGCGGCCCGAGGGTCGCGGCTCGAACAACTGCCTCAGTACTCGACGGCGACTCCGGATGCGGCATCGGCGAAACTGTTGAACACGGCCTGGTTCATCATGATCTTGGCCATGTTTCCGGCCACCTTCATCTTGCCGGTCATGAACGCCATCTGGGTGTTCATCGTGCCCTTGCTGATGGCGGTCGCCGTCTCGTACGAGTTGGTGATCGTCGCGTCGGGGGCGGTGGCATCACCGGGTCCGGCGACGAGTGCTCCGTCCTTGATGGCGAGGAAGTAGCGGCCTTCGGTCCCGTCCGGCGCGTCGGGCACCTCGAACTGGAGCGTGAGGTCGACCGTGGCAATTGCTTTGCGGAAACCTTCGTGCTTGTTCACCGTGTCGTTGAGGGCCTGTAGCCAATCGTGGGTCAGGAATTTGGCCAACTGAGGCTCCTTTCTGGGTCGCTCACCGAGATTAGCAATCCCGCGACGGCCTCTTTCGGTCGCCTCAGCGGGTGGGAACACCGGCCTCGGCGATGGCGGCGTCCACCGCTGCCCGAACCTCCGCGGTGGCGGGTCGCAGGGGGAGCCGGGGCCAGCCGCCGCTCAGCCCGGTCCGCTCTGCGGCGTACTTGACGGCGGTGACCCCGTGCTGCTCGATCGCCCCGCTGAGCCTGACGAGGCGATCGTGGAGACCCTGAGTGACATCACTACCGGCGGCGGCGACGAGGGCAGCGACGAGCTCCGGGGCGTAATTCACCGAGGCGGTGAGGGCGCCGTACACCGGTCCGGTGGCCATCGAGGGGGAGATGGCGGCCGAGGAACCGGCGAAGGCGTAGAAACCGCGCTTCGCCTGCGACGCCAGGGTGGCGATCTTGACCGCGTCGCCACCCGAATCCTTCATCCCGACGATCCCGGGGACCTGGGACAGCCGAACGGCGGCGTCCAGGGACAATTCGACCGCAGTGACCTTGGGGACAGAGTACAAGAAGATGGGCAGCTCGGCCTGGCCGGCGAGATCCCGGTAGTAGGCCTCGAGGAGATCGGGCCGGTGGCGTACCAGGGTGGTCGGAGTCATCACCAGCAGCGCATCGGCTCCCGCCCGCCCTGCCTCGGCCGCCATCTCGATGGCTGCGCGAAGGCTTTCGGCGGCGATTCCCACCAGGATGAACGCCTCGGGGGCGGCACGCCTGGCCACCGCGGCGAGAGCGTGACGCTCCCCGGCCTCGAGATACGGGCCCTCGCCGTTGGAGCCTCCGATGGCAAGGCCGGCAACCCCCCGCTCCCAGAGCCTTCCGACGTTGTCGTGGTGGGCCGCGAGGTCGAGGCGTCCCTCCAGGCCGAACGGAGTGATCAGCGCCGGCATGACGCGGGGCGGTGTGCGCATGGACTGGAGCGTATCGGTGTGTTGGAGCGTTTCGCACGGCTGGGGACTCGTAAGGCGTCCGGATCCTCGCCGATCCGGCCTCTCGGCCTCGGTGTCTTGCCGTTCGCCCCTGGTCGGGGGGTGCGGCAGCAGGTGTGATAGACCCACGGTTCCCAAGAAAGGCGGCGTGCCATGTACCGTTCTGTGATCGTGCTGGTACTGGTGATGTCAGCATGTGCAAGCTCAGCAGGAGGCATTGAGCTCGACGCGTCTGCCGACGGCACGAGCCTGTCGCTCACCGTCGGTGACCGCGTGGAGATCTCCCTCGCCGGAAACCCGACCACCGGGTACACCTGGCAGGTCGCCTCCATCGACGAGGCGATACTCTCCATCGAGGGCGACCCGTCCTTTCGCGCCGACAGCACCCTGGTCGGCGCCGGGGGGACGATGACCCTCGCCTTCGATGCAATCGGCCCCGGGACGACCACTCTCGAGCTCGCCTACCTTCGCCCATTCGAGAGCGTGCCGCCCGAGGCGACGTTCACCGTCACCTTCGTGGTGACGGGGTGAGGCGAACCCTCATGTTCGGACGCCTCATGGAATCGACCCTCGTCGGCGGGTGCGCGAGAATGTCCGGTGGGCTCCGGGAGGCACTCCACTCGTGACGACGACAGAACAGCAGAAGGCCAAGACCACGCCCTGGCCGGTCGACTTCTACCGATCGGCGGTCGGGAAGAAGTGGGTGATGGCGGTGACCGGGATCGCCCTCGTCGGCTACCTCATCGCCCATCTCATCGGCAACCTGAAGGTGTACCTCGGCCCGGCGGAGATCAACCAGTACGGCGAAGCCCTGCGTGACCTCGGCGGCCACCTGGCACCCCGGACCAGCATCCTGTGGTTGCTGCGCGGCGGACTCATCGCGGCGTTTGCTCTCCACGTCCATGCGGGGTATTCGCTCACCTACGTCAACTGGAAGGCGCGGGGCGGCAAGTATCGGGAACGCGACTATGCGGTCGCCTCGTACGCCTCGCGCACCATGCGATGGACCGGCACGATCGTCCTGCTGTTCCTGGCCTTTCACCTCGCCGACCTCACCTGGGGGGTCGGTCCGGCGGCGACGGGGCAGTTCGTCCGCGGCGAGGTGTACGACAACCTCATCCTCAGCCTGCAACGGGTGCCCGTGGCGGTGCTGTACGGGGTCGCCAACGTCGCGCTCGGGTTCCACCTCTTCCACGGGGTCTGGAGCCTCTTTCAGAGCCTTGGATGGAGCCACCCCAGGTTCAACAAGTGGCGCAGGTACCTCGCGTACGCCTGTACCGCGTTCATCGTCGTCGGCAATCTCTCGTTCCCCATCGCCGTCCAGGCCGGCTGGCTCTCGATCTGACGGAGGTGACCGTGCAACTCGATGCCAAGATCCCCGCCGGCCCGATCTCGGACAAGTGGGACAACCACCGGTTCGACATGCCGCTGGTGGCTCCGCCCCATCGGCGCAGGTTCGACGTGATCGTCGTCGGGTCCGGGCTTGCCGGCGCCGGTGCTGCCGCGACGCTCGGCGAGCTGGGTTACCGGGTCAAGGTGTTCACCTATCACGACAGCACGCGGCGCGCCCACAGCATCTCAGCACAGGGCGGGATCAATGCCGCCAAGAACTACCGCAACGACGGAGACAGCGTCCAGCGGCTCTTCTACGACACCGTCAAGGGTGGGGATTACCGGTCGCGCGAAGCCAACGTCTATCGCCTCGCCGAATTGAGCAACGAGATCATCGACCAGGCCACCGCCCAGGGTGTCCCCTTCGCCCGCGAATACGGCGGCCTCCTCGCCAACCGCTCGTTCGGGGGCGTGCAGGTGGAGCGCACCTTCTACGCCCGCGGGCAGACCGGCCAGCAGTTGCTGCTCGGGGCCTACCAGGCGCTCGCCAGGCAGATCAAGGCGGGGACGGTCCAAGCGCACACCCGCAGCGAGATGCTGGACGTGGTGGTCATCGACGGCAAGGCTGCCGGGATCGTGGTCCGCGATCTCGTCACCGGCGAGGTGAGCACCCATTCCGCCCACGCCGTGGTGCTGGCGACCGGCGGGTACAGCAATGTCTACTTCCTGTCGACGAACGCCAAGGCATGCAACGTCACCGCGATCTGGCGGGCACATCGCAAAGGGGCCCTTTTCGCCAACCCATGCTTCACCCAGATCCACCCGACGTGCATTCCCCAAAGTGACGAGTTCCAGTCGAAGCTCACGCTCATGTCGGAGTCGCTGCGCAACGACGGCCGGATCTGGGTGCCGGGGGAGATCGGCGACTCGCGGATGGGGTCGGAGATCCCCGTGGCGCAGCGCGACTACTTCCTCGAGCGGCGCTATCCCGCGTTCGGCAATCTCGTTCCCCGCGACGTGGCGTCCCGCGCCGCCAAGAAGGTCGTGGACGAGGGGCATGGGGTCGGCCCCCTCCACAACGGGGTGTTTCTCGACTTCGCGGACGCCATCGCCCGCCTCGGCCGCCCCGCCATCGAGGAGCGCTACGGCAACCTCTTCGAGATGTACGAACGGATCACCGGTGAGGACCCCTACGCCCGCCCCATGCGGATCTATCCCGCCCCCCACTACACGATGGGCGGCTTGTGGGTGGACTACGACCTGATGACCACGGTGCCCGGGTTGTATGCGATCGGCGAGGCCAACTTCTCCGACCACGGTGCCAATCGCCTCGGTGCCAGCGCGCTGATGCAGGGGCTTGCCGATGGGTACTTCGTCCTCCCTGCGACCATCGCCGGTTACCTTGCGGGGATGCTCGGCAAGCCGGCACCGTCACCCGACCATGCGGCCTTCGCCGAGGCCCGTGCCGAAGTGGAGTCGAGGTCGCGTCGCCTGCTCGAAGCCGACGGCACCCGAACGGTCGACTGGTTCCATCGCGAATTGGGCAAGATCGTCTGGGACGACTGTGGCATGACCCGAAGCGCCGAGGGGCTCCAGACGGCGCTCGGCGAGATCCCGGCGTTGCGCGAGGAGTTCTACGCAGACGTCAAGATTCTCGGTGGGGCCGACACGCTCAACCAATCGTTGGAGAAGGCAGGCCGGGTGGCCGACTTCTTCGAGCTCGCCGAGTTGATGTGCCGCGATGCCTTGCAGCGTGAGGAATCGTGTGGCGGGCACTTCCGAACCGAGCACCAGACCCCCGAGGGCGAGGCGCTGCGCAACGACGAGGACTTCGCCTTCGTGTCGGCCTGGGGTTGGAACGGCCTCGACGTCGAGCCGACCCTCACCAAGGAGCCTCTCGTGTTCGAAGACGTGGCGCTGAAGACGAGGAGCTACAAGTAATGGACCTGACGCTTCGCGTGTGGAGGCAGCCTGGTCCCGAGGCCGTGGGAGACTTCGAGGAGTACCCGGCGACGGGGATCTCCAGGGATGCCTCGTTCCTCGAGATGCTCGACGTCGTCAACGACCGACTGACCCTGGAGGGCCGGGAGCCCATTGCCTTCGAGCACGACTGTCGTGAGGGGATTTGCGGGTCGTGCGGGATGATGATCGACGGGCAACCCCATGGGCCACAAAGGGGGACCGCCACCTGTCAGCTCCACATGCGCAAGTTCTCCGATGGCGACGTGATCGTGATCGAACCGTGGCGTGCCGCCGGGTTCCCGATCATCAAGGACCTCGTCGTCGATCGGTCGGCCCTCGACCGCATCATCGAGGCTGGCGGCTACATCGGTGCCGATGTCGGCGGTGCCCCCGACGCCAACCTCACCCCGATTCCCAAGGACGTCGCCGAGACCGCCATGGACGCAGCGGTGTGCATCGGGTGTGGTGCCTGCGTCGCCGCCTGCCCGAATCACGCCGCCCAGCTGTTCACGGCCGCCAAAGTCTCGCACCTGAACCTGCTTCCCCAGGGACAGCCCGAGCGTTGGTCCCGCGTGGCCGCCATGGTCGACGAGATGGAGCGTTTCTTCGGGTCGTGCACCAACGTCGGCGAGTGCGAGGCCGCCTGTCCCAAGTCGATCTCGCTCGACTTCATCGCGGTGATGAACCGGGATTACATCAAGGCGAAGTGGAAGAACCCGGCGATGGCGGCGCGGCGGTAAGCGCCAGGGCGAGCATGCAGTCTGCAGCAGGCAGCGTGCAGGCGCGAACCACCGTCTCCTGTTCCACATCAGGTTTCGCCGTTCTCTCTTCACTGCATGCTGCACGCTGCCGCTCCGCTGCGCGCGCTCCGCGCGCAAGTTGTCCCCAAAGTTCTCCCTACCAACGCGATCTCTTTACGCGACAACCCTTTGACTGCGCGCGCTCCGCGCGCAATAATGACTCGCGTGTAATTCACATGGATTGCAGGTGTCACATGCTGGAAGAATTGAGGAGAGCACTCGAGACAGGGGACAACCTCGCCTGGCAGGACGACGCCAACTGCAAGGGTGCCAACGCCGACCTGTTCTTCCCCGAGCGGGGGGCATCGACCCGGTCCGCCAAGGCGATCTGCCGGGAATGTCACGTCCGCGCCGAGTGCCTGGAGTTCGCGATCGTGACCGGCGAGAAGTTCGGCATCTGGGGTGGCATGTCCGAACGTGAACGGCGCCGGGTGCGCCGCGATCGCCAGGTGGCCGCCACTCGTCGGGCTTCGTGAGTCCTGAGTTTCGAGTCTTGAGTTCTGAGAGCGTCCGCCCATAGGCGGGCGCTCTTGCGCAATGCTGATGGCTCTTGGGCCGGAGGCCTCATCGCGGTGCGGTTGGGGTCCCCAGCCCCAACCGCGGAGTCCGCGCCTAGCGGCGCGCCCTGTGAGCTGATGGCTCTTGGGCCGGAGGCCTCATCGCGGTGCGGTTGGGGTCCCCAGCCCCAAC
>DATECY010000031.1:0-2554 GCA_035286665.1 Acidimicrobiia bacterium
GGCCAACTCCGGCGCGGAGATCCCCGCCGACGAGCTGCCACTCATCTGGGAGCGCCTGTATCGGGTGGACCCCTCGCGCGCCCGCACCAGCGGTGGCAGCGGGATCGGTCTCGCCATCGTGCGCCAGATCGTGGCGGCGCAGGGCGGCGCCGTCGGCGCGTCCTCTGCCAACGGCCGCACCGAGATATGGTTCGATCTGCCGGTCGAGGTCACCTAGGGGGGGTTCGCGGACGGCTACCCCCTCTTGAGCGTGCTACATGCCACCGTAGGCCCGACACCGGCCCTGGGGACTACCGCCGGATAAGGCCGCGTCGAGCAGCCAGGGCGATCGGCGTCAGGACCATGAGGCCGATGAGGACGAAGACGGCGGCGGCGACCGGCGGATCGAGCCCCAACCACCCACCGGCTGGAGACGGAGTCCCACCGGCGGGGCTGGGCGACATCGGCGTGTGGCTCGGGGTCGCGGAAGGCGAAGCGGTCGGGCTCACCCGGGGCGACGGGGTCGGGGTGGGCGACGGGGTCGGCGTCGCGGTCGGAATCGGCAGACCGGTGGTTGGATCGACCATCGTGAAGTGCGTCCACAGGTACTCCCGGATGGTCAGTCCCGACTCGTGCACCGCCGCGGCGATCTCACGCCCGAGGTACCGGTAGTGCCACGGCTCGTAGTGGAAGCAGGACGCGTCCGACCATTCATACGAACCTCCGGCACCCTTCGGATAGCTCATCAGCCACCCGAACTCCCAGGCATGCTCGGCCATCCAGGCGCCTGACGGGGTCGTCGCCCAGTCCCCCTGGAGCGCGCTGCCGCCCCCTTTCGTCATGAAGTCGATCGTCAGGCCGAGCTGATGCTCCGAGTGGCCGGGTCGCTGCGAGTAGGTGCTCGCGATGTCGTACCCATCGACGCCGACCCACCCGTTGAAGCTGGCGACCTGCTCTTGGTAGCTCCGGTAGGGACTATTGACGGCGATCGGCGTGCCGGCCGCGGCCGCGGCCTCGGTCATGGCGGCGAGATCGGCGATGGCCACCGCGCGGATGAGCCCGGGACCGGTGATGCCTGCGTCGCTCACCGGCACCAGATCGGGTGGCACGTAGTCCTCCCCGACGGAAAGGAGCCAGTCCACCAGCGTGATGCTCCAGTTGTCGTAGTCCCGCGGCACCGTCAGGATGTCGGCGAGGCGACATTCCGGGAGCGGCCCGACCGCATCGACGGGGGAGGGAGCGGTGAGCGGAACAGCGAGGAGCGCCGAGCCGAGGACGAGAGCGGCGAGCGCCCGCGAGCGCATGGAGGGCGAGACCCTGCGACCGTCGGCGCGCAGACGGCTCGCGGGTCGGCGCTGGGAAACACACGCGTCGTCGGGCAGATCCATCGCCACTTGGGCATCTACGATAGCGCCGTGAACACGCGAGCGACGTTCCGACGCGCCGTCGTCGTTGTCGCCGTGGCGCTCCTCGCCGGATGCGGCACGGTGAGTCCCACGCCCGTGCCCTCACCCAGCGTCACACCGACACCGGTGCCATCACCGACCGTCGCTCCCACACCGACCCCGCCCGTTCCCTTCCCGCTCGCAGTCGTGACCGGCATCACGAACCTCAAGGCCACGATCACGCTCCACGAGCTCATCACGCTCAACAGCCACGAAGAGCTGGTGGTGCCCTGCGGCGTGCAGGTCGAGCGGCCGACGCTCAACCCGACCATGCCGTGTGTCGCCGCCGACGAGATCGCGGCGTCACTCGAGACCGACCAGACGCGCGTCGCCCTCTTGCCACCCGGACTGGTGGAGCCGGCAACCAAGGTCCTCGCGATAGCCGGCGACGGGCCGTTTGGGCTCTTTGGACCGGACCTGTTCGGCGATCCGGAGGCCCGCGCCATGCCCTACCCGGTTATCGGCTCAGCGACGCCCGGCGACCCCAAGCTCGATCCGGCCTGGACCGCGTACGACCCATCGAAGGTCTGGAACATGACGTCGATCGGGAGCCTGTGCGCGGATCGAGACGCCGCTTACGAGGCGGTCGTGCTGGGCAAGGGCTGGGATTGGGTCTTCAACGGCGGGACCGCCGAGTACCAGGGTGGCGCGGTCGTCGATCCTCCCGACGAGGGCCCGTATTACACCGTGCAGCCGATCGACACCGGCAATGACGGCGTCACGCCGAGCATCCTCAGGCGATCCGATGTCGCGATCGCCGACCACGAGTGCCCGATCGTGCCAACCGAAGATTGGGAGCCGAACCGTGGCTTCGCGCTCGTCTTCGCCGTCCCCGAGGATGTGCTCCCGCTGTGGCGGGATACGCTGGGCCTCGACGCCGTCTACCTCGCCGCCAATCACATGAGCGACCGCGGGGTCGAGGGCATCCGTTCGACGCTCGAGCTGCTGGACGCGTACGGCATCCCGCGGACAGGGCTGGGGATGAACCTCGACGAGGCCATCGAACCGGCCTACATCGAGGTGGCCGGTCTGAAGGTCGCAGTCGTTGCCTGGAACGACGTCCCCGGCGTCGCGGCAGCTGACGCCGATACGCCGGGCGTCCCGTGGATCACCGAGGAGAACGTCAACGA
>DATECY010000032.1:0-10271 GCA_035286665.1 Acidimicrobiia bacterium
GTCACGAAGAACCCGTCCCCCGCCGTATCGATCTCTCGTCCTCGGTACCGAACGAGCTCGCTCCGGACGACGGCGTAGAAACTCTCGAGCAGGTCCGCCCATCGCCGGTCGCCGATCTCCGCAGCTCGCTTCGTGGAGTCGACGATGTCGACGAACATCACCGTTGCCAGGACGCGCTCCGGCTCGGCGCTATCGCGCATCCCGGTGAGGAACTCCTGGATCTCTTCGACGGCCCGCTGATCTCCGATCCATGGCCAGTGGTCCGCGCCCGGAAGCGCGATGAACTTCGCCCCGGGCACGTGATCGGCGATGTACTGGCCTTCTTTGAGCGGAACTGCCTGATCGTCTCGCCGATGCAGAACGAGCGTGGGGACACGGATGGTGGGGAGGATGTCGCGGACGTCGATCTGCTTGACCATCCGAGCCAGGGCCACCGCGGCGCCGGGGCTCGCGGCAAGTCGCTCGAGTTTGGCGAACCACTCCACGTAGCGCCTGTCGCCCACGAGCGACGGCACGAAGTTTTCCAGGAACAACGCGCCGCGGCCCCAGTTTCGCTCGATGTGGTCGAGCCACTCCCGATCGCCTGGCGTCGGCGCCCATGGGTAGGTCGGACCAGTGTCGCCCTTCCCACTGAAGGTGCCGTAGGCTACGACCGCTCTCGTTCTCTCGGGATGGGTAGCGGCGAACAGGAGGGCCACGGGTCCGGTCTCCGAGACGCCCATGATCGTGGCCCGCTCCGATCCCACCGCGTCCATAACGGCGGCGATGTCATTGACTCGGTCCTCGAGCAACCCAGGCCGACCGTCGGGGGTGCGATCCGAAAGACCCGTCCCTCGCTTATCGAAAACGATCAGGCGGGTGAACGAGGCCAGCCGCCGCAGGAACCGGGCCATGGATGGATCTTCCCATGAGTGCTCCACGTGAGACACGAAGCCGGGCGACAGCACCAGGTCCAGATCGGCATCGCCGATCACCTGGTAGGCGATGTGAACGCCATCCAAGCTTCTCGCGTAGCGCGTCTCAGGGACCACACCGGCATTCTGGGCGGTACCGAAGCGCTGTGCACGCTCCCGGAACAGCCGGTCAAGGGCCGACCCAGGCGGGCAGTCGACGCAGGCGGGCAGCCGTCGGTAGCAACACTCCCCTCAGGCAGCGTGCGCAAATGTCACCTGAGGCACTCCCTAGTCGTGAGTGCTGGACCTAGGCCGCAGTCCCCGCCTCGCCAATCCTGAGAGGGACCGACCACTCGTCTTCGTCTACCTCAAAGACAGCCTCGACTCGGAGCGTGGCTCCGAGCTTCTCGAGATAGGCTCTGAGCGTTGAGATTCGGAGGTCCGTGGAGTGTTCCAGTTGTGAGATCGCAGACTGGCTGACCTCGAGAAGCGCAGCCACCTCCGCCTGCGATCGATCAAGCGTGCGGCGCAACTCGTAGAGCCCGATCTCAGCCAGCGTGTCTCTACGAAGACGTTCGAGCCGCTCATCAGCACCGGGACGAGCCTCAACAGCAGCCCCCAGCTTCCTATAGCTCTTGGCGGATGGCATCAGATTTCTCCTCTCGTCGCTAGCCGACATCACTGGTCGAGCAAACCCTCGTCGCGCAACTCCTGCAGGTGCTCGTCGTACAGCGCATCGGCCTGTGGGACTGCCGTGGCATACCAGGCGTCCCAGTTTCCGCTCTTGTCGCCTCCGAGCAAGAGAATCGCGTGGCGTCTCGGATCGAAAGCGAACAGAACCCTTAGAGCTCCGGCGGCGGACACAATCAGTTCCTTCAGGTTCGTGTGGCGAGAAGTCTTGATCTCGCCAACTACCGGGCGCTTCAAGCTGGGGCCGTTCTCAGCGAGCAGAGTCACTCGGTCGTGTAGAGCCTCCTGCTGTTCCTGGGAGAGCTGACTCCACCACTCCTCAAACTCGTCGGTGTACTCGACCTCCCACACAAGAAGAATATAAGACGGAACCTATATAAGGTCAACCTGATTCGTTGTGAAACTGCAGCTCAGGTTCGACAGCGGATGAGAACGCGCCTGCCTCCGCCAGTGCCATGCCACTGGAGTCTGAGACTCCGGTTTCGGGTTCGAAGGGCCCGCTCCCCAAGGCGAGGACGCGTGATATCATTTGTGCTATCAGATGTCCGGTACCGCTCGACTCGTTCGTTACTCACGCCGCCGTGCCGGTCTGACGCAACGGCAGTTGGCAGCGCGTGCCGGCGTTCCCCAGGCGACGGTCGCCCGCATCGAATCCGGGGCGGTATCGCCTCGCGTCGACACCGTGGACCGGCTGCTCGCCGAGTGCAACGCACGCCTCACCATCGACGCTCGGCCGGGCCGCGGTATCGACCGGACCGCCATCAGAGAGCTGCTTCGCCTCACTCCCACCCAGCGTCTCGAGAGTGCGGCCGAGGAGGCGAGGAACCTCGAGGCCATCCGATGAGCCTGGCGCCATTCGACCCGATCCGAGCGCTCCGAGTCCTCACCGAACACGGGGTCCGCTTTGTGATGATCGGCGGGCTTGCCGGGCGGGTCTGGGGTTCCCCCGCCGTCACCAACGACCTCGATGTCTGCCACGACACCACCGGCGACAACCTGGCTGCGCTCTCGGTCGCGCTCAGCGCGATCGACGCCCGCCTTCGAGGAGTCGACGAGGAGGTGGGGTGGCGACCAACCACCGATGCCCTCCAGGCCGCCGACTCGTTCACGCTGGTCACCGATGCCGGGAACCTCGACCTGCTGGCGCATCCGGCGGGGACCGATGGCTATGGCGACCTCGTCGCCACCGCGTCGGCAATGAAGATCGGCGACGTGACCGTCAAAGTCACCGATCTCGAGGACCTGATTCGGATGAAACGGGCCGCAGGCAGACCAAAGGATCTGATCGAGGTCGAGGTGCTCGGCGCCGTGCTCGACGAACGAGACGACTGAAGGGTCCCATCCTCGGCTCGGGATCACCCAGGCCGCCACCCTCGACCGTCGGCACTTATCCGTGGCCCGTCCCCACCATGTCGACACCTTCCAGATCCTCGTCGGATGGCCACTCGCACGCCTTCTAATCTGCAGCCTCGTGACCTCCGAACAGAGGCCGGTCACCGCACGCGAAGTGGTGGGCGGTGGCCTCCGCATCGTCGCCCGATTCATCAAGGCCCAACCGTGGGCCTTCGCGCTCGCGGTCACCGGAGCCGCCTTCTTCGCCGGCGCCATCATCGCCTCTTCGGCGGTGATCGGCTGGGTCACCGACACCGCGATCCTGCCGGTGCTCCGCGACGGGGCGCCCGGCTCTTCCAAGGTGGTGCCGGTGGCGGCAGCCGTGCTCGGGGTGTCGGTGTGGAAGGCGGCGGCAATCATCCTGCGTCGCACCTCCGCCGGCTGGCTGCAGTTCCGCAATCAACAGATCCTCAGGCGCCAACTGGTCGGCCACCAGCTCGACCTGGAGCTGAGCTGGTTCGCCCGTCAGTCGATCGGCAACCTGCTCTCGGTCGCCGACAACGACACCCAGCGCAGCACCGGCGCGCTGGCTCCGCTTCCCTACTCGACCGGCGTGTCGCTCCTCGTGATCGGCACCGTGGTGCTCCTCGCCCTCATAGACCTCTGGCTGGGTCTCGCCGCCCTCATCGGCATGACCGTCGTGGTGTGGGTCGAGGTGCTCTCCGCGATCACCCTGTACCCGTCATGGGAGGGCATCCAGACCCAGTTGGGCGTCGTCGCCGGAGTCGCCCATGAGAGCTTCGATGGCGCCCTGACCATCAAGGCCCTCGGCCGGGAGGACTACGAGACCGAGCGCCTCAGGGTCGCCTCCGACGAGCTGCGCGACCGCAACATCTACGTCGGCGTTCGCTGGGAGACCTACCGGACGATCATCATGGTGTTGCTGCCGGCCATCAGCCTCGTCCTGTTGTTCGTCGGGGCACTGAGGGTGCAGGCCGGGGCCATCTCCCCCGGCGACATCGTGACCGCGCTCTACCTGCTCTCGCTGCTGGCGTTCCCTATCCAGTTGATCGCCTTCGTGCTGTTCGACCTCGCCGCGGCGATCCCGGCATGGAACCGGGTCGCGGCGGTGCTCTCCGCCGACGAGATGGTCGTCTACGGCGAGGGAGTTGCTCTCCCCGATGCCGGAGCAGCGCCCCTGGATTCCAATGCGGTCGGTTTCGGCTACGAGACCAACGAGGACGTGCTCACCGACGTCGTCATCGACATTCCCGCGGGACGCACCGTCGCCGTGGTGGGCCCGACCGGGTCGGGCAAGACCACACTCACCGTCCTGCTGGCGCGTCTCTGGGACCCGCACACCGGGCGGATCCATCTCGAAGGGCGCGATCTGAAGTCCTTCGCTCGCACCGAGTTGTCGCGGGAGATCGCCTACGTCGCCCAGACGGCCTTCCTCTTCGACGACACCGCCGAGGGCAACATCACGATGGGACGCACGATCCCACCCGAACGCATCGTCGAGGCCGCTCGGCTCGCCGGGGCCCATGACTTCATCGAAGCCCTCCCCGAGGGCTACGCCACCCGCATCGGCGAGCGAGGTGCTTCGCTGTCGGGGGGTCAACGCCAGCGCGTCGCCTTGGCCCGCGCCCTGGTGCGGCGCCCGAGGGTGCTGATCATGGACGACGCCACCTCGGCGGTCGATCCGTCTGTGGAGGCAGAGATCCTCCGCCGACTCCGGTCGGCCGAGTTGCCGTCCACCATCGTGATCGTCGCCTACCGTCCGTCGTCGATCAGGCTCGCCGACGAGGTGATCTTCGTCGACGAGGGCCGGGTGGTCGCCCAGGGCAGTCACGTCGAGTTGTCCTCACACCATCCGGGCTACGCCCGACTGGTTCAGGCCTACGAGAACGAGGCGGCCGCCAGAGCGGCGGAGAAGTCATGACCACCGAAGCGGTCTCGCTCTCGACGATCGCCGCGATCAGGCGCGCCGTCGTCGAGGCCCCGATCATCGTCCGCCGACTCTGGTTGATCCTGCTGCTCAACCTGGGCGGGACGGGTGTCCAGATCCTCATCCCGGTGATCGTCCAGCAGACGCTCGACAAGTACCTGTCGTCCACCGACGTCGTGGACACGCGCAGCGTCGGCATCGCCGTCGGCATCGGTCTCGTCGTCGTAATCGTCGGCGGCGTCATGACGCGGATCGGCCTCGTTCGACTGGTGCGCCAGGCGGCGACCGGGCTGTCCCAGTTGCGGGTATCGGTGTTTTCCCACCTCCTGCGCCGATCGGTGCTCCACGTGCAGACCGAGCGCCGCGGCGCGTTGGTGTCACGGGTCACCTCGGACCTGGCCACCCTTCAGGAGTTCCTGGAGTGGGGTGGAGTGATGTTCCTGGTCAACGGCACGCAGGTGGTCGCCGCGCTCGGTGTGATGGCGGCCTACGAGTGGCGGCTCGCCCTCATCGTGGCGATCGGTGTGATCCTCTACGCGGCGAGCCTCCTGTGGTTCCAGAAGATCCTGCGGCGGCGGTACGACCGGGTTCGGGAGAAGGTCGCCGACAGCCTGGCGGTCATGAGCGAGGCGATCAACGCCCTCCCCGAGGTGCGCGCCCATGGTGCCGAGGCGGTCACCATGACCAAGGTGTCCGACACGCTCGAGGCGCGCTTCCGGGCCGAGTTCCGTGCCGCCCACTTCGGCAACGTGCTCTTCTCGACCGCCGAGTTGTTCGCCGCGGCGCTCACTGCCGTCGTCATCTCTGTCGGACTCGTGATGGGACCCCAACGAGGTGTCACCGCCGGCGTGCTGTTGGCGTTCCTATTCCTCGTCAACCTGCTCATCGCCCCAGTGCAGAGCCTCGTGGAGATCCTCGACTTCGCCCAGAGCGCCGCCTCCGGCCTGCGCCGAATCGTGGACACCCTCGACGCACCCATCGAAATCCCCGAGGCGGACGATCCCGTGGACTTACCCGGAGGTCCCCTCGCCGTCTCCTTCGAGAACGTCGGGTTCGCCTACCCGACCGGACCCGAGGTGCTGTCCGACGTCACCGCGGCGGTGTCGCCCGGCCGTCGGGTGGCCGTGGTCGGGGAGACCGGGTCCGGCAAGACCACCTTTGCCAAGCTCCTGGTACGCCTCCTCGACCCATCCCGCGGGGTGGTCCGCATCGATGGCATCGATCTCCGTGCCGTCGCCCGCCCCAGTCTCCGTGCCCGTGTTGCCTTCGTCCCCCAGGAGGGATTCCTGTTCACCGGCACCGTGGCCGACAACGTCAGATACGGGCGACCCGAGGCGTCAGATGAACAGGTGGAGACGGCGTTCATCGAGCTCGAACTCGATGACTGGGTGAGCCAACTCCCCGACGGTGTCCACACCCCGGTTGGTGAGCGTGGCTCGAACCTCTCGGCGGGAGAGAAGCAGCTCGTAGCCCTGGTTCGCGCCTGGGTTTCCACCCCAGACCTCCTCGTCCTCGACGAGGCCACGTCTGCGGTCGACCCCGCCCTCGACGTGCAGCTGCGAAGGGCCATCTCCCGCCTCACCAGCGGACGGACCTCGATCACCGTCGCCCACCGACTCGCCACCGCCGAAGCCGCCGACGAGATCCTGGTGTTCGATCAGGGTCGCCTCGTCCAACGCGGCACCCATCATGAGCTCCTTGGGGTCGACGGGGTGTACGCCGGCATGTATGCCGATTGGACGACGGGAACCGCCAACTCCTGAACGGGGCCGACTGTCGACGATCGCGCCACGGAACAGTGACCGCCCGTCCCCAGAACAACCCGGCGACCGTCAGACCCAGGAGCACGATTCGGAAGACGGCCATGGTCGTGTCCCGACGTCAGCGACCGGCCACCGGGCAGCGCACCCATCGAAGCCCCGACTTCATCGACTGGCGTCGGGAACGGCTCGGATCGCCCGATCCCACGCCGCCACCTGGCCGGCGACGGCAAGCGACGCGGTCGGGACTCTTCCAAACAGCCAGAGGTAGAGGTCGGACGCGGTGCCGGTGATCGCGACGTCGGCATCACCCGGACCCAGCCGCACCGTCCCGTCGACGACGGCGAGCACCCAGGTGCGGCCGGTGTCGCTCGCCCGGAGACCGAGATCACGGTCGATGCCACCCGGCGGAATCGAACTCGCCCACAGCATGCCGAATTCCTCGATGCCCCGCGCCGCCAGCAGCGGGTTGATCGGGTCCGGCATCCCCACCGCCCGCTGGGCGTCCCATCGATGGACGGTCGTCTCCAAAGCCATGCGAATCCGCCACGACCCGACACACGGCTCGGGTCCAAATCCCCACACCGGCGTCCTCGGATCGGTGTGCTCGAGGACGTCTGCCATGAGAGCCGCGCCCTCCCTGAACCACGGGAGGACGGTGTCCCATCGTTCGTCGGGCGGGAACACTCGACCCATCCGCTCGCGGGAACGCGACCGCACCACCTCGAGCGTCCTGCGGTGGACGCTTCCCGTGTGTACGAGCAGGTCGAGCTGGGTCCACCCGTCGTAGCGGACGATCTTCGCGTCCTGGGCCGAGGCGGCGGCGCCGGCCAAGGCGGTGGCATCGGCTCGAATGTGAGCGACGAGATCGGCCATCGCGCCAGGTTACGCTGCGCCACTGATCGGACGAGCGCGACGATGAGCGCCAAGGTACGGTTCGAGCATGAAAGACACGCCGGAGTTCCACTCGAGCGAGGAGATGATCCGCGAGGCGCGCGAGGACCTCGTCGCCCCTCTCGACGAGGCCGCCCTCATGCGGCCGGTGACGTTCGACGACCCGGCGAACACCATGCCGGCCGAGAACTCGCTCTTCGAAACATCGAAGGCCCCGCCCAGAAACGCTCCGACTCCTCGCTCACGCCCCACCCCGATCCCGGCGAAACGGGCCGTCGTGTCCGACGTCAAGGCCCGGGCCATCGTCGCGATCGTCATCGCCCTGACCGTGCTGGCTGCGGGGATCATGGCTGCCGTCGCCAACGCCGGCCGCTGACCTCGGAGGGCGCTCAGACGATCGGCGGGCGTCCCAACCGGGTCATCCGCCACACGGTCGCCCAAGCGATCGGGTGGCGGTCGACCACCGGCGCCGCAAACCCCGCCCGGTAGCCGCCGACGAGCGCGCCCACGTCTGCCCACCTCCTCACGTTGCCCAGCGAGAGGGTCGCCCGCACCAGCAGATAGATCGGCACGAGCAGCCACGGAAGATGCCGCCGTGCGAGCACCACCCGATTGCGAGCCGTGTTGCGCAGCGCTCCCCGGCGCGCATGCATCGGGACGGTGGGGTGCACCACGTCGAGGTCCCCGGCGTATCCGATGCGACCGCCATGGTCGAGCACCCGCCAGGAGAGGTCGGTCTCCTCGAGGGCGTAGAAGAAGTCCTCGGGGAACCCGCCGAGGTCCTCGAGCGTGGACCGCCGGACCGCACACGCTCCACCGAGGAACGTCGTCACGTCGACGACCCTTCGCGTGTCGCGTTTGCGCAACATCGGCACGTGTTTGCCGATCACCCGTCCGTCGTCATCGACGATCCGCATCGACACCACCGACAACGCCCCATCCGCTTCGAACCGCCGCACCGCCTCGCCGATCACCTTCGGCGACGCGTACCGGGCATCGTCGTCGAGGAAGAACACGACGGTGCCGGTGGCCGCTCGCCACCCGCGGTTTCGTCCGCCGGCGACGCCGAGGTTCTCAGCGGTGGACACGATCGTGGCCTTCCCATCGGCCACCAGCGGCACGCAGCCGTTGCCGACCACCACCAGTTCGGCGGATGTGTCCTGAGCCCGCACCGACTCGATCGCTCGCGCCAGCAGCTCGGGCCGATCACCCATCGTCACGATGACCACCGTCGCCGAGGTCATCGAAAGCGGTCCGAGACCAGCACGAAGACGAGGTGACCGGCTGCGACCAGCGTGGCGACCGATGCCACCGCGACCACCAACGCCCGGCTCCCGTCGAGGTTCCCGCGGGCTCGATCGACGACCGCGGCGATCGTGATCAGCACCGACGCCTCCACCGCTCCGGTGATGCGATGGATCGGAAAGAAGTCGACCATCCGGCGGGCCCACCGCATCGGCCGGACACGGACCCCGGCACCGGCGTCACCGATGGCCCCGAGGCCTGCCTTGGCGCGGGCGGCATCCACCAGATCCGTCTCGATCCTGCCCAGGACGATGGCCAATGCAGCGACCAGTCCCACCGACAGCCACACGCCGTGGTCCGCGCCCCCGGCACGCCACCCCAACCCGACCACCAGTAGGCTCTCCACGAGGTAGTGGGAGATCCGATCGAGGTAGACACCCCGGGCACTCTCGGTGTGCCGCCACCTCGCCACCTCACCGTCGGCGCAGTCGAGCAGGAGGTAGGCCTGTACCCCGACGGCTGCAGCCACCGCCGGCCACACCCCGGCAACGAAGAGAAGTCCTGCACCGCAGAGGCCGACGAAGAGCATGAGCACGGTGACCGAGTCGGCGCTGAGCCCCCACCGGAGGAACACGCGGGTGACATGCACCGAGACGCCGCGCATGTAGAGGCGGCCCGCCCAGTGCTCGTCACTGCGCCGTCCCAGGACGCTCGGCGGCTGGCACACCGCCCGAAGTTCAGCGATCGAAGGTTTCGATGAAGGCATCCACCTGCTCCGTGATCGTTGCGATGTCCATGGCGAGGTGCTCGAGGATCGTGTACCGCCCCGGCCGGGTCGCGGGGGCTGCCACCACCGCGGCGACAAACCCGGCGGCGTCCATGCCGAGATCGGCGGGGAGGCGGGGAACGCCGTGGCGCCGGAAGCAGGCGTCGATCTCCAGGGTTCGCTCGTCCCCGCGCAGGAACGAGGCGAAGAGCGCGCCGACGGCCACTTGCTCGCCATGGAGGGCGGTACCGGGAAACAAGTGGTCGATGGCGTGGCTGATCTCATGGCAGGCGCCGCTGCAGGGCCGACTGGTGCCGGCGGCGGTCATCGCCAGCCCGCTGACGACGAGGGCGTCGGCGAGTGTGCCGAGAAACAGGTCATCGGTGACGGGCCGCTGCTCGTTGAGGACGGAGAGCGCCGCAGTCATCGCCATGGCGGCGGCAAGTCCGTCGTAGGGCTCGGCGACGCGTTCACGCGCCAGAACCCAATCGGCCACCGCCGACAGATTCGACACGGCCTCGCCGACACCCGAGCGCGTGTGGCTCGGCGGCGCAGAACGCACCAGGTCGAGGTCGACGACGACCGCGATCGGGGGTTGGACGCCGTACGACCCCTTGAACCCGTCCTCCTCGAGGACGGCGACCGGCGAGGCGAGCCCGTCGTGGGTGAGGGTGGTGGCCACCGAGACGAACGGAACCCCGATCGCCGTCGCCGCCCACTTGGCGACGTCGAGCGAGCCGCCC
>DATECY010000033.1:0-5481 GCA_035286665.1 Acidimicrobiia bacterium
GGAGGCTCTCGACCTCGAGGCCGGCGAGTACGTGGTGCAGCGCATCGGCCGCAGGCGGTAGGCGATAGGCGGCACGCCGGACCGTCGTACGGTTGCAGCTGCGAGCACGCAGCTCGGTGAGAACCCTGCCTGACGTCGGGGCTGTCGGTGGCGCGGCGGGCTGCCTGACGATCCCGATCGGCCTCGGATGCTTGCGGTCGAGTGCCGCACCGAAGGTGCCCGAACTCGTTCAGCCCTTGTCGACGACGCGCTCGTAGAGCTCGCGCCGCGACACGCCCCGTTCGGCGGCCGCGGTCCTGACGGCTTGACTCGCCGAGACTCCACCGGCGATCAGTCGGCTCGCCCGTTCGACCGCACCATCCAGGTCGGGTGCCGCCGCCTGTCCGGGAGCGAGCACCAGCGTCACCTCTCCACGCGCTCCGTCGGACCACCGGACTACCGCTTCGGACAGGGTTCCTCGCCAGACCTCCTCGTGGACCTTGGTCATCTCCCGACACACGGCCACCCCCCGCGGCCAGGCGTGCGCCGCAGCCAGGTCGCCGAGATCGGCAGGGAGCCGCCTCGGTGAGGCGAACAGGACCACGGTGCGAAGCTCGGCGGCGACTTCGCCGATTCGATCGCGCCGCTCCCCTCCCTTCCTCGGTAGGAACCCCTCGAAGACGAACCGATCGGCCGGGAACCCGGAGAGGGCAAGCGCCAGGGTCACCGCGCTCGGCCCCGGGATCCCGGTGACCGTCGCTCCCACCTCGATGGCGATCCTGACCGCGCTCATCCCGGGGTCGGAGATCGCCGGCGTCCCGGCGTCGGTGATGAGGGCCACGGTCTCGCCGGCAGCCAGACGATCGCGGACCTCCTCGGCGCGACGCTCCTCGTTGCCTGCGAAATACGAGCGGGTGACGACCCGCACCCCGAGTCGGGCGAGCAGCACCTGCGCCCTGCGGGTGTCCTCGGCGTACACGACGGCGGCCGAACGGAGCGCCTCGGCGAGCCGGGGCGGAGCGTCGGACAGGTTGCCGATCGGTCCGGCGCAGACGATCAGGGTGCCGGCCACCCGGCGAGGATAGGCGTCGCCACGGTGGACTCACCCACCGCCGGCAGGGATCGAACTGGTGTCTCCACCACCCACGCCGCGCCCGGGAACAGAGCGATGCGGCGCGGTCGAACGACCCGGGCACCGATGACCGCACCGGCGGCGTCGAGGGCGATGACAGCGATCGGGACGCCCATCCCGAAGGTATGGATGGACCGGCAGCGAAGGAGCGCGCCGTATGGCCCCGGAGCGGGCCTGAGTCCGCATCGGCGCTCCCGGTGGTCCCGGAGGGACCTGAGCGGTCCGGAGCACCAGGAGGGCGAGGTGATGAGGAACGGGCCGTGGATCATGGGCTGACAGCGGTGAGCTCCGGCGGGGCGATCGTGCCCGGCTGCTAGCCTGCCGGGCCTATGGCCAAGGCAAAACGCCGCAAGATCAAGGCTCGCCGCTCCAAGGCGAACCACGGCCGTCGGCCGAACGCCGGTCGCGGCAAGAACTAGCCGCGGCATCTGCTCTCGTTCGATCTGCATGGCGCTTCGACGCGTCCAAGAGTAGGGCACGCGACCGAACACCTGAACCCCCTCGTCGCGGGAGCAGGCAGCGTGCAGGCGCGCAGTATGCAGGCGCGCCGTAGATCCTCGAGGGTCCCCAACGGGCAACGGGCAACGGGCAACGCGAGCGAGGGGCCCGGAGGCCCCTCGCATCAAGTCACGATCGATCGAGCTCCTAGGAGGCGGATCCGCCGCCCATCCCCGGCATCTTGAGACCAGCATCCTTCATGGCCATGAAGGCGCCGTAGGTCACGGCCGCAGATGCGGCGATACCTATGAAGAGCCCGAAGCTGACCGCGCTCGACTCGGTGAGGAACCGGAGCACGATCAGGATGAACCCGACACCGCCGAGGAGCAGCGCGAGCTGCTCGGTCTTGAACTGTCCAGCATTCACGTCCTTGGTGCCCATCGCCTTGAGCAGGAGCACGACCGCACCGGCAATGGCGACGAACGACCCGCCCCACGCGAAGAATTCGGCATCAAAGGCATTCAGTGAAACGGAGAAGGGTCCGGCGCTGACGCTGTACCAAGGCAGGAACAGGTTGATGACGAGGACGGCCCCACCAATCAACGCCACCTTTGCTCCCATCGAAAGCTTGCTGAAGTTCATGGTCCCCCGATCAATAGGTTGAGGAGTTGTCGCATTGTGGCACGCAGTCCCCTGCCTGTCACCCGGAGCCGTCAGGGAGTCACGCCGCTCGTGCGCAATGAGCCGACCAGACTCTGGCCGGCGGCGACGTCCCTCGAGGCGACGAACACGACGGTGCGATCGGTCACCGTGACGTAGGCGAATCCCGATCCTCCGCTGAAGGTCGTCACGCCGTCGGCGGAGGTGTGCGCCGACCCGACGGGCATCGTCTCGGCTGCCGAAGACCCCAGCGACCCGGCGAGCTCCTGCGCATCCCGGGGGGTGTCGGCCTCGGAGACGTACAAGAACACGACCTCGGTCCCATTCGAGTAGATCCGGTAATGATCGCCGCCCCACCCCGCCGCGGCGATCAACGCGTCGCCCGGATCGACGCCGCTGAGGAGGTACAGGCCGAGGTTCCACTCACCGAACACCCCATCCTCGAAGACGTCAAAACCGGGAACGTCGAGGGTGGGAACCGCCACCTCGAGTGGCGGCTCCATGGAGAAGTACTTCTCCGGGTGGAGGATCTGCTCGGTGCTGGCCGGGAAATGGGTGTACGCCTGGTTGACACCGGCTGCGCCTTCCTCCGAGATGACGCGGGTCACGAACCCGAACCCGGAGTCGTAGGCGAAGGTGAGGTCCTTGGCGAACCACGCGGGAAGCCTGTCGATCACGGTGGTGTCGGTCCGCAGCGACTCGGTGACCGCCGCCGCCTGCTCATCGGCGGGAAGGCTCTGGAGATAGACCAACTGGAAGTAGGTGGCGTCGCCCTCCACGAGTGCTTGGATCGCAGCCGCCTCCTCATACCGCCCGGCGTCGACCAGGTCGTTCATCGTCGACGCAAACCCGTACTGCTCGTCGGTCAGTGCGTGGACCAACTCGTGCACGACGATGCTCTTGGAGAGGGGGGTGAGCACCTCGTCGCCGGCGATCACCATCTCGCCGGTGTCGTCGTCGTAGAAACCTCCGACCTGTTCGGCGTAGAGATCGCGATACGCCTGGACGAGGTCGACCGACCCGTCGAGCAAGCCGAGCGTTTCGTAGAGATGCTGGAACACCAGCATCTCCGCCGGGTCGAGATCCTCGTCGATCTGCGCCTTCACCCTGTCTGCGAGTTCGGCGGTCGAGACGATCGTGATCGTCGGCGGTTCGAAGAAGGCCAGGCCGCGTCCAGCCTCGGCCGCAGCCACCAACAGGTTGAGGTCCGCGTTGAGGTCGCCGACGGCGACCGTCGTCGGAGGGGCGGTGGTCGACGTCGAGGTGTCGTCGCCGCACGCGGCGAGGATCAGTCCGGCGACGAGGAGGCAAGCCAACAGGCGACGCATCACGGGCAGGTTAGAGCACGCGTCAATGGGCTCGCCCCGGGATCAGGTGTCTGTTGGTGACCGTGAACCCCGAAGCCGCGAGCCCCCACACCGCCACGGCACCGGCTTCGGATGGTCGGGACCGTTCTGGGATGATCCCGGCGTGAATTCCCGCCACACCCTCAGGCGCCGCGTCCTCGTTCTCGAGTGGTCGACGATCGCATGGAACGCCGGCGAGGTGTTCGTGACCGTCGGGCTGGGCATCGCCGCCCGCTCCCTCGCCCTGGTCGCCTTTGGCCTCGACTCGCTCGTCGAGGTGTTCGCCTCACTCGTCGTCGTGTGGCATGTCGCCGACCCGGAGGACCACCCCGCGTCCGCACGAACCGACCGAGCCCTGCGCCTCGTGGCGACCGCGTTCGCGCTGCTCGCGGCACTCCTGGTGATCGGGGCAGTTCGTGTGCTGACCACCGGGCACCGCGCCACCGAGTCTCCCTGGGGCATCGCGTACCTGGGCTTGGCCGCCGTGGCGATGTTCGCGTTGGCCGTGGCCAAGATGCGCACTGCTGACGAGAACGGCTCGCGACCCCTCGCCGCCGAAGCACGGCTCACCCTCCTCGACGGCTTCCTGGCGACAGGGATCCTCGCCGCCCTTGCCCTCAACGCCGCGCTGGGCTGGTGGTGGGCCGATCCGGTGGCGACGCTTCTCGTGGCCGTAGCATCCACGAGCGAGGCGCGAGACAACTGGCGCGAGGGCCGAGCCGCGCCATGACTGCCGGTCACGACTCGGTGAGAAGGTTTCGGAACCCGCCGAGGTAGCGTCCTCCGAAGGCGTCCCGGACGAGTCGCATCATCAATCGAGGGCTCCGATCGAGACCATCGAGGGCATACGGCAACCAGCCGTGCCCGTAGGGCAGGTACACACGAACCGGGTACCTCGTGCCGGCGACCACGTCGAGGGCACGGCGAACCGGTAGCCCGTAGAGCAGTTCCAACTCCGCCGGGGTTCCCTCAGCCGTGAGCATCGTCAGCGCCGCCCTCGCCAGGGAGCCGTCATGGGTGGCGACCCGGACCGGGCCCGGCGTACCCGCCACGGCCCGGACGACCGCCGCGAACCCCTCGACCGGGTCGAGGTCGGGCGCTCCGGGATCGGGCCATTGACCCTTCACCACCCGTACCACGACCCCCATGGCGGCCAGAGTGACCGCGTCTGCCGGGCTCCGCCGCCAGCGTCCGGGAATCGTGATCCCGATCCCTTGGGCGCCGCCGGGAATGGACGAGATCAGGTCGAGGGTCGGGTCGACGGTGTCGAGGGCAAGCGAATCGAAGTGGACCGCCACCGATCGTGCCCTGGCGTGCACCACCAGTGCCGCGGTCGCGTCACGATCGAATCCAAAGGAGGGCGCCTTCACCGACACGTAGTCGCCGCCGCCCGCCGCGATGTCTTCGATCGCCAGTCTGTGCTGGGCGACGATGGTGTCAGGCTCCTCCCCCACTCCGTCCCAATAGGCGAGGGTGAGGCGATACCCGCGGTCGAGCAGGACGTCGGCGGTTCGCCGAGCCTCGCCGAGCGTTGCCCCGGCGACGTACCCGCGGGCGGCCCGGGCAGCAACCCGACGCGCCGTCACCGCGGCTGCTGCGCGGACTCGCCGGATCATGAGTCCGTCCCTCGTCGAGCACACCGTCGCACCAGCCATCTGGCTGCATCCACTCCGAACGCCGTCGCGCCGACCAGGGCGTGTGGGTAGCCGCGCACCATGGTGACCTGGTGCTCCACCCTGGTCCAGCGCCGTGTCCACGGTGCCGACTCCCCTAGAAACTCCATCGAACGCAAGCCCCGGTGCACCGCGTGCGTGAGAGTTTCCTCGATGAGGAGCATCCCCGGTGAGACGGCGCCGTAACGCTCGTCGTATCCGATCTTGAGCAACCAAAGGCGGTCGGCCCACTCGACGCCGACGACCGCCGCAG
>DATECY010000034.1:0-5384 GCA_035286665.1 Acidimicrobiia bacterium
AGCCGACGGGTATCATCGGCGGTCAGCCCCCCCGTTCAGAGGAGTGAGATGGTCGAAGCGTACATTCTCATCCAGACCGAAGTCGGCAAGGCCGCTCAGGTCGCGATGGAGGTCGGAAAGATCGATGGCGTGCGCGCCGCAGAGGCCGTGACCGGCCCTTACGACGCGATCGTGCACACCGTCGCTGACGACGTCGATTCACTGGGCAAACTCGTGGTGGCGAAGATTCAGGCCGTCGAGGGCATCACTCGCACCCTCACCTGTCCGGTGGTGAAGCTCTAGACACCGTCCGGCGGCTTCGTCGTGACATCCTTGACGCGCCCAGTGTCAACGCGCCATGGCGAGTGACACCAGCTCTTCGCACAGTTCCGGGTAGGGCATTCCGGTCGCCGCCCACATCATCGGGAACATCGACCTCGGGGTGAACCCGGGCATCGTGTTCACCTCGTTGAGGATGAAGCCGCGACCACCCTCTTCGTAGAAGAAGTCGACCCGCGCCAGCCCGCGGCACTCGAGAGCAGCGAATGCTCGTGAGGCGAGATCTCGCACCGTGGCCACCGCGGAGTCCGGCAGGTCGGCAGGCACGTCGGTACGCGTGGTGTCGTCGCGGTACTTGGCGTCGTACGTGTACCAACCGCTCTTCACGATGATCTCCCCCGGCAGCGATGCCCGGGGGCCCTCGAGGACCGCGACCTCGATCTCGCGCCCCCGGACCTCGGCCTCGACGAGCACCTTGGGATCGTGGAGGAGTGCGGCGTGGATGGCGTCTTTCAGCGCCGCCTCGTCTTCGGCGCGCTCGATGCCGACAGACGAACCCAGGTTGGCCGGCTTGACGAACGCCGGGTAGCCGAAGTCGCCGGCGACCCGGGCGACAGTCGGCCCCGGTTCGGCGAGGAACTCCGCGGCCCGGATCACCAGGTAGTCACCCACCGGGATTCCAGCCTCCCGACACAGGCGCTTGGCGATGTCCTTGTCCATGGCGATCGACGATCCGAGGACGCCGGAACCGACGTAGGGAAGGTCCGCCATCTCGAACAAGCCCTGGATCGTCCCGTCCTCGCCGAAGGGGCCGTGGAGCACGGGAAACGCGACATCGATGGCGATGGGCTCACCGGCTCCGATGAGCCTCCCGCCGGGCACCTCGAGGTGAACCACCGGGCCGGCGGCGGCGAGGGGACGCTTGGTCGGGTCCGCCAGATGCCAGGTCCCATCACCAGAGATGCCGACCGGCACCACCGAGTGACCGCGACCGACGAGAGCCTCGAGCGCTGACACCGCCGAGACGCACGAAACCTCATGTTCGGCGGATCTGCCGCCGAAACACAGAAGAACCCGAGCCATTCAGGAGTTCCTGACCGTGAGCCTGCCTGCCGCCGGAGTGTACCGGGACCTCCCGGATGCCCACCGGGCATCGATTGCCACCTCCATCGCCGTCGCCGCGCGAGGACTCAACTCGCTCAAGGCGGCCGCCGAGTCGGCCGCCGCGGTGGTCGCCTCCGTCACGGGGGCGAGAGCGGTCGCCATCGTCGCCGGAAGGCTCCCCCTTGCCGTGCATCGGGGTGGCCACGACATCGGTCCGCTGTCTCCCGAGGCCTCGGCTGCGGTTCAGGAGAGCCCCGAGCACACGCGGGTGGTCCAGGTACCGGTCACCTCAGTGCCCGGTCCCGTCCGGCTGATCATCGTGGATCCCGTCGAGGGAGACCTCGACGGGATCGCCGAGACACTCGGGCTGTCCCTCGACCTGGCCGCCACTCGCGAGCAGGCGGCTCGCGCCGAGCGCCTCGCCGCCCTCAAGAGCGACTTTGCCGCCGTCGCCGGGCACGAGATCCGCTCCCCGTTGACGTCGATCATCGGAGCGTTGCAGACGGTGGAGAAGCTCGGCACCGCAGACCACAAGACCCTCGAGTTGATTCACGGCGCTGTTGCTCGGGCCGACCGCCTCCGCGTCCTCGTCGAAGACCTGCTCATGGCCGCCCGGATCGACGGGCGCGGGGTGCCGGTTCGCCCGCGGTTGATGTGTGTCGTCGACGCTGCCCGCGAGGTCGTGGCCGGCACCGGGGTTGAAGTGACGAGCACCGGACGAGTGCCTTCGGTGACCACCGACGGAGACCACGTGCGGCGGATCCTCACCAATCTCGTCGACAATGCGTTGACCCACGGTGGCAGCTCACCGATCACCGTGTCCGTGAGAGAAACTCCCGGCGGAGTCGAGATGACCATCGCCGATCACGGCCTGGGGCTCCCACCCGAGGTCGCCTGCGACCCGTTCTCGGGTTCGCACGACTCGGCCACCGGATTGGGTCTTGGACTGAAGCTGGCCGCCGGCCTTGCCGAAACCATCGGTGGCTCATTGGCGCATCAAACCACCCGGGGCGGAGGAGCCACCTTCGTGCTGACCCTGCCGCTGTCGATCTAGACGGACTGGCCCGTGCCGTCGCCGGGTCCGGCGGCGATCGCGTGAAACCCGCCATCGACGTGCACGATCTCGCCACTCGTCATGGGTGACCAGTCGGACAACAGCACCGTGATCATCCGCGCCACGGGATCAGGGTTGGCGAGATCCCAGCCGAGCGGGGCCCGCTCGGCCCACACGTCCTTGAACCTGACAAAGCCCGGGATGTTCTTGGCTGCGACCGTCGCCAGCGGCCCGGCGGACACCGCGTTCACCCGGATGTGGTGCGGTCCCAGGTCGCGAGCGAGATACCGGGTGACCGCCTGCAGTGCCGCCTTGGCGACCCCCATCCAGTCGTACGCAGGCCATGCCTGGGTGTTGTCGAAGTCGAGAGTGACAAGCGCCCCTCCTCCGGCGGCCTGGAGGAGGGGCAGGAGTCCCACCGCCAGGGTCTTGTAGGAGAACGCCGACGTCATGAACGCCGTCGACGCGCTCTCCGGCGGCGTGTACAGGAAGTTCCCGCCGAGGGCGTCCTCCGGGGCGAACGCGATTGCGTGAAGGGCACCGTCGAGCGCGCCCCAGCGGGACGTGAGTTCGGTGACGAGCGCCTCCATGTGCGCCGGGTTGTTGATGTCCAACTCGACCACGTCGGGTGTGGTGGGCAGTCGGGTTGCGGCTCGCTCGGTGAGACTGAGACCCCTGCCGAAGCCGGTGAGGACGATCTCGGCACCCTCCTCCTGGGCGATCCGGGCCGTATGCCACGCGATCGAGTCGTCGGTGAGGACGCCGGTGATGAGGAGTCGCTTGCCTTCAAGGAGCACGGGGGGAGGTTACCCGGTCGGCACCGGCCGCCTAATGGACGTTGGCCCAGGCGCGCAGACCGAGGCCCATCACGAAGAGCAGCAGGAGGCCCCAGGCCAAGGCAGGACGCTTGGCGAACTGTGTTCGATAGATGTACGCGAACGTGAACGTGAACAGGATCACGAACCCGTAGAACAGGTGGAAGCTGTTCGTCGGCCGGTATCCCTGCGAGTAGGTCAAGAACCCGAGCGTGACCTGGACGAGCATTGCTCCGATCGCGGTCCACTTGGCGATCGCGAACCAGCGATCGGGCTTCCGTTTGAGGATGGCGAGGGCGACACCCCACAAGCCGGCGATCCCATTCGTCACCGCCGCCACGTAGAACCAGTTGGCATGGAGTGTTCGCATCGGCCGGTGATGCTACCGGCAGGAGGTCGCGAGACGCGAGAGAAGCCCTCCGCCACCGCGTCACGCGCACTCGTCGGCGGAGCCAACGGTGGTGCCGGCGGCAACACCGGCCAGCAGGTTCGCCACCGCGGCACGGACCCTGGGCGCTTCCACGATCGGCAGGTTCAGGTAGTTCCTCTCGGACGAGAAACCCGCCCCGACCGCGAGGGTGGCGATGTCGTCCGTGTCGAGACCGGCGAGCGCGTCGATGATCGCGGGGAGCAGGCTGAGCGGAAGGGTCGTCGTCGTCGATGATCGGATCGCCTTCGAGATGGAGGGGAAGGACCGGAGCAGGGTGCCGGCGTTTGCCGCTGCCGAGAGCTCCCGGACCATGCAACGCTGCCGACGCATCCTCTCGCCATCGTTCGAGCCGGTGCGATCGCGCACGTAGGCGAGTGCCTGATGGCCGTCGAGGAGGTGGAGGCCGGGCTCGACGTCGATCGACACCGGGGCCTCACCCTCGCGGGCAGGCGACATGATCTCGTGCAGCGGCTCGGTGACCGTGACCTGCACGCCGCCGATCGCATCGACGAGGTCGACGAATCCGGCGAAGTCGACGAGGACGTAGTCATCGATCGGGATGCCGAGCAGCACCTCGAGCGTCTGGCGGAGTGCTTCCATCCCCGGGTCCGGTGCGTCAGGGAAGGTGCGGACCCAGGTGCTGGTCAACACGTGCAGGTAGTTGATCCGGTCGAACAGACACTCACAGAACGGCGCGCGTACCTGCGGCGGAGGCTCGACGCCATCGACCTCCGCCTGGGCGACGATCTTGGCGTAGGCCTGATCCTCGTGCCACTTCTGCACGTTGTGCATCGTGTCCGCATCCACCCACTCCGCGGGAAGCGGGGCATTGACCAGGTCCCGCGACACCCCGATGAGCGATGCCTTGCCGGCCGCTAGATCGAGGCTGGCCACGATCATCACGTCGGTCCGCAGGTCGTGGCGGCCGGGTCCGAAGTCACCCCCGGCCAGCAACACCGTGTAGCGCGACCCGAGGGGGTTGTCGGCCTCCACGACCGGATCGGTCCCGGCCACGGTGAGGTCCGAGGGATCCAACGCGGCAGGCCGTGTGGTCGACGTCGTCGTGGACGTACTGATCGTGGAGGTTGTGGTGGTCGTTGGCCCCAGGTCCTCCTCCGTGAATCCCTCGGCGAGGATGGCCGCCTCCCGTTCCTCCAACGTCGGGAGGTGCGGACCGGAGAACACAGAGCCGAGCAGGTCGAGGGCCTCAGCGGCGTAGACGTGGACGATCACGTGGGGCACGAGCATCACCAGAGCGACAAGCACCGCGGTCGCCCGCAATCCCCACACCCCGGCAGAGCCATAGGCCGACTGACGCAACGGCCACCAGGCATCGCCCGCGGCCGCCAGTCGCTCGACGGCAAGCAGCGCGTTGGCAACGACGAGCACCCATAGCCACCGGGGTTGGACGAGGATCCGAAGCAAAGCGGTCGCTCCGTCCCCGCGGACGAAGAACAGCACGACCGCCATGACCGCCAAACCGGCGAGCGCGGGAATCGCCCACAGCACGCCCCTCCGCCTGCGCCCGGACCACCATTGGCCCAGACCGGGAAGCAGCGCCGAGAGCAAGGCAGCCCGTTCCGCCTCGAGGCGACGGTCGCCGGCAGGTTGGATCATCACTGGATCTACGACGCAATCGTAGGTCAGCAGGGTTTCCAAGAAGGAGGTCGATGCCTCGACTCAGAGCGTCCGCCAATAGGCGGGCGCTCTTGCGCAATGCTGA
>DATECY010000035.1:0-2785 GCA_035286665.1 Acidimicrobiia bacterium
CATGCATTGGCTGGATCGCGCTGCCGAGATCGCCGCGGTTCGGCTGGCTCCGGGGAAGCGTCCGTTCAACCTCGGGTGGGGCGATGAGCAGGTCGTCGACTTCTACCTGGCGAATGCCGCCAAGATTCCCCCGATCGCCTCGATCGAACCGACCATGAGGCCTGCCCGTCGCAGCGCCAACGTGGTGATCCGTGATCTCGAGTTCGACAGCCCCTTCGACATGCTGCCCACCGAGGTCCGCCGTGTGAAGGCACGGTGGATCACCTCCCATCCCGAACCGGAGCGTGTCGTGGTGCTCCACGCGGCATGGAACGACGAGAGCTACCAAACGCGGATGCGATTCGCCCGGGCGCTCCTCCCCCTCGGGATCGCCTCCGTCATGCCCCAACACCCGTTCTACGGGGACCGCCGCCGCAAGGGTGCCCTCGACACGCCGGTGCCCTTCGTCAGCGACTTCTGCCTCATGGGGCGCGGCGGCGTCCTCGAGGGTCGGTCACTGGCGCGCTGGTTGGTCGACCGCGGCCATCGGGTCGGGGTGGCCGGCTACAGCATGGGCGGCAACATCGCCGGCTTCGTCGGCGCGCTCATGGATGTCCCTGTGGCGATGGCCACCCTCGCCGCCTCCTACGCGGCGGGCCCTCCGTTCATGAACGGCGTGCTCCGCCACACCGTGGCATGGGATGCCCTCGGTGGAGAGGTGCCGTCGGTGATCGATCGGCTGTCCCAAGTGGTGCACGCCGGGTCGTTGCTCAAGCACTCACCGCCTCCCCACGCCGGTGCGGCGGTGATCCTCGCCGGCACGCGCGACGGGTTCATCCCGACCGCGGCCGTTCTCGCCATCCATCGCCACTGGCCGGGATCGGAGATGGTCTGGGTGAAAGCAGGCCACGCCAGCCTGCTGCTCACCAAGAGGGACGAGATGGTCGACGCAATCGCCCGCTCGTTCGATCGACTCGACGAGTACCTGAAGGTGCCCTCAGCAGGAGGCTGAACTTCCGGCGACCACCGCCTCGTCACCCGATAGCCTCAGCCCGGTGAGCGACACCCACCTCGAAGTGGCCGGCCGAAGCATTCGCTTGTCCAGCCCGGACAAAGTGCTGTTCCCCGCGCACGGGTGGACGAAACTCGACGTCGCCGAGCACTACCTGATGTGTGCCGAGGGCGCGGTCCGGGGGGTGTTCCATCGACCGACCTCGCTCAAGCGCTGGCCGGGCGGCGTCACCGAGGACTTCTTCTTCACGAAACGGGCCCCGGGCACCGTCACCCACACCCACGCCGTCGCCTTCCCGTCCGCCAGACCGGGGAACATGCCCTACGTCGATGACGCCGCCGACATCGTGGAGCAGGTGCAATTGGGGGTCGTCGACCTCAACCCGTGGAATGCCCGCATCGAGGACCTCGACCATCCCGACGAGCTGCGCATCGACCTCGACCCGACACCCGGATTCACCTTCGACCACTGCCGTGAGATCGCCGGCGAGATCCACATGCTGATCACCGAGAAGGGCCTGACCGGTTGGCCCAAGACCTCCGGTTCACGCGGCATCCACATCTACGTCCGAATCGAGCCGCGGTGGGACTACTTCGAGGTCCGGCGGGCTGGGCTCGCCCTCGCCCGGGAGTTGGAGCGGCGCACGGATCTCGCCACCACCGCGTGGTGGAAGGAGGAACGCTCGGGGGTGTTCATCGACTACAACCAGAACGCACGGGACAAGACCATCGCCTCGGCGTATTCGATCCGTCAGACCGGCCTGGTGTCGACTCCGTTCCGATGGGACGAACTGGACACGATCGACCCGGCGGCGATGACCCTCGTCGGTTTCCGAGAGCGGTGGTCAGACGTCGGGGATCTCACCACAGGGATCGACGACCACCCCGGCGACCTGGGCTCACTCCTGGAGATGGTCGCCGAGGACGAGGCCAACGGCGTCGGAGACGCCCCGTGGCCGCCCCACTATCCGAAGATGCCCGGCGAGCCGCCGCGAGTGCAGCCGAGCAAACGCAAGATGGAGTAGACACCAGACACCAGACACCAGACACCAGACGGCTGCCTTCAGGACTCCGGTCGAGCAGGGTTCCGTCCAGTGGCGCTTCGACGGCCCGGGTTGCCCGCTCCCGACAGCCACTGTCGCAGACCGGTCAGCATCGAACGGACTTCGGCCAACTCGGAGGCAAGCACCCCGAAGTCCAGCGACGGCAGGTACCCGAGGTCGCAGGCCAAGAGCAGTTGATACTCCGCCTCGTTGGTCGAACCGATCGCGATGCCGACAAACCTGGCGAAGTCCCGATCCGATCCTCTACCCGCCCCCTCTGCCACGTTGCTGGGTATCGAGACAGCGGCACGACGGGTCTGCATCGTCAGGCCGAACCGCTCGGACGCCGGATAGCCGTGTGTCAATCGGTACACGTCAAGAGTTAGCCGGTGTGCTCGCTGCCAGACCTCGAGGTTGCGGTAGTCAGACACGCGACGAATGAGGCCACATCACGGCTGTCTCGGCAAGGGGTCTGTTTGGAGTCTGGCCACCTCGGGCGTCTGGAGTCCGGCGACTGGCGACTGGCGTCAGTCCCCAACCACCTCTCCGAACCCGGGGCCCTCCGGCCGCTCCAGCTGGTCGATGGTGCACTGGTCGGCGTCCTTGTCGGAACGCCAGCGCTCGAACCGCGTGGCGTGGCGGAACCGATTGCCGGTGAGTTGGTCGTAGGAGACCTCCACCACCACACCGGGGGTGACCGGCACCCACGACAGGTCCTTGTCCCCGGTCCACCGGCTCTCCCCGCCGGGGCG
>DATECY010000036.1:0-17980 GCA_035286665.1 Acidimicrobiia bacterium
GTATCCCAGATCGTCGTGGGCGTCACGGCGGATCAGTTCGGCGACCATCGCCGTGCATTCCGCCTCCAAGGCGGCGACCTCCCGGCGGCGGGCGGCGAGACGATCGACCAGATCGTCGGTGAACACCGCGAAGCCGTCGAAAGGCGCGCTCAGCGCGAGGGCTGTCATTCAGACAAGATACGACACAGGTGCGACACGAAACCGGGGTCACATGTGATGTGCTGAGCCCCGAGGGGACTGTTGCCTAATGTCACGATCCTGCACCCCTTGATCGGCTGGTGTGTGAGGATGGTTGGGACCCCCGCCTTCGGGCGGGGGTCCGGGGCCGGGTGGGCGGGCCAGACCGGGCCGGTGCGTCGGTCAAACGTCCCCCCACAAGACCAACGACGCACAACGAACGTCCCGAACTGCGGATTGAGGCGGCCCCTGAACGCACCTTCGCGATTTCCGGCGCCATCCTCACCCACGGCCCACTGACCAACAAAACCCCAGGCGGGCTTTCAACAGAGGCCCCTCAGGGCCTCTGTCAGGAGTCATCCACTGGTGACCCTCGCGCCCTCCGTTGCGAGCTCTGTCTCCGGGGGCTTTGGCCTCTGGCGCTCATTCGGTCGGGCCTGGTTCACTCGTGCGGTAGGCCTTGTTGTGCGCGATGCGGACGCCCGGGTACCGCGGGGGTGGTGTGGTGCGGCTTGCCGGTTTGTCGCTGGTGGTTCTGCTGGTTGCCGGTGCCTGCACCGACGAAGTGCCGGAAGGCGACTCGGGAACGAGTGCCGCTGTTTCATCCACCACCGCCGCGACCACGGCCTCGGCGACAACAGCACTGCCGCCGAGCACCACGACAGTGCAGTCCACAACAACATCCACGGTGCCACCGTGGGTTCATCTCCACGATCCCGGTATGCCGCCGGTTCTCCTTGCGTTGGCCCCTGGCGGCCCAGAGCCGATGACCAGCGTCTGTCTTGAGATTGCCGCCGGAGGGTCGGCGGGTACCGACGAGGCGTGGGTTGCGATGGAGCTAGCCGACGCCTTTCGCCTGATCGGCGTCGATGTCGTCGCCGGAGTCTGCGACGCGACACTGAGCATCACGCTCACGGGCGAACGAACGTCTGCGAATTACATGGGGATCGGAACGAATAGCCGAGAGTGCTGGTCGGGCTATCGGATTTCCGGTGAAGCAGTCCTCTCAGTCGGGAACGATACGCGCAAGACGTGGACGGTCGATGGGGAAATGCCCCCACCCAACTCGACCACAGCATGTCCCGACGAGACCGACCCTATCGGCTTCGGAAGATGGGGCGGGATGTTTCTCGAGATGTTCTTCGACATGTTTGGTGGAGTGGGTCAACTCGCTTGGACTGCTGCTTGGGACAATGGTGTGTGTCGGGATGGCACGACGGTGCCCACGGAGGTAGAGGTTCAGGCTTTGGCGTCTCTTGTAGCCGCAAATCGGTATCACGGGATTCTCGAGTGGATCAAAGACTGTGTACCCCAGGGCGACGAATCCCGAGAGGCCCTGCTACCGATCGTCCCCTACCTGATCGCCCACCTAGACACATGGAGTCGAAACACCCTCGAGTGGATCTCCGGGGAGTCCTTCAACCTTCCGGGCGAGGTTGTGACAGATGCTGCCACGAGACGTGAACAGCATGACTGGTGGGTCTGGTGGGAAGCGCAACAGGGCTGAGACAGACTGTCAGCCTGCCGGCTCGCTCCCCGTGGGTGCCTCCCACACGCTTGCCGACCCGAACCTGATTGCGGGCGACTGGGAGCACTACACGGATCAGATACTCAGAGAGATCCCGAGGGAATCCTCCCATGGACCCGAAGATGCCTGGGCCTGGTGGGAGCAGCAGCAGGGCTAACCGACAGAGCTGGGTCTACTCGCCGCCCTCCTCAGTCACCCGGTCACCGCTGTTCTCTTCCGAGTCGCTGGTTGGATCGTCTATCGCGATCTACACAAGGGCGGTCGCCGAAAGTGCTCGCACACCGGGTGACATTCTCGCACCCTGGCCGAGGGTGGTGGACCACACCTGAGGCCGAGGGTCCGTTCGCTCACATCGCATTTCTGCACGCCGGCCGACGGCGGGTGGATCGGTTCCTCTTTGTGTCGCGGGCGGGCTTCACCGCAGCAGGTGCTTGGCCAGAAATCGGGCTTGGACCGTGCTCGCTTCACTAAACAGGTCGCTGGGGTGATACAGCAGGCCGAAGTGCCCACCGCCGATCTCGTAGAGGTCCTTCTCGCCTTTCAGGGAATCGAATGCTCGACGGCTGACATCAGGGTTCGCACCTGCCATCTCGTCACCGGGAGCCAGCATCATCAGCGAAGGCACGGTCACGAAAGGAGCGCACAGGTATGGACTGTACGGAGGGGTATTCGATGGCATGACCCGGGTCGCTTGGTTGCACCACCCGCTGCCGTGTCGGCCCCCGTAATCGATGAACCACCGGTACGCCTGGATCGGTTCGAGCAGTGATGGAGTACCCATCTGATCGAATGACACGACAGGGATGGGACCAACCGTATCGTGCGCGGACCCAGCGACCTCACCTGACTCGAACGTGGCGCGAATCGCTTGGAAGAGTTCGACTGAAGCCTTTGCCTCGGGCGGCGAGGCGCCGAACGTCGGGCATTGCGCCACCACCGCCTTCACACGAGGGTCGCAGGCGGCAACGAGAAACACCTCGCCGCCCGAGAACGAGTCCCCCCAGATTCCGATGCGGCTCGGATCGTGGTCGGCGAGCGTGGATGCAAAGCCGATCGCGTCCCGGTAGCCACGGCATTGGATCCATGGATTGATCTCCTGACGGGGCTCACCACCGCTGGCACCCAGATTCCGGTGGTCGTAGAGGAGCGCGGACACGCCGGCGTCGGCGAACACTTCGGCGTAGTGGTCGATGCCCATCGAGACCGTGGCGGAGGTGCCGTGCGCCATCACCACCACGGGGAAAGGTGGGCGACCAGCCACCGCTTCGTAGAGGAACCCGCGAAGGACGGCCCCCTCCGACTCGAACTCAACGGTGGTTCGGTGAGATGCCTGTTCGCTCATGCTGCACCGTACCCCCCGGATACGAGGCGAGTCGTGTCACCCCCAGCAGCATCACTTGGAATCGGCAGCGCCCCGACCAAGGATCGGCCGGTTCCCACTGATGTCATTCCCGCACGCCGGCCGTGCGGGGTTGTCTCTCAGCGAGCCGTAGCCTGGACCTACGGGACCGGTCGTTGACTGGGAGGCCCTCGTGATCCCGACGGTTCTTGCCGTTGCCTTTGTCGGAGGCTTGCTCATGCCGAGTCGGGTCGTTTGGGTCGTTGCAGGATCGACGACCGCCTGGGTGGTGTTCGTCTTGATCGACGGTGGGACCAGCGGAGCTTCCGAACTCATCGGCAGCGCTGCGCTCGGACTGCTGAATGCGGCGGTCGGTGGCGGGGTCGGAGTCGTGGTCCGCAAAGCGTTCTCGCGGTAGAGACGGAGGTTCCAAGCCACCTGCTCATTGCGGGAGCGGACGGTGTAGGGCGGCAGCCACCGAATTCCTGCTCGCACTTCGAGGAATCCACCGGGCGGCTTGCCGACGCGCCAAGAACGAGCTGATCGAAGAGAATGCCGCCGCCGTCGCCCGGATCCGGGTGAAGCTGTGCGCCGCCTCGACCGCGCCTGCCCGACTCATGGTGGGCCCTTCGACGCTGTGCGGAGGCCCCCGAAGGTGCCAGGCTGAACGACAACGAGGAGGGAGGCGAATGGACATTCAAGAGACACTCAAGGGCGCCTACGACGCGATGACGGTGCAGCGAGTGTTCGGCGACCCGATCGAAAGGGACGGCGTGACCGTCATCCCGGTGGCGGCGATTCGCGGCGGCCTCGGCTACGGGTCGGGCCGCCAGGGTGACGAGGCGGAGGGGGGCGGCGGCGGCTCAGGCATGACCGCCCGTCCCGTCGGCGTCTACCGGATCCAGGACGGCACGGTCACCTGGGATCCCGCGCTCGACGTCACCCGCATCGCCATGCTCGGCCAGGTGGTGGCGATCATCGCCCTGCTCGTCGTCCGCTCGATCATGCGCAAGCGGCGCAAGCGCTGAGCAAGAAGCCGGCGGACGAAGCCACTGTCGCGCTCCTGGCCACTCGCTACCTCTTGACGTACATGTCGTCGGCGTAGCACCAGCGCCAATGGAACGGCGCGTCGCCGACGGGGACCGTGTTGGGATGCCCGGAGACGAGCCAGTGCTTGGTCCCGTGGGCCTGTTGGCTCTCGCAGCAGCCGACGTGGCCGCACGAGACGCAGAGGCGGAGCTCCTCGGTGGCGTCGCACTCCTCGCACCGGCGTCGGGGGGTCTCGAGCACGACCGGGCTCCAATGGGTGCACGACTCGGGCGGCTCGGGCACGGCGATGGCCACCGGCCGGCGCGGGGTGAGGTGGTCGTCGTCGAAGGCGGCCACGCTCCCGGTCTCGGTGGCGACAAAGAGGGTTTCCCCGCGCATCTCGGCTCCCCGTGCCCATGACCCGATCTGCACCCGTTCGATGAGGGAGCCGCCTGCGGTCCAGATTGCCACCGTCCCGTCCGCCGAGGCCGTCATCAGGCGATCCCCGTCGGGGTGCCACGACACCCCCCACACCTGGTCGGTGTGCGCCGGGGCGACGACGGGCTCGCCGCCGCCGTCGGCGGCGGCGATGCGGAGGTACCGGTCCCGTCCGGTCCAGGCGATCCGTGCACCGTCGGGCGAGATCCGCACCGACCACACGATCTGAGTGGCGCCTTCGAGGATGCGACGCAATGAGCCGTCCCCATCGGTGAGGTAGACCTTGCGGTCGCCCGATGCCGCGGCGATGAGGTCACCAACCCAGTCGATCGAGTTCACCGGGTGGCCGAGGACCACCCGCCTCACCCCGGGGCCGTCGGGCTCCCAGAGGCCGATCGTGCCGTCCTCCGAACCCGACGCGATCCATCGGCCGTCGTCGGACCATGCCACCGACATCACCCAGTGGTCGTGATCACCCACCGAGTAGGTTCGGCGAACGGCGGGGTCGTAGACGCGGACCGATCCATCCTTGGCGGCGATGGCGACCCGTCCGTCGGGGGCAAGGGCGACGCCGTTGATCGGGCATTCGATGGTGGCGGCACCGACGTGGTCTCCCCCCAGGGTCATCACGTGCACCACGCCGTCGACGCCTCCCGTGGCGATCCGATCGTGGCCGGCGGCAAGAGCCTTGATCGGGCCCTGGTGCCGCTGATGGAATCGGGCGGCGAGGTACGACATCTAGCGGTCGCAGTCCTTGAGCATTGCCGCTCCGGCACAGGCGTCCCATCCGCTCCCGCCGACCAGGAGGTCGAGGCGGGTGCCCGTGAGCAGGTCGTCGCCGTCTCCGGCGAACAGCCGGTCCCTGCCCGGCCCGCCGTCGATCACGTCGTCCCCGCCGCCCCCGCAGATCATGTCGTCACCCGGGCCGCCGATGACGACGTCGTCGCCTTCCCCTGCGGCGATCACGTCGTTCCCATCGGTTCCCACGATGCGGTCGGCGTCCGCGGAGCCGACGATGGTCACCCGCTTCGCTCCGCACCACGCGTACGGCCACGGCGACTGGGTGAGCTCGACGCCCCGCGGAGCGAGCGAGCGGGCGCGACCGAGGGTGCGGTCCATCGATGCCTGCAGCACCGCCTGTGGGCCGGCGCCGTCGAGCAGCGCATCGGCGACGGCATGGACCTGGTAGCTCGGGTAGTCCACCCAGGTGGGGGTGAGGTCGAGTCCGTCCACACCGAAGGTGCCATCGGGGCGTTCGGACACCCGGATCCGCACCAGCAACCCGTCGTCGGTGGCGAAGTAGGGGTCGCCCCAGCGGGTGAACTGGTTGGAGAGGTGGTTCCCCATGCCGTACACGACGTACTTGCCGTTGATCACGTCGATCGGCTGCACGACGTGAGCGTGATGCCCGACGATGATGTCGATGTCCCCTGAGGCGAGCAGGACACCGGCGACCTGCTGCTGGAACGAGGTAGGCGCGACCTGGTACTGCTCTCCCCAGTGGAGGGACACCAGCACGAACTCGGCTCCCTCCGACCGCGCCCGGGCGGCGTCGGCGAGGATCGCATCGGTGTCGATGACGTTCACCGCCCACGGGCGTCCTTCGGGCAGGGGGATCCCGTTGGTGCCGTAGGTCGAGGAGATGTGGGCCACCCTGACCCCCTTCACGTCATAGAGGGTGGGGAGGCGTTCGGCCTCGGTGCGGGCGGTCCCGGCATGGCCCAGGCCGACCTGATCGAGCACGTCGAGGGTTTGCACGACACCATCCCAGCCGGCGTCCATGGCGTGGTTGCTCGCCGTCGAGCAGCCGTCCCAACCGGCTGCCTTGATCGCATCGGCCATCTCGCGGGGGCCGATGAAACGCGGATAGCCGGACAACCCGGTGTCGGTCTCGCTCAAGGTCCCTTCGAGGTGGCAGATCGCCAGGTCGGCGTCGGCGATCCATGGCCGGATCGCCGCCTCCATCGAGGTGAAGTCGTAGCCACCGCCCGAGGCTGCGTGGGAGACGAGCATGCCGTGGGGAATGATGTCGCCGGCAGCGGCGATGGTGAACGAGCGGGGAGGCGTCGTGGCGACGGCCGATGGCGAGGCGAGCGACGCGGCCAGTGCCGTGGCGGCGGCGAGCAGCGCCCCGCTGACGCGTCGGAGTCGGTTCTGCGGTTTCGGGCTCATGGTCCGGTGCCTCGAGTGCTGCGGGCGCGATCGGCTGGGACTCTCAGACATGCCGGATCTCACCGGCGTCCATCGGGGGCCCTCGTCGGCGACGGTCGCATGTCAGTCGTCTGCGCCGGGGATGCGGTCACGGAGGAACCGCTCGATCTCGGTGGCGATCTCCTCACCCGTCGCCAGCTCACCGGCGCTGTCGTAGATGGCTTCGAGCTGCTCGACGACGTGGGCCACCGCAGGTTGATCCTCGACGGCGGCGTCGAGGTGGCGGCGCTGGGCCGCCGAATCGTCCACGAGGGATCCGAGGGGCACTTCGATGCCGAGATGGCGTGCCACCCGCTCGAGCAGGGTGACCACCGCCGGGTAGTACACACCGGCCACGTAGTGGGGGACCCGGGCCCAGAAACCCACGGTGGGAATGCCCCGTTCGGCGACGGCGCGTTCGAGCACGGAGGCCGCCGAGGCGGGCACCCTGAGCAGCCCCGCCGGGTAGTTGGCCTCGCCTCCCAGCAGATCGGCGCGCGACGCCGTCGTGGTGAGGATCGTCGGACGGGTGTGAGGCGCCGCCCAGGGGATTCCACCGAGGGAGATCTGCTCGACCACCCCGAGCCCGCCGGCCAGGTCGGCGACCGAGTCGGCGAACGCCTGCCAGTTCCAATTGGGCTCAGGCCCCGAAAGCACGAGCAGGTCGCGGGCTCCGGCGTCGCGCAGGCGGATCATCGTCTCGGGCCATTCGATGTCCTCGATGATGCCGTCGGTGAACGAGAGGATCGGTCGGTTGACCCGATAGTCGTACAGCCGGTCAGAGGCGAAGCTGACCACGACCTCACCATCGGCGGCGAGGTGGTCCGCGGTGGCGGTACCCGCGGCGCCGGCCGACACCCAACCGTCGAAGGCGACGATCAGGGCAGGGGCGACGAGATCCCGATGGGGCTTGGTGTCGTACATCGGCGGCTCAGGGTATCGGCCTACCGTTCGCAGCGGGCAACGGAGGCCCGCTCAGCCGGAGAAGTCGGCGCAGCCGTCGGAACCGGCGCCCATGTACCAGATGCGGGAGGCGGCCGCGTCCGGGCTGTCGGCGTCGCCCACCAGATCGATGCCGACCAGCATCCCGTCGTTGAAATTGGCGAGCCCTCGCACCGCGTCGGTGAAGGCCGGGTTCTCGTAGGCGTCGGTGAACACCTGCAGCGTCGACCCGATGCTCACTCCTTCCTTGGTGGCCAGGCCCTGGGCGATCGGGTCGAGGGCGGCGAGGTCATAGGACCGGTAGGCGTACTGGGAGAAGTAGGGGAGCCCGCCGGTGTCGGTGAGGTCGACGATGAGGACCGCCGGGTGGTCGGAGCCGTTGGGGTCACCCTGGATCAGCCAGCTGAGGTGCCGGTTCTTCCCGGTGCATCCGAGGATCCCTTCCTGCCATCCGGTGTCCACCGTCGCCGTCCCGAGCAGCAGTGAGATCACTGCGACGGTGTTCACCGGGTCGTCACCGAACGACGCCACTCCGAGTCCGTTCGATTCGAGAGTCATCGGCCCGAAGTCCGAGGCAACGACGTTGGGCGACCGGATCTGGGCTCCGATCAGGAACGAGGTCGGCAACGGGGCGGACACCTGGACCGAATAGGCGGCGGCCCCCGGCAACTCGTACTCGAACTGATTGCCGTTCTCGGTCGCCTCGATCGCGGCGCCCGAGGCGTCCAGCACCGCAATGGTCACCGAGCCGTCGGTGACGGTGAGGGTCAGCACCTGTCCGTCACCGCTCTCGAAGGCGAACACCTCGTCGTCGCCCACATCGGTGTTTCCGGCGATCTCGGTGGTGACCTCTCCGGTCGGGAAGGTCAGGGTGCGGTCCTGCGAGCAGTCACGAGCCAGGGAGGCGAAGGTCGCCTCGTCGGGATCGCCGGACGGTGCCCGTCGCAACTCGGCCTGGTAGTAGGCAACCGCATCGCCGGTGATCGGCCCGTATGAGCCGTCGACGGTCACCGTTCCCAGCCCGGGCACCGGCTCGCCGTGCCCGGTGCAGACCAGGTAGAACTGCAGGGCTTCCACGTACGGGCCGTGTTGCCCCTGGACGATGAATGCGATCCCGTTGGGGAGCAGGGTGATGCGGTCGCCGAGGGTGGTGGACACGACCTCGCTCGTGGTGGTCGTCGCCTCGGTGGTGGTCGGCGCCGCGGCACCGTTGCACGAGGCGGCGACGACAGACAGCACGGTTGCGGCGACGGCCACGCGACGCTGGAGTCTCACGGGCACCACTCTACGCCTTCCGGCGGAATCGCTCAGGGGAGGCAGGCGTGTCGCCGATTCACCTGGGGATGGTGACCGCTCGCACCTCTTCAGGCAGAGGGCACGCCGCGTTTTCCGGTCCGGACTCGGAGTGGGATCGCTTGGCGCTGTCTGTGCATGCGCCTCCCTTCTCCCGGCCCGGGTGGGTGCGGCCGTGGAGTGCCATGGCCCGACGCCGTCTCGAGATCGTCGTCGCCGGACCCAACGACCGGCCGACGGCCCTGCTCCCGATGGTGGCGCGCGGCGGAGGGCTCGGCAGCGCCGCCGACTGGCACGTCCCCGTTCTCGAGGCGATTGCGCTCGACGACGGCGCCATGGACGAGTTGGCCGAGGCGGTGATCGACGGACGGCGCAGAGTGACGCTCGACTTCTGTGACCCGGGCGGCGCCACCGCCACAGGGTTCCGGAGGGCTTTGGTCGCGCGAGGGTTCACGATCAGGGAGCGGGTCAAGATGCACTCGCCCTTCGTCGACCTCGGTGCCGGACGCGAGGCGTTCGGGGACGGTCTCGGAGCAAAGAAGCTGCGCGAGCTCGGTCGCCGTCGCCGCCGGCTGGAGGAGGAAGGGCGGGTCACTCTGGCGGTCGACGACGGCTCGACCGACCTGGACCGGGCGCTCACCGAGGGATTCGCCGTCGAAGGCTCCGGGTGGAAGGCCGCCACGGGCACCGCGATCCGATCACGACCCCGAACCGAGCGGTTCTACCGAGACGTCGCCGCCTGGGCGGCTGGGGAGGGCATGCTCCGCCTGGCGTTCCTGCGTGTCGACGGGCTCGCCATCGCGTTCGACCTCGCGCTCGTCGCCGCCGGGAGGGAGTGGCTTCTCAAGACGGGCTACTCGCCGGCGTGGTCGAGGTACTCCCCGGGGTCGTTGCTGCGCGCCGCGGCGATCGACCGGGCGTTCGACGACGGCCTCACGGCCTACGAGTTCGCCGGCGGAGCCGACCGGTGGAAGCTGGAATGGACCGGCCGGTGCCGTGACATCGGAGTGATCGACGCGTTTGCCCCCGGGGCAATGGGTGACCTCCTCAGAGGCGGGTCCCGCGCGGCCAGGCGTCTGCGTTGTCTGGCGCACATGGACATGAGGCGGCGATGAGCGTGCCGTCACGCGAGCGCCTTCTGGGCCGGCACGATGAGTCGCTCACGCTGAGTCGACGGCTGGTGTTTCGCGCCATGGCGGCACTGGCGCTCATCCATGTCGTCCTCGCTGCGATCAACTTGTCGCCATTGATCGATCGGTACACGATCGCCCGGTTGTTCGACGTGAACCAGGAGAACACGGTCGCCGTGTGGCTCTCGTCGGGCGCCCTGTTCGCCGTCGCCGTGGTGGCGTTGGTCAGCGCCGCGGTCGAGCCTCGGACCGGGGTGCGGCGTGGTTGGATCGTGATCGCGGCCATCTTCGGTGTGTTGTCCCTCGACGAGACGGCCTCTCTTCACGAGATGGCCGGGGAGCTCGGGTCCCGGCTCCTCGAGGTGCCGTGGCTGCCGAGCCTCTACATGTGGGTGATCGTCGTCACCCCGTTCGCCGCGATCGGAGCGGTGTGGATGATCCGGTGGTTCGGGAAGACCCTTGGGTGGAGGACCCCTGCGGGGAGGATGGCGATTCTCGGCATCGCCTTGTGGATGACCGTCCCGCTCTTCGAAGCCGTCGATCCGACCCTCGGTGGGCCCCGACTGCTGATCGTCGTCGAAGAGTCGATCGAGGCATCGGGGGAGATCCTGCTGCTCTGGGCGGTGCTGCGTCACGTCGGTGATCTGGGATTGACGATCACGCGCCGCCCGCGGAGTTGACGGCTCGCCTCGCCCGGCGCAATCCTGCCTCCGACACCAGGAGGCCAGTCATGAAGGAAGCGGTCATCGTCTCCACGGCCCGGACCCCCATCGGGCGGGCGTATCGGGGAGCGTTCAACAACCTCGAGGGGCCTTCGATGGCGGCTCACGCCATCCGGGCCGCGCTGGAGAAGGCGCAGGTCGAGCCGGGTGAGGCCGACGACGTCGTCATGGGCAACGCCCTCACCCAGGGGACCACCGGGTACAACGTCGCTCGTCAGTCGGCCCTTGCCGCAGGGATGCCGGTGACGGTGAGCGGCATGACGGTGGACCGGCAATGCTCGTCGGGGATGATGGCCATCGCCATCGCCGCCAAGCAGGTCATCGTCGACGACATGCCGATCGTCGTCGCCGGCGGGCTCGAGTCGATCAGCCTGGTGCAGAACCAGCAGATGAACCACTACCGGGGATTCGACCCCGCCCTGCTCGAGCTCCAGCCGAACATGTACATGCCGATGCTGCAGACGGCCGAGGTCGTCGCCGAGCGCTACTCGATCTCCCGCGAGGTCCAGGATGCCTACGCTCTGCAGAGCCAGCAGCGCACCGCGGCCGGCCAGCAGGCCGGCCGCTTCGACGACGAGATCGTGGCGGTGAAGGCCACCAAGACCGTCAAGGACCGCGAGACCGGGGTGGAGTCGACCCTCGACGTCGTCCTCGATCGCGACGAGGGCAATCGGCCCGACACCACCCTCGAAGGCCTGGCGGGACTCGCCCCGGTGCTCGGAGGCACGATCACCGCGGGGAATGCCAGCCAGCTGTCCGACGGCGCCTCGGCATGCGTCGTCATGTCCGCCGAGCTCGCCGCCAAGCGGGGCCTCACACCGTTGGGCTATTACCGGGGGATCGCGGTCGCCGGGTGCGCTCCCGACGAGATGGGGATCGGCCCGGTGTTCGCGGTGCCCAAACTCCTGGAGCGCGCCGGCCTCACGGTCGACGACATCGGCCTCTGGGAGCTCAATGAGGCGTTCGCGGTGCAAGTCGTCTACTGCCGGGACCGGCTGGGGATTCCCGACGAGCTGCTCAACGTCGACGGCGGGGCCATCTCCATCGGCCACCCCTATGGGATGAGCGGGAGCCGCATGGTGGGCCACGCACTCATCGAGGGCAAGCGACGCGGGGTCCGGTACGTCGTCAGCACCATGTGCATCGGCGGCGGCATGGGGGCCGCCGGGCTCTTCGAGGTGACATAGGTCGTCGCCCGTAGGGTCCACAGACCCTTGCGCCGGGGAGCCATCGCGTGCATTCCTTCGCGGAGTGATCCATCGGAGGGGGGCGCCGCGTCGGTGCCCCCCTCTTTCGCGAAGGAGGTCGGGTCGATGACCAAGCGTGTCACCGGAGGAGTGGTGGTCCTGGTCGGTGTGGTGCTGATCGTGGTCGCCATCCTGAAGAACCTGTTCGCCGTCGGGCCGGCGTTCGAGCAGATGATCGACGACTTCCGGCCCTGGCTCGCCGACGAGGCGATCGCCTCGCTCCGCGCCGATCTGGGGACCCTGGGCGGGGCGGTCGAGGAGTTTCAGACCTCGATGGTTCCGGCGCTCGCCGGGCAACTGGGCATGACGCCCGAGGAGTTCGGGACGGTGATGGGCGAGCAGTTCCCGGCCGTCACCCTGGGCATGGCGACGGTCCCGGAGGCGGCGGCTTCGTTCACGGGGATCATCGACCTGCTGGAACAACAGCAGTCCAACTTCTTCTCGGCCGACGCCATCCCGACCACGAGCCTTCCGGCGACGACGGTGCCGTGGGGGATCCTGGCGGCGGGAGTTCTGGCGATCGTGGTCGGGGGGCTGATGCTGTTGCGGTCCGGACGACTCGCCGCGGTCCTGGCCGTTCTCCTCGGAGCCCTGCTGGTGATCGGACCGTTCGTGTTGTCGCTGCCGGGCAAATCGGCTGATGCAGACGACCTCAACGCGGCGCTCAAGCCGGTCTATACCGAGGAGACGATCGGCGGCGCCTCCCAGGCAGTGGGGATCATCTCGGCGATGGGCACCGAGATGCAGACCGCCATGCTTCCCGGGCTCGCCCAGATGCTCGGCATGACCCCGGAGGACACCCAGGCGTTCATCGGTGCCAACTTCCCGGCGACTGCGGCAGCACTGCAGGCGATGCCGGGTGCGATCGAGCGATTCACCGGGGTCGTCGGGGCGTTCAGCGACAACCTGGACAACTACGCGACCCTGAAACCGGTCGCGTTCGTCCCGATCATCTGGACGGTCATCATCGGCGGGGTCGTGGTCCTGGTGGCCGGCCTGGTCCTGCTGCTCGCCGGCGGCGCTCGCCGTGACTCGATGGCATAGCGCGACCGAATCCGAAGGCGAAGAGGAGGGCCTGAGGGCCCTCCTCTCGCGTGGAGGGATGAGAGGGGACCTTCGGCACTTCACGAGGCACCCGTCGCATCCGTACGGTGCATGAGATGCATGAGCGGCAGAAGGCTGCAGGAGCGATCCGATGACGTTCCTCACCACGAGGGATCTTCAGGACCTCATCCGGGTCGACAAGTCGACCATCTACCGGATGGCCGAAGACGGCAGGATCCCCGCAGTCAAGATCGGACGGCAGTGGCGGTTCCCCGCAGACAAGGTCGAGGCCTGGCTGCACGGCGAAGCGGCGGAGTCGACCCCGGTCGACATCGAAACCCTGATCGGTTCGATCTCGCCCACGGTCGCCGGAGCGGCAATCGACCTGGTCGCCGAGGCGCTCGGCGTCATGGCGGTGCTCACCAACATGGACGGGGCACCGGTGACCGCCGTCGCCAACCCGTGCGGCCTGTTCGCGGCCGTAGCCGACAGGCCCGGAGTGTGGGATCGATGCACCGAGTCGTGGCAGCGTTACGGGACGGCGCCCGAACTCGTACCTCGATTCCATCCGAGCAACTTCGGCTTTCTGTGCGCCCGTGCGTTTGTTCGCCATGGGTCACAGTTGCTCGGCATGGTCATCGCCGGGGGCATCGCCCGCGACGACTGGCCGCCCGATGAAGCCGAGATCGCCTCGATCGCCGCCTCGCTCGGTGTCGATGGAGAGCTCATTGCGGACAACGTCGATGAGGTGTACCGGATCGACCGGGCGGGACGGGACCACATCGTCGCCGTGCTGGCCCGGGTCGGTGTTCTGATTTCCAATCTGGTCGAGGAGCGGCTTCGGCATGCGGGCACGCTCGACGCCATCGCCAGCCTCGCCGATGCAAGGAGTGAATCGTGAAGAAACTCGTGGTCCTCGGGGCCGGGTTGGCGGGGACGATGGCCGTCAACCGACTGCGCCCTCACCTCGATCTGGACGAGTGGGACATCACCATCGTCGATCAGGACGACACCCACATCTACCAGCCGGGCCTGTTGTTCATCCCGTTCGGCATGTACGGGGCCGACGACGTGGTCCGGCGCCGACGCGACTTCATCCCGTCGGGCGTGCGGATGATCGTGGCGCCGATCGAGCGCGTCGACGCCGAGGCGCAGCGGGTCTACGTCAACGGCCACACCCTCGAGTACGACTACCTCATCATCGCCACCGGCACCCACCCCCGCCCGGAGCAGACCCCGGGCCTCCTCGGCGATGCCTGGCGGGACACCGTGCACGACTTCTACACCCTGGAAGGGGCGACCGCCCTGGCCGACCGACTCGACCGTTGGGACGGGGGGCGGATCGTCGTCGACGTCATGGAGCTCCCCTTCAAGTGCCCGGTGGCGCCGCTCGAGTTCGTCTTTCTCACCGACTGGTGGCTCCAGGAACGCGGCATGCGTGATCGGGCCGAGGTGGTGTACGTCACTCCGCTTTCCGGAGCGTTCACCAAGCCGGTCTCCTCGCGGCGGCTCGGGCACCTCCTCGACGAGAAGAAGATCGGCCTCGAGGCCGACTTCTACACCGAGCGGGTCGATGCCGATGCGGGAGTGGTCGTCTCCTACGACGAACGGGAAATCCCGTTCGACCTGCTGGTGACGATCCCGGTGAACATGGGGGCCGATTTCGTCGGCGCCTCCGGCCTCGGTGACGAGCTCAACCACATCCCCGTGGACCACAAGACCTTCGCCGCCGCCGGGTACCCCAACGTGTTCGCCATCGGCGATGCCGCGGAATTGGGCACGTCCAAGGCGGGGTCGGTGGCGCACTTCGCTTCCGAGGTGTTCACCGCCAACTTCCTGCGCGGCATCAGAGGCCTGCCGCCCCTGGACGAGTTCGACGGGCACGCCAACTGTTTCATCGAGTCGGGGTTCGGCAAGGCGATGCTCATCGACTTCAACTACACGACCGAGCCGCTGCCTGGGAAGTTCCCCTTGCCCGGCATCGGCCCGTTCACGCTTCTCGAAGAGACCGAGATGAACCACTGGGGAAAGCTGATGTTCCGCTGGACCTACTGGAACGTGCTGCTGCGAGGCAAGGACCTGCCGCTTCCCAGCCGGATGCTCCTCGCGGGCAAGGAGTCGTCATGACCACGGCGACCCGCTCCGACGAGCTCCTGGTGAAGCTCGAGGAGCTGAATGCCCGGGTCGAGACACTCATCTCCCTCCACGAGGAGGACCGTCGGCGGCGCGACTCGTGGGCCGACTTCGAAAAGGACTTTGGGCCGGTGGCGGCGATCGCCGTGGAGCGGTCCATCGACTGGCTCGACGAGCGCCGCATCGACGCTGCTTCGGTGCTCGAATTGCTCGCCGGGCTGGCCCAGGCCGCACCGCAGCTGGAGAAGTCGATCGGAACCCTGGTGTCGCTCGGAGAGCTCGCCGGTGAGGTCGGCGACGTCGGCGGCGTGGTGTTCGAGTCGTCGATCGAGCGACTCGATGAACTGGGGAGACGCGGCTACTTCACGTTCGCCGCGGGCCTGGCGGCCGTGCTCGATCGAATCGTCACCTCGTTCGGCGAGGAGGACCTCGAGATGCTCGGCGAGAACATCGTGCTCATCCTGCAGACGGTCAAGGAGATGACCCAGCCCGAGGTGATGCGGATGTTGCAGCGCACGGTCAAGGTCGTGCGCGACGTCGAGGAGCCGCAGAAGCTGTCCCTGTTCGGGCTGCTCAGGGAGATGCGGGATCCCGAGGTGAAGTTGGGTTTGTACCGGGCGCTGTCCCTGCTCAAGGGGCTGGCGAGCCCGGATGCGAGTTCCGAATTGGAGACCATGACGCGAGAGGAGGCCAGGACATGACGACGGCGCTGATTGCCGGCCGCGAGATCCACGTCGACGAGGAAGGGTTCATGACGGACCCTGCCGAATGGAACGAGGAGATGGCGGCCGTGCTGGCCAAGAACATCGGCATCGACGAGCTGACACCCGATCACTGGAAGGTGATCCGGTATCTGCGTGAGGACCTCGCCGCCCAGGGCGAGACCCCGACACTGCGGCGGGTCAGCTTGAACATCGGCATCACGACGAAGCAGTTGTTCGAGCTGTTCCCCAAGAAGCCGGGCAAGAAGATGGCGTACCTCGCCGGGGTGCCCAAGCCCAAGGGCTGCATCTAGGCAGGAGAGGAGTGACGACGATGACCACAGAGACGGAAGTCCGCACGCCGGCCTTTCTCAGCAAAGAAACCGATCGCAAGGTGTGCTTCATCTGTTCCAAGGGCAACCTCGACATGGCATACCCGGCGCTGATCATGGCGAACGGAGCGGTCGGAGAAGGGATCGAAACCCACCTCTTCTTCACCTTCTGGGGCCTCGACATGATCAACCGCAAGACGATGAACGACCTCAAGTTCACCCTGCTCGGCAACACCGCCATGCATCCGCCGCGCCACTTCGGGGTGTCGATGCACCAGGCCCTCGGCGGCCTGCCCGGCATGACCAGGATGGCGACGCGGATGCTGCGTAAGCAGATCGCCGCCCAGGGCGTCCCCCCGGTTCCCGAGTTCCTCGATCTCCTCGTGGAGAGTGGAGCCAAGTTGTGGGCGTGCAAGATGTCGGTCGACATGATGGGGCTCACCATGGATGACCTGCACCCCGGTGTGAGCGGGATCATCAACGTGGCCGAGTTCCTGGAACTGTCCGACGAGGCCCAGATCGTCTTCGTCTGATCCGAAGCCCCGACGGGGCGCCCGAACTCGATGAGTGGGCCGGCGGCGGTGGCCGGCCCACTCCCGCGCCCGTGGCCGGACCGCGGCTACGCTGCCCCGATCGCGACCTGGAGGGGTTCCATGCGCAGATTCGCTCCACTCATCGTCGTCGTGCTCATCGCGGCCGCCTGCGGCGACGACACCACGACGACGACTGCCGCCGTCTCGACGACGGCGGCATCGTCGTCCACCACCGCCGCGGTGACCACCACCGCGGCGGTGACCACGACCGCGGCCGCCACCACGACCACGGTGGATGCCGCCGCCGCTCGTCTGGCGGCGGCGCACCTGCTCGCCGGGCATTACGCCGGGGAGTGGCACAACACGACCTTTGGCTCGACCGGGTCGGCCGACCTCGTGATCGAGGTGGACGATGCCGCCAAGACGGCGACGGTCACCACCGATCTCGGCGGCGGGGTGTTCGGTGCCGGTGATCCCGATCCGATCGTCACCGTCATCGACCTCACCCAGGAGGGGATCGTCGAAGGCGCCACCGACCTGCTGGGCGACTACACCGTGCAGATCGATGCCGACGGCGCGGTGACGCTGCTCGCCCCGGCGGTGCCGCAGCTCGGAGGGTCGTCTCTCGCGGTCGGGGGGACGTTCGATCCGGCCGCCATGTCGTTCACCTATACGATCACCCAGGCCGACGGGACCGTGTTCGCCGAGGGCGTGATGGACGTCGACCGGACCGGGTGACGAACCAGGCCGTGGAAACCGCGGTGACCCGACCGGCCGCCGCCGGTCGCGTGAGAAGGGCCCCGCTACGCCAAGGCCCGGACTTCAACCACCTCGTCGTCGCTCAGGCGCCACCGTGCCGCCGCCACGTTGGCGGTGATCTGCGCCGGGGTGGTGGCTCCGGCGATCACCGACGGCACCGCCGGCGAGGCGAGCAGGTAGCCGAAGGCCAGGTCGAGGAGGGAGCGCCCGCGCTCGGCGGCGAACCCCTCGAGGCGGGTCACCGCGGCCAGCGAGGACTCGTTGAGGAACCGTGACGCCCTTTCCGGGGGGAGGCCGGCGAGCCGGGATCCCTCAGGGGCTGGTTCGCCCGGCCGGTACTTGCCGGTGAGCACGCCCGAGGCGAGGGGGAAGTAGGGGAGCAGCCCGATGCCCAGGTCGGTGCACGCCGCCAGGACACCGTCGGATTCCGGATCGCGGTGGAT
>DATECY010000037.1:0-2667 GCA_035286665.1 Acidimicrobiia bacterium
GCGCTCGGCCCGGGGAACGTGCTCGGGGTGGGCAACGATCTTCGCTACGCCAACTCCGAGTTCGGCCAGGGCGTGGTGCGGGCGCCCTCGCTGCGCCTCGGGTCCTGGCACTTCACGGGAGGGGCGGAAGGGTGAGACCGCCCGGCCCCATGGGCCGGGCGGTCCATAGTCCATAGGCAATCGTCGGACGACGGACGATGGACGATGGACACCTACATTTCTCCCCGCATGAACGTCACCCGCCTCCTTCCTCGCTCCTCCGACTATCGCTTTGAGTTTCTCGGAGCGGACCTCGTATCCGGGGCCACGGTGGCGGTGGTGGCGCTGCCCCTGGCACTCGGGTTCGCCGTCACCACCGCGGTGCCGCCGGCGGTGGGGGTGACGACCGCGATCGTGGCGGGCATCGTTGCTGCTGTCTTCGGCGGATCGAACTTCCAGGTGAGCGGCCCCACCGGGGCAATGACGGTCGTGCTCATCCCGATCGTCACCCAGCGCGGCCCCGAGGCGCTCCCCCTGGTGGCGATCGTGGCCGGATTGCTGCTGGTGGCGATGGCTGCGGCCGGGGTGGGTCGCTACGTCGGATTCGTGCCCTGGCCGGTAGTCACCGGCTTCACCAACGGAATCGCGGTGATCATCTTCCTCCAGCAGCTGCCCTTGGTGCTCGGCGTCGCCGGCAAACCGGCCGAATCCACCCTGGTATCAGCCACCCGGACCCTGCGGGCGTTCCTCGAGTCACCGGCGGCACCGGCGGTCGTCCTCGCTGCCGCGACCGCGGCGGTCATGGTGCTCTGGGTCCGCGTTCCCCGGGTGCGAGCGATTCCGGCGAGCATGGTGGCCCTCCTCGCCGGCACCGGCCTCTCGCTGCTCGACTGGTTCGACGGCGTGACCCGGGTGTCGGGGGTTCCCCGGGGCGTGCCCACTCCCGGCTTGCCGCTGCTCTCGGTGGGTGGGGTGGTCGACATCGCCCGCGTGGCGCTGGTCATTGCCATCCTCGCCGCACTGGAGAGCCTCCTCTCCGCGGTGGTGGCCGACGGCCAGACGATCGAGGAACGGCACGACCCGGACCGAGAACTCCTCGGTCAGGGACTGGCCAACGTCGCCGTCGGATTCTTCGGCGGCATGCCGGCGACGGGCGCCCTCGCCCGGACCGCAGTGAACGTCCGCTCCGGGGCGAAGACCCGGCTCGCTTCCGTCTTCCACGGGGTGGTACTTCTCGCCATCGTCCTCTTCCTGGCTCCGCTTGCCGCGAAGATTCCGCTGGCGGTCCTCGGCGGAATCCTCATGGTCGTCTCCGTCCGCATGGTCGAGTCGCATGCCGCCCGCACGATCCTCCGGTCGACCCGCTCCGACGCGTTCGTCCTGCTGCTCACGATGGGCGTGACGATCGTCTTCGACCTGATCCTCGCCGTCGAAGTGGGCATGATCGCCGCCGGCTTCCTCTTCGTGGTGCGGATGAGCCAGATGCTCAGCGTCGATCCCGAGGTGCTCTCTGGTTCGGCCCCCATCCACCACGACACCGCAGCGGAGATGCGCCAGGAGTCGGTACTGGAGCGGGAGGACATCCTTGCGTTCCGCATCGAGGGGCCGGTCTTCTTCGGCGCCGCCGCCCAGTTCTTCGACCAGGTGCTCAAGGAGACCCCGGGGATCAAGGTGGTGATCCTGCGCATGCGCCGTGTGCCGGTGATGGACGCCACCGGTCTCACCGCCCTCGAGGGACTGGCGGAGGCGCTGGAGCGACGCCACATCCTGGTGCTCATGTCGGGCCTCCAGCCGCAGCCGCGGGAGATACTGGAGCGAACCGGAGTGCTCGACAAGATCAGCCGCAACCGTGAGCACCTGTTCGGGACGTCCGAGGAGGCGATCGCCCACGCCAGGGTGCACTTGCGGAGAGAGGATCACCGAGCAGCTGGATAGCCGCTTCCCGCTACCACCGGCGCGTGGCCCGCGGTTGCCGCGTGGGGGGGTGGCCTGCCTACTCCTCCTGCTCCGGCCCCCTCCGCATCTGCTTCGTCTCGGCGCGTCGCCGCTTGCGCTCCAACCGGCGCCGCCGAACCGATGAAGGGACCCGGGTCGGGATGCGGTCGGGATCGACGCGGATCGCATTGGTGAGGATCTCCTCCATGCGGCGGCGGGCGAGCGCCCGGTTGCGCCACTGCGATCGGGTGTCGCCCGCGATCACGGTGACCACACCCTGTGGCGCCCGCGGGCCGAGCCGCTCGAGCATGTGCCTGCGCAATCCGTCGGGAATGGCGGTACTGGCGGCGAGATCCCAGGAGAGCTCGACCCGCGTCGACGCCTTGTTGGCGTGCTGGCCACCGGGGCCGCCGCTGGTGTCGAAGCGCCAGCGCAGCTCCTCGGCGGAGATCACGAAACGCCCGCCGATGCGGATCGGGGCTCCGGTCACGCGCGCAGCAGGGCGGCGGCAAGGAGCCCAATCCCTCTCACGTTCCCTCCGGAGTTGTGGCAGCCGATTGTGCCGTCGTGACGGCGATAACCGATGCGTCGGCGCGCCGTGGGGCGTTTTGCCGGGCGGCGGGCGGCGGGCGGCGGGTAGCCTCTTTGCCATGGCCATCTTCGATCCGTTCTGGCCGCGCGCCGACACCTGGCTCGCCTCGGCGGCGGCGAGCCCAGACTTGATCGTGGCCGGGGTGCCCTCGTCTTCGGCCT
>DATECY010000038.1:0-14497 GCA_035286665.1 Acidimicrobiia bacterium
GGCGGCGAGCGCCCGGGCCACACCGGCGCGCTGGCGCTGCCCGCCGGACAGCTCGCGGGGGTAGCGGTTGCACATCGTCGGGTCGAGGTCCACCAGGGTGAACAGCTCGTCGACCCGTTGATCGATTCGGGCCCGGTCCCAACCGAGCAGCCGGGGCACGGTGGCGATGTTGTCGGCAATCGTCCGATGGGGGAACAGGCCGATCTGCTGGATCACGTACCCGATGCGGCGGCGCAACTCGTGGGCCGGCACCGACATGATGTCTTCGCCGGCGACGGTGATGGTCCCCGAGGTCGGTTCGACGAGGCGGTTGATCATCTTGAGGGTGGTGGTCTTGCCACACCCCGACGGGCCGACCAGCACCGCGATCTCCCCGCCGGCGACCTCGAGCGACAGGTTCCCCACCGCAGCCACGTCGGAGCCGGGGAACACCTTGGTGACCGCTTCGAGGCGAATCATCGTTTCGGGCATGGGATCACCAACCTGGCAGGTGCGTGGCGCGTTCCCAAGGAAGGTAGTGGGTCAGACCTCCGACCTGTCGCACGATGCAATGCGCAATGCGCACAGGCTGCAGGCTGCGCGGTCTCCTACGCGCTCACCGGGGCGCCCACGGCCTCCCGCAGCGCCCCAACCATGTTCGTGCGCTCCCACGTGAACGTCCCCGCAGACTCGTCGGGCGTTCGGCCGAAATGCCCGTGGTAGGAGGTCGGCCGGTAGATGGGGCGGCGCAGCTCGAGGGCCTCGATGATGCCGCTGGGGGTGAGAGGAAACAAGTCGCGGACCGCGTCCTCGAGGATCGCCTCGTCGACGAGCGCGGTTCCCCGGCAATCGACGGTGAGCGCCGTCGGGTCGGGTCGCCCGATCGCGTAGCCGAGACGGACCTCGCATTCGGTGGCGAGTCCGGCGGCGACGATGTTCTTGGCGATGTGGCGGGCCATGTAGGAGGCGGAGCGGTCGACCTTCGATGGGTCCTTGCCGCTGAACGCCCCTCCTCCGTGTCGTCCCCACCCCCCGTAGGTGTCCACGATGATCTTGCGTCCGGTGAGGCCGGTGTCCCCGGCCGGGCCGCCCTTGAGAAAGTGCCCGGTGGGATTGACGAGCACCTCGACCTGGTCGTCCCACCACTCGCCGAGGGCGGGGCGAATGATGTCGGCGATCACCGTCTCCCACAGCTCGCCCTGGCGGTCGCTCCACTCCGGCCCGTGCTGGGTGGAGAGGATCGCCGAGTCGATCCTCCTCGGCATGCCCCCCTCATAGACCACGGAGACCTGACACTTGGCGTCGGGGCGGAGGCCGGGCACGGCTCCAGAACGGCGGGCCTCGGTCTGGGCGGCGATCATCCGGTGGGCGAGAGTGATCGGGAGCGGCATGAGGGTCGGTGTCTCGTCGATCGCATACCCGAACATGAGGCCCTGGTCCCCCGCACCCAGGCCGTCGCCCTCGCGGACTCCTCTGGCGATGTCGGGGGACTGCCGGTGGACGGCGACGATGATGTCGGCGGTGGCGGCGTCGAAGCCGACCTCCTCATCGGAATACCCGATCGACTCCATGGTGTCGCGAAGGATCGATGCATGGTCGAGGTCGGCATCGGTCGTGATCTCCCCGGCGACGACGGCCAGTCCGTCGGTGAGGAGGACCTCACAGGCCACCCGGGAAAGGGGGTCCTGGGCTAGGGCGGCGTCCAGGATGGCGTCGGAAACCTGGTCGGCGGCCTTGTCGGGATGGCCCATCGCCACGGACTCGCTGGTGAACAGATGGCGGCGCGGCTGCACCTGTGGGCTCCCGTGGTCGACGTGGACGCGTGCGGAAGGGTAGTGCGGCCGAGAAACGAGAACAGACCAACCGGCGATCGGCAGGAACTGCAAGGCTCCCGGCCAATCGCCAATCGCCCTCGTCACCAGCGCTCGCGGTGCACCGTTCCCGCTCTGCGGCCCCGTGCCAGTGATCCCGACCGTCGATCAGGGGCGGGGTGGCCGATGGTGACGATGCCGACGGTCTCCACGTCGTCGGGAATGCCGAGGATCGCCCGCACCTCGTCCATGCCGGCTCCGCCGTGAAAGCCGGCGGCGAGGCCCTCGTTGACGGTGGCAAGGAGGATGGCCATCAGCGCGGCCCCGGCGTCGACCCACCACCAGGGGACGCCCTCGAGCGCGGCCGGGTTCTTGTCGGGCTCGGAGTAACGCGTTCGGTACACCTCGGGCTCCACGCAGAGCACGACCATGGCGCCCGCGGTCGAGAGCCACGGATCGAACCCGCCGGCGATGTGGCGCTCCTCGCCACAGGCGACGGCGATCGCGGCGATCGTCGTCGGGTCGGTCACGGCGACGACGGCGATTCCCTGTGCCCACCCGGCCGAAGGGCCACGGGTGGCGGCGTCGAGGATCCGTTCGAGGGCTGTGGGGTCGACCGGGGCTCCGGTGTATCGGCGGACCATCCTCCGGCGGCGGAGGACGTCGGCGAAGTCCATCACACCAGGTCGAGCGCGGCGACCAGGTCGTTGAGCGCCTTCTTGGCGTCGGCGAAGAGCATGAGGGTGCCCTCCTTGTAGAAGAGCGGGTTGTCGATCCCGGCGAAACCGGACGCCAGGGATCGCTTGACGACCACGACGGTGCGGGCATGGTCGACCTCGAGGATGGGCATGCCGTAGATCGGGCTGCCGGCGTCGTCGCGTGCTGCCGGGTTGACCACGTCGTTGGCGCCGAGCACCAGCACCACGTCGGTGCGGGGGAGCATGGCGTTGGTCTGGTCCAGGTCGAGGAGCTGGTCGTAGGGGACGTCGGCCTCGGCGAGGAGCACGTTCATGTGTCCGGGCATTCGACCCGCCACCGGATGGATCCCATAGCGGACCTCGACGCCCCTGCGCTCCAGGATGGTCGCCACCTCGCGCAGCGCATGCTGCGCCTGGGCGACGGCGAGGCCGTAGCCGGGGACGACCACCACTCGCTGGGCGTAGGAGAGGGCGATGGCGAGGTCGTCCGGCGTCGTGGTGTGGACGTCGCCGTGCTCGGAGGCTGAGGCCGACTGGGCGGTTGCACCGCCGAAGGCCCCGAACAACACGTTGGTGAGCGGCCGGTTCATCGCCTCGCACATGAGGGCACTGAGGATGATCCCCGAGGCGCCGACGAGGGCGCCGGCGATGACGAGCGCCGAGTTGTCTATCACGAAGCCGGTCGCCGCCGCCGCCATGCCGGACAGCGAGTTGAGCAGGGCGATGACCACCGGCATGTCGGCACCGCCGATCGGGATCACCATGAGCACGCCGAGAACGAGGGAGATGATGCCGAGGACCAGGAAGGGGATGCTCGCCTGAGTGGCCTGGGCCCACACGCCGAAGCCGAGAATCCCGGCGAAGAGCATGGCGTTGGCGACCTTCTGCCCGGGGTAGGTGATCGGCGAGCCGCTGAGCAGGCCCTGGAGCTTGGCGTAGGCGATCATGCTCCCGGTGAAGGTGATCGCGCCGATGAACACCGAGAGGATCATCGTCAGGATCACCTCGACCGGGAACACCGCGTGACCATCGCCGCGCAGGAACTCGGCACCGACCACCAGCGCAGAGGCGAGGCCACCGAAGCCGTTGAACGCGGCCACCATCTGGGGCATCGCGGTCATCTTCACCCGCATCGCCAGCACCCCGCCGACGACCGAGCCGACCACGGCGCCGGCGATGAGGATCGTCCACGAGATCTCGTTGTCGATGAGGGTGACCACGATGGCGAGGGCCATGCCTGTGCCCGAGATCATGTTTCCATTACGGGCGGTTCTCGGTGATCCGAGCCGCTTGAGCCCGATGATGAAGGCGACGGCGGCGACGAGGTAGAGGATCGCCTCGAGGTTGGCGTTCATTCGGCGTCCTCACGCTTGGGCCGGCGGAACATCCCGAGCATCCGGTCAGTCACCAGGTATCCGCCGACGACGTTGACCATGGCGGCGGCGACCGCCACGAACGCGAACACCGATGCCAGCGTGTTGTTCTCGATGCCGGTTGCCACGATCGCTCCGACGATGGTGATCCCGGAGACGGCGTTGGACCCCGACATGAGCGGCGTGTGCAGCGTGGGGGGGACCTTGGTGATCAACTCGAACCCCACGAAGGAGGCGAGTACGAACACGACGATGGCGATGACCACCGCTGCGGGCATCAGGTGCTCCCTTCCAGTGCCTGGCGCACCCGGTCGCTGGTGATCTGTCCGTCGGCGGCGACGCAGACCGTCGCCGCGATCTCGTCGGCAGGGTCGATGGTGAACGTGCCCGACCGGGTGAGATGGGTGATGAGGCTCACCACGTTGCGGCCGAACATCTCCGACGCGTCACCGGCGGTGTTGCGGGCGAGGTCCACCGGCCCGTGGATGGAGACGCCGGAGCGATCCACCACCTCGCCGAGCGCGGTGAGTTCGCAGTTGCCTCCGGTCGGAGCAGCGAGGTCGATGATCACGCTTCCGGGCTTCATGGCGTCGACCATCGCCGCCGTGATCAAGAGTGGGGCGCGGCGGCCGGGAACCTGGGCCGTCGCGATCACCAGGTCGGACTCGGCGACAGCGGCGGCGAGTGCCTCCTGTTGGGCCCGGCCGATGGCTTGGTCGACCTCCGACGCGTAGCCGCCTGCGGTCTCGGCAGATTCCACCACCGGCCCACCGACGAACTTGGCACCGAGGCTCTCGACCTGCTCGCGCGCCACGGGGCGGATGTCGTACCCGGACACGATGGCGCCGAGGCGGCGGGCGGTGGCGATCGCCTGTAGACCGGCGACGCCGGCACCGAGGACGAGCACCCTCGCCGGGCGGATCGTCCCGGCGGCGGTCATCATCATCGGGAGGAAGCGGGGGAGGGCGAACGCGCCGAGCAGCACCGCCTCGTAGCCGGCCGACGTCGCCTGGGAGGAGAGGGCGTCCATCGACTGGGCGATGGTCGATCTGGGGATGAGCTCCATGGCCAGGGCGGTGATGCCTGCGGCGGCGAAGCGTGCGACCTCCGCCGGTGACCCGAGCGGATCGAGAAACCCGACGACCGCCTTGGTGGTGCCGACGACGTCGGTGGTGAGCGGGCCGATGCCGACCACGAGGTCCGCCTCGTCGGTCACCGAGCCGATTTCGGCTCCGGCGGCACGGTAGGCGTCGTCGCTCAGCCCGGCGGCGGCACCGGCCCCGGCGGGGACCACCACGCGGTGACCTGCTGCGACGAGGGTGGCCACGCTGCGGGGTCCGAGGCCGACGCGCCGTTCACCGGGACGGGTCTCGTTTAACACTCGAATCAGCACGAGGCCAGAGGCTACCGGTCGCCGGGATGCTCGTCGTCGTCCCACCCAGGGATCAACCTGCCCGAGCCGAGGTCTCCCGTCGCGCCGAGGACGATGACCGCCCACGGGTCGGCCTCATGCGTTGTAGGAGCCGGCGGCGACGTCGCCGCCGTGACCGGCCCAGTCGGCGTGAAAGAACTCACCTCGGGGGCGGTCGATGCGCTCGTAGGCGTGGGCGCCGAAGTAGTCGCGCAGTGCCTGGATCAGGTTGGCGGGAAGCCGGGCGCTGCGATAGGCGTCGTAGAACCCGAGGGCGGAGGAATAGGCGGGTACCGGGATTCCCGCGAGCACCGCGGCGGCGACGGTCCGACGCCAGCCGTCCTGGGCGGCGGCGACGGCGTCGGCGAAATACGGATCGAGGAGCATCGTGGTGATGTCCGGATCTGCTCGGAACGCATCGCGGATCTTCTCCAGGAATCCGGCGCGGATGATGCACCCTTCCCGCCAGATCAGAGCGATCCCGCCGTAGTCGAGATCCCAGCCGAGGTGGGCTGCCGCCGCACGCAACAGCATGAACCCCTGGGTGTACGACATGATCTTGGAGGCGTAGAGCGCAGCCTCGAGGTCGGCGAGCGTCGATTGGCGATCACCGGGGAAACGGTCGAGCGGGCCATGGAGCACACCCGACGCCTCGACCCTGGGAGCGACCAGCGCGGAGATGGCGCGGGCGAAGACCGCTTCGGCGACGAGGGTCACGGGGATGCCCTCCGCGAGGGCCGACTCGACGGTCCATCGCCCGGTGCCCTTCTGGCCCGCGGCGTCGAGGATCTTCTCCACAAGGGGCTCGCCGTCGACCCGACGGCGCATCACGTCGGCGGTGATCTCCACGAGGTAGGACTTCAACCGGCCTCGGTTCCACTCGTCGAACACGGCGGCCATCTGGTCATGGTCCATGCCCAAGCCGACGTGCATCACCTGATACGCCTCGGCGAGCAGCTGGATGTCGCCGTATTCGATGCCGTTGTGCACCATCTTCACGAAGTGGCCGGCGCCGTCGGGGCCCACCCAATCACAGCACGGTGTCCCGTCGGCGACCTTGGCGGCGATCGCCTGGAGGACGTCGCGGACCAGCGGCCACGCCGCCGCCGAGCCTCCCGGCATGATCGACGGGCCATGTCGGGCACCGTCCTCACCGCCGGAGATGCCGGTCCCCACGAACAGCAGCCCGCGGGACTCCAGGTCGGCGGTCCTGCGGATGGTGTCGGTGTAATGGCTGTTTCCGCCGTCGATGACGACATCGCCCGGGTCGAGGAGCGGCACCAACTCCTCGATCACCTGGTCGACCGGAGGCCCGGCCTTGATCATGAGAACGATCCGCCGTGGGGAGCGGAGCGCAGCCACCAGCTCGGCGGCGGTGTCCGCCCCGGTGATCGTGGTGCCGGCAGCCGGGCCGGCGAGGAACTCTTCGGTCCGCGCGGCAGTGCGATTGTGCACGACGACGGAGAACCCGTGGTCGGCCATGTTGAGCGCCAGGTTCTGCCCCATGACGGCGAGACCGATCAGGCCGATGTCCCCTTGGGCGGGCACGCTGCTCCCTTCGATTCGGGAGGCAGCGTACCGGCGGTGGGGTGCCGCCGATGGCCTACGGCAGCGGAGGCAGTGTCACGTCGTAGATCCACGGGTCGAGGAGGCCGGACAGGTCGCGTCCCGCCACCTCACTCGCCACCGCGACGAAGTCGGCCGTGCCGGCATTGCCGCCGGCGAACCGGGCTGCATACGTCGTGAGGATCTGCTTCATCAGCTCGTCGCCGACCTGCACCCTCAGGGCGTAGAGCGTCAAGCCGCCGCGGAGGTAGACGGCAGCGCCGAACAGCTCGGCCACCGTGGGGTCGGCGATCGGGCGGTGGGGGACACCGATGAGGGAGTCGTAGGCGTTCCGGACGGAGGCGGCCATCGCCTCGGAGCCGCTCTCGTGCTCGGTCCAGAGGAATTCGGCAAAGGTGGCGAAGCCCTCGTTCAGCCAGATGTCGGACCACATCGCCGGTGACACGTCGTTCCCGTACCACTGGTGGGCGAGTTCGTGGACGACGACCTCTTCACCGAGCGCCCCACGGCCGATGATCGTCATCGTCTGGGTCTCCAGCGCACCCGGAAAGTCCGCCACCACGACATGGCCGTATTCGGTGAACGGGTAGGGGCCGAACCAGGTGCCGAGGAAGGTGATCATCTCGCCGGTCCTCTCCAAGGAAGCAGGCGGCGCATCGGCGAGATCGAGGGGGAGATAGTCCCGTCTGAGCACCCCGTCGACAGAAGGGAACTCGACCCGCCGGTACTCACCGACGGCGATGGTTGCCAGGTACGTGGCCATCGGCGCGTCCATCTCCCAGGAGAAGGTGGTGGCAGATCCGGTGGTGGTCTCTCCCACTTGGGTGCCGTTGGCGGCGACCACCCAACCGACCGGAACGGTCACCCTGAACGAATAGGTCGCCTTGTCGGATGGGTGGTCGTTGCCGGGGAACCAGGTGTGGGCGCCGTCGGGCTCGGCGGCGACGTACACGCCCTCGGGACCGACGATCCACCCCGCCGACACACCCACGCTGGGGATGAACACCGGCTGGGGTCTGCCCGAATAGTCCACGGTCACGGCGAACGTCTCTCCGCCCGGGATGCCGGTCGCCGGGACCACGACGAGGTCTTGGCCTTCGAATCGCCACTCTGCCGGCGTGTCGTCGATGGTGACGGCGGACACCTCGAGGCCGGTGAAGTCGAGATCGAACGAGGTGAGGTCGATGGTGGCGGCGGCGGTGACGGTCGTCTCGGCGTTCGTGATCGTCCCGGTCTCCGGGTCGATGGTGAGCGCGATGTCGTAGTGGTCGACGTCGTAGCCTCCGTTGCCCAGTGTCGGGAAGTACGGATCCCCGATGCCCGCCGGCCCCACCCCGTCGGCGCCCCCGTCGGTACTCGTCGTGGTGCTCGCCGCGGCCGTGGTGGTCGTCGTGGTGGTCGTTCCGCCCGCCCCTGTGGTCGAGGTGGTCGTCGTGGCCCACGAGAGCGGGGGAACTCCTGGGCCGTCGAGGCACCCCGGCAGCACCACCAGGGCGAGCGCGACCGTAAAGAGGCGTCGGGGGGACATCGCGGCGGAGATTAGCGGTGCCCTCGGGTCAGGTTGAGCGGGGTGATAGCGTCGGCTCGTGCGACTCCGAATGACCGCGGTGATCGGTCGGGCGCTGGAGACGGCCCGATCGGTGCTGCGCGACCTCGACGTGGATCAAGTCCCGGCCTCGCTTCGCCGGGTGGTCGCCCACGCCGGCGAGTTGACGCCTCCGCTCGCCGACAAGCTCGCCCGCGAGATCGATCGGCTCGAATGGCTGCGGACGAAGGCCGTCGAGGCCTGGCCGGCGGCCGATCCTCGGAGTGATGGTCCCGATCGCGGCTCGGCGCTGTTCCTGCTTCGCCCCGACGGCTGGGTCGTGGAGTTCGCCAAGGTGGTCGCCGACTCGGCGGTCGCGGCCCGGGTCACCGACGAGAAGCGCTCGGGACGGGTCGTCGTGGCACGCGACCGTGAGGTCGAGGTGGCCCGGGAGAAAGCCAAGACCGCAGCGAAAGAGGCCGCCGCGCTAGGCCGGCGCATTGCCGAGATGAAACGACTCGAACGGGCTCCGGATCGGGAGCGCGCCGCCGCCGAGGCGCGGGTTTCCGAGGAGATGGAGGCGGTCCGAGCGGACCATGCGGGCGAGGTCGCCGACCTGGAGCGGCGTGTCGAGGAGTCTGCGGCTGCGCTGCGCGGCGCCCGGGCGGAGGCTCGGCAGGCTCGACGAGAGCGCGCCGACGCCGAGCATCGTCTGGCCGCGATCCGCGACACGGGGTCGTGGGCCGACCGCGACCCGGTGGACCTTGCCGTGCACCTCGATGCGGTCGCGGCACAGGCGCGGGCGGGGAGGCGTCCCGATCACCCGGACACCGACACTTCGCTGGCGGCACCCGCCCTCCCCGCAGGGATTCGTCCCGACTCCGCAGCTGCGCTCGACGCGGTGTTGCGCATGACCGGCCCCCTGGCGGTGCTCGTCGACGGCTACAACGCCGGGTTGACGTTCGGTTCGGGGACCCCCGCAGAGGTCCGCAATCGGCTCGAAGACGTCGTGCGCCGGGTGCGGACTTTGGCCGGGGCCGGTACGACCGTGACGGTCGTGTGGGACTCCTCCGCCGATCATGACCGCCGGAGGTCCCCGGATGGACTCGACGTGCGGTTTGCCCCACCCGGCGTGCCTGCCGACGACGTGCTCGTCGAACTGGCGGCGGAGGCCTCTCGAGCGGTGGTCGTCACCAACGACCGCGAGGTGCGAGAGCGCGCCGAAGCCGTGGGTGCGCTGGCACTGTGGTCGACCGCCCTCGTCGAGTGGGCACGAACGAGGCATTAGGAGGGCGCGCCCTCTAAGAGCGTCCGCGGATAGGCGGACGCTCTTGCGCTGATGTCATTGGCTCTTCGCCTGACGGCTCATCGCGGTGCGGCCCGGGTCCCTGCCCAGGCCGCCGAGGCTCCGCCTATCGGCTGAGCCTCTAAGTCGGATGACTCATCGCGGAGAACTCGACGTTCACGGCTTTTGTGTCACACCGGTGTCGTACGGTCCCCTGGTCGGAGCTCGAGAGGAGGAGGCGGCGATGCTGATCGACTGCAACGAGTGTGCCATGCAGCACACACCTGCATGCACGGACTGCGTGGTGACTCACCTGCTTGCAGACGCGCTCGGCCAGATCGAAGTGGATCGTGAGCAGGCCGCCGCCCTCGAGGTGCTCGCCGATGCCGGCCTCGTGCCCGAACTGCGACTCGTCCCCAGGGTCGTCAACGGCTAGCCCGATCTAGTCTCGACGGGGTGGGACTCGTCGAGCGCCTCAAGGTCGAAGCGGGAGATTCAGGCCTCGCCGCGGTGGGCGTCTGCAGTGTCGAGGCGTTCGGCCGGACCCGCGATGACATCCGCGATGCCACGGCGTCGGGACGGTCGGCGTCGCTGACTTTCACGTTCGCCCAGCCAGCGAGATCCACGGACGTCACCAGCAGCTTCCCCTGGGCGAAGCGACTCGTCGTCGGCGCTCACGCCTACCTTCCCGAGGCTGGTTCACCGGGGCCGTCGCGTCCGGGAACGGGGCGGATCGCTCGATTCGCCGAGTCGGATCACTACGCCCCGCTCCGATCGGCGATGGGAAGCATCGCCGAGGTGTTGCGAGGCGACGGCTGGCGGTCGGAGGTACTCGTCGACGACAATCGCCTCGTCGATCGCGCGGCTGCCGTGCGCGCCGGTGTCGGATGGTGGGGAAGGAGCACGATGGTCCTCGTGCCCGGCGCAGGCCCGTGGGTGTTGTTGGGCAGCGTGGTCACCGATGCACTCCTCCCCCTCTCAGCGCCGATGGTGCGCTCGTGCGGCACCTGCACCGCCTGTCTTCCCGCTTGCCCGACAGGCGCCCTCGGTGCACCAGGAGTCCTCGATGCACGCCTCTGCCTGGCCCGATGGGCTCAGGCGCCGGGCTGGGTGCCCCGAGAACTGCGGGCACTGATGGGCGACCGGCTCTACGGATGCGACGATTGCCTCGACGCCTGTCCTCCCGGTGACCGGGTGCTCAGGCGGGTCAGCCGCGAGGCCGGCCGCGTGGACGTCGTCGCCCTGCTCGGCGAAGACGACGGCACGCTCCGGGAACGCTTTTCCAGGTTCTACGTGCCCCGCAACGAGATGCGGTACCTGCGCCGTAACGCGCTCGTCGTCCTCGGGAACTCGGGGGACCGCGCCATGGTCGGGGTGGTCGCTCGTTTCGCAGGCGATGCCGATGCGATGCTGCGCGGCCACGCCGCCTGGGCTCTCGGGCGGCTCGGCGGCGGTGAGGCGGTCGCCACCCTCACTGTTCTGCGCACCGACCCGGACACAGCTGTGGCCGAAGAGGCAGCGGTCGCGCTCGCCGGTACCCTGGACTGATGCTCCTCGTGTCCGACGTGCATGGCGCGTTCGACTCGCTTGCGCGCGTTGCCGCAAGTGGAGAGACCCTGCTCGTGCTCGGTGACCTCCTCAACTTCGTGGACTACCGCACCATGGAGGGAATGCTCACCGAGGTGGCGGGCAAGGAGTTCGTCACTCGCCTCGCCGGGTTGCGGACCCGGGGGGACCAGTCGGGCGCGCGGGACTTGTGGGCCCGATTCAGCGAAGGCCGCGAGGCCGAGGTCCGGGAGCGATACGACCGCCTGACCAGAGACGCCTACCGCAGGGCGGCCGCGGCGCTGGCAGGCTCCGGCGCATATGTGACGTACGGCAACGTCGACCGCCCCGACGTCCTCCAGGAAATGCTTTCCACGGATGTCACCTTCGTCGAGGCCGGGGCATTCGAGATCGAAGGAGTCTCCGTGGGCATCGTCGGCGGTGGCGTGCCGTCACTCGGGGTGTCGGGTGAGGTGGGGCACGACGCGATGGCTGCTCGACTCGGTGCGCTCGGTCCGGTCGAAATGCTCTGCACCCACGTGGCGCCGGCGGTGTCGCCGTTGTCGAGCGACGTGATCGGCGGCAGGCCGAAGCAGTCCGTCCCCGTCCTCGAGTACCTCCGAGAGCACCGGCCCCGTTGGCACTACTTCGGGGACATCCATCAGCCCCAGGCGACCACCTGGCGGGTCGGCGAGACGGTGTGTCGCAATGTCGGGTACTTTCGCGCTACCGGGCGGCCGGTCCGGCATGGCTGAGCGAGGCTCCCCGGGCATCGACCTCGAGCGTCTTGCTTCCGGCTACGGCTACCGGGCAGCGGGAACCGGAGATCGCAACCGGGCAGAAATCGCCTGCCGAGCCGCCAACATCGGCGTCGGAGATCTCGCCGTCGACGTCGGAGGCGGGAGAGGAGCCCACGCCCTCGTGTTCGCCGGCAGCGGGGCCACCGCCGTCGTCGTCGACCGATCGCCGGCGATGGCGGCGCACAGCGCCTCTGTGGGCCTCATCGCCGTGGTCGCCGACGGAGAGCGGCTGCCGTTGCGCGACCAGATCGCCGGCCTCGTCTACCTTCACCTGTCGATCCACCACGGCGACCCGGAGTCGATGCTCAGGGAGGCCACCCGGATAGTTCGTCCCGGTGGCGTGGTGTGGGTGTGGACGCTGGCACCATCGCATGTCCGCGCGTCGTTCCTGACGCGGTGGTTTCCATCGGTCGGCCCGATCGATGAGCGGCGCTTCCCCGATCCTGCGGAGTTGGCACGGATCATGATCGGCACCGGTCTGGAGCCGTTGGCGTCGATGGCGGAGGAGGAACAGATCGTCCGCACCGCGGGATCCTGGGTCGACGCCGTGCGCTCAGGATTCGTCAGCACGCTGCAACTCATCTCTCCCGAGGAATTGGAGGAGGGACTTGCCCGGTTCCACGAGGCCCACCCGAATCCGTCAGAGGAGATCAGCTACTCACTCGCCTATCGCAGTGTGTCCGGATTCAGGCCGTCGCTAGTGTCCTGAGCATGGAAGGAACCGTCCGCAGCGGCGAGACTTCTGCCTCCCCCGAGGTGGTGTTCACGGTGGCCGCGGATCTTGCCGCCTACCCCGAGTGGGCCACCGGCGTAGCCAAGGTCGAGGTACTCGAGACCGGCGCCGACGGCATGGCGTCTCGAGCGCGTTTCGAGGTGGACGGATTCGTCAAGCGGATCAGCTACGAGCTCACCTACGAGTACGAGTACCCGCACCGGATCGCCTGGCGCGCGGTGCCGGGCGACGACATCCGCGACATGGAGGGCTATTACCAGTTCAAGCCCCGCGACGATGGCGGAACCGAGATCGTGTATGCCCTGAGGGTCGAGCCGGCGTTCGTGGTGCCGGGGTTCCTCCGGCGACAGGCCGAGAAGCAGATCGTGCAGGCGGCGCTGCGGGGTCTGCGCCGCCGAGCGGAGGAACCGGGGACCCACTGATGCGGGTCCTCCTCATCACGGGCAAGGGCGGGGTCGGCAAGACCACGGTGTCTGCCGCGACCGCGTTGCGAGCCGCCGACATGGGCTACCGAACACTCGTCATGTCCACCGATCCGGCGCACAGCCTCGGAGACGCGTTCTCCCTCCCACTCGGCGACGCACCGACGGTCGTGGTTCCGGGGCTCCATGGCCAGCAGATCGACGCTCAGCGTCGCCTCGAGACCCATTGGGGGACGGTGCGCGACTACCTCGCTGAGCTGTTCGATTGGGGAGGCGCCGACGGAATCGCCGCCGAGGAACTCGTCGTGTTTCCGGGCATGGACGAGCTGTTCGCCCTGGCCGAGGTGCAGGACCACGTGGCCTCGAGTGACTACGACGTGATCGTGGTCGACTGCGCCCCTACGGCCGAGACGCTGCGACTGCTCAGCCTCCCAGACATCCTCGGGTGGTACATGCAGAAGCTGTTCCCCTTGGAGCGGCGGGTGGCCAGGGTGGTCCGGCCGGTCCTTTCCCGGGTGATGTCGATGCCGATTCCGGGAGATGACGTGTTCCGGGCCGGAGAAGGTTTCTACGGGCGCATCGAAGGTGTCCGCCGGGTACTGGCCGATCCCGAGATCACCAGCGCCCGCTTGGTCATGAACCTCGAGAAGATGGTGGTGAGCGAGGCGCGTCGCACGTATACCTACCTCGGTTTGTTCGGGTATGCGGTCGATGCGGCAATCGTCAACCGGATCATCCCCGAGGCGGTCACCGATCCCTACTTCAAACGGTGGCGGGAGGTGCAGGCCGAGCACCTGGAGACGGTGAAGGAAGCCTTTGCCGATCTCAGCCTGCTTCGCCTCCGCCTGTTCGACGAGGAGATGGTGGGGATCGACAAGCTCCGCATGGTCGGGGAGGAGCTGTACGGCGATCGCGACCCGACGGTGCGCCTGGCGACGAACACGCCATTCCGGGTCTTCGAGGATGGCGATGACGTCGTGCTCGCTCTCTTCCTTCCCCTGGCCGAGAAGGGAGAGGTCGGCGTCATGCGGCGCGGCGACGATCTGTACGTCACGGTCGGCCCCTATCGGAGGTCGCTCGCGTTACCGGACTCCTTGCGGAGACGGGAGGTGATCGGGGCGCGGCTCAGCGGTGGCGAGCTGTGGGTTCGGTTCGGGGTGACCAATGGATGACATGCCCGAGCTGAGCGAAGCGGCCCGGCGTGGCTTGCAGCGAGCCGCGGTCCACCTCATGAAGGCGGCGATCGAGGTGGTGGCAGGGGTGAGTGCGTTCCTCGAGGAGATGGGCAGGGCCTCCGACGACGACCACGAATCCGGCGACGGTGGATCGCCGCAACACATCCCCGTGGA
>DATECY010000039.1:0-2248 GCA_035286665.1 Acidimicrobiia bacterium
TATTGACGACCTTTGCTGAGGAGTATCCCGCCGAGTACCTGGGCGACACGGTCGAGGCGTTGCTCCTGGCGCACCGGCATCGTGCCCGCATCACCGAGGTTTCCGTGGTCATGGCGGCGCGAGCCGCCGGTGAGCCGACACCGCGCCTGGTGGCGGCCGGGCACTTCTTCCGCATCCTCCTCACGCTTCTGGTAAAGCCGCGCCGTAGGCTGGCGGAGTGACCACCCGGGCGCAGATCGCCGTTTTCGCCCTCGCCGGCATCGTGTTCCTCACGATCCTGTGGATGGTGCGCCGGGGATCGCTCAAGGAGCGGTTTGCACTCTTGTGGCTGGGGATTGGTTCCGGGATCATTGTGCTCGCCGTCGTCCGGCCGTGGCTCGATGCGCTGAGCGACTTCCTCGGCATCCGCTCCGGCACCACCACGCTGTTCCTCGCCGCTGCTCTGTTCCTGCTCGGACTGGTGCTGCATCTCTCGGTGAGCATCTCCCGGCTCCAGGAGAAGGTCCGCGACCTCGCCGAAGCGGTTGCGTTGCAGACCCCGATACCCCCCGAGGTGCCCGCCCCGGGAGACGACACCGCGCCGTCGATCCCGGGCTGAGCACTCAGCCGGTCAGACCCCTGCGACGATCCACCGCCGTGACGGTGCCGACGATGACACGCACCCACCAGCGGGTCACGGTGTCGACGATGCGGGCCCCATGCGGTACCCGAACCCCGGGTATGTCGATGTCGGCGATACGGCTGGCAGCACCGCGCAGGATCACGGCGTCGCCCACCACTCGGGATCCCTGCACCGTCCGGTAGCGGCGTTTGAGGTCGCGACGCCGCCCAATGATCTCACCCCAGGTGCGAATCTTGGCGCCGAGCCACCGTTCCTTGAGCGCAACCCACAGGATGCCGAACTCGTGGAGGGCGAGCACGGGTGTCAGGAGCAGCAACGTTGAACGCCGGTAGTTCGTCAGGAGCAGGAGCCAGCGGTTGCGCTCGATGAGCCGCAGCTTTCCGGCGGTCCGGTCGAATCGGTAGTCGTGGGCGACCACCGATCCGGGGACGCGAACGGTGGAGAGCCCGCGCATCCGGAGGCGCCAGCCGAGGTCGGCGTCCTCGTGATACAGGAACAGGTCGGCGCGCATTCCACCGAGCTCGTTCCAGATCTCGCGCCGCATGGCAAACGCCGCTCCCGAAGGAAACGGAACGATGACGGGATCGGTGCGGGCGTCGATCGGCTTCCCGAGGTCCGTGATCCAGGCCATGCCGGTGACGGTCATGTGACCCCCCGACGTGTTGAAGTGGCCGGGCCGGTCGGCCAGTTCGATGGTCGGCATCGCCGCCCCCACTCCGCGGGTCGTGAGGGCCTCGACCAGCGGGGGCAGCCAACCCGCCCGAACCGTGACGTCGTGGTTGAGCACGGCGACGACGTCGTGCGTGGCGACACCGAATCCGGCTGTGACGGCCGCCCCATACCCGACGTTCTCCCCGAGGGGATGCCAGCGAACGGCGTAGCGAGCCACCACTGCGGCGGTGTCGTCGGTCGAGCCGCTGTCGACGACGACGATCTCGGCCGGGCCGGCCGGGTCGTCGATCACGGCGCGCAGCGTCTCCCCGATGATCGCGGCCGAGTCATGCGTGACCACCACCGTGGTCACCGGGGTGGTGGGGGGCATCAGTCCCAGCGGCCTGCGACCGGAGTGCGCTGCGGCGTGCCGAACACGAAGACGTAGTCGGCGCCCCCGACGAAGTCGTTGCGAAGATAGAAGGTGGCGGTCGCCGGGCGGTACAGGCCGACGGTGTCGACCCCGTCGCCGTCCCAGTCACCGACGATCACGCGGTCCGAGGCCTGCGTACCCTCGTAGAAGTACTGGATGTGGGCTCCTGCGCCCGTCGGCGAGTTGCTCAGGTACAACATGCGCGTCACCGGGCGATAGACGCCGATGGTGTCGACTCCGTCGCCGTCCCAGTCACCGGCCAGGGGCTTGTCGCCGGGGTTCCCGAAGGGGAAGTCGACATCGGCGATACCCGCGGTGTTGGTGTTGCGCAGATAGAACCGCGTCCCGGACGGCCGGTAGATGCCGATCGTCTCGCATCCGTCACCGTCCCAGTCCCCGGCGAGCGGCTGGTCGCCGGGGTTGCCGTAGTAAATCTCGATGTCGGCGATCCCCTGGGTGTTGGCGTTGCGCAGGAACAAGAACCCGGTGCTCACCCGGTACAGCCCCAGCGAGGTGGCATCGTCGCAGTCCCAGTCCCCGGC
>DATECY010000040.1:0-14294 GCA_035286665.1 Acidimicrobiia bacterium
GCGACTCCCGCGACCAGGCCCGCACTGAGCGAGTCGGAACCCAGCGTCGCCGACACCGACTGGACGCTCGCCTGGGTGAAGGCGACCGGAAGGGCACCATACTTGAGCACGACGGCCAGGTCGTTGGCTTCCTTCTCCTGGTCGGCAGACGACCCCAACGTGATGATGGCGGTGGACCCGGAGATGCCGACTGCCGGATCGACGTTCGCGGCGATCGACGGGGCCGACTGGATGGTCTTGTCGAGGACGATGGCGAACTGGCGGCGGGGGTCGCCGTAGGCGAACTGTGCCAACTCCTTCGTCGTCTGCGTGAACTTGGTGGCGCCGTCCGAGTTGAAACTCAGCTGGACCACCCAACCCTCGCCGGTCGAGTACTGCGCCTGGGCTCCATCCAGATCAGACCCGATGACCCTGGCCACCGACAGGTGGTAGATGACGCCCTGGTCGGTGGCGAGGTAGGCGTCGAGATCGGCGACGGGGTCGGGAGTGAGCCCAGTCGCCACGTCGACGCACCCGGGCTGGGAGACCTCGTCGCACCACGTCACGCCATCGGGAAGCACGACTCCGGCCTTCGGATCCGTCGAGATGGCGGTGCTGGTCGTCGTCGTGTCGCCGGGGACGGTGGTGGTCGTCGCCACCGTGGTGGTAATCGTGGTACCGCCGGCGTCCGTCGTCGTCGTGGTGTCGGGGACGGTGGTCGTGGTCGTACTCGTCGCGGCGTTCAAGAAGAGCGGGCTGAGCCCGGTGACGGGGCTGATCTCGAACACCGGGCGGAACTCGAGGAGGCCGGTGGTCCCCACCGCCGCCAGGGCGCGGTCGCGGTCGGTCACGCCCGGCAGCTGGACCTCGACGCTGCGGTCGCCGACGATGGCGATCTCGGGTTCCTGCACGTTGCCGAGGGCCTCGATGCGCCGCCGCATGATCGAGACCGCCTGGTCGAGCACGTCCGCCGGTGTGCCCTCGGGGGCGTCGAGAACGACGGAGAAACCGCCCTGAAGGTCGAGACCGAGCTTGGGGGTGGTGTGGGTCGACTGGGTGAGGTAGAGAAGCCCGAAAACCACCACGAGGGTGACGGTCAGAGTGACGGCGGCGGAACGACGTGACACGGCCGGTTACTCGGAAATCTTGCCTGCCAGGGCCCGCCGGGCCACCCGGAGCCTGCCGCCACCTTCGACCTGCAGCACCGCGGTGGTTTCGTCCATGAATTCGATTCGCCCGTAGATGCCGCCGATCGTCTGCACCTCGTCGCCGACCGCGATCTCGGACATCATGGCCTCGTGGCGCTTCATCCTCGTTCGCTGCGGCCGAATCATGAGGAAGTAGAAGAGGCCGCCGATGATGACCGCGTAGAGCGCGAGAGTGACGACCACGTTGCCACCAGACGAAGTGGTCGCGGTGTCTCCAGTGGTCTGCGCCAGGATGGTGAGCATCGATCCTCCGAAGCCGAGCGCCGACCAGCCTAGGCCGGAGCGTGCGTAGCGTAGCCGTCCCCCGGCCTGTGCCGAACCCGCGATGCGGTCAACTCGGCTCGGAACGGAGTGAAGCCGCCGGCGACGATCGCCTTCCTCGCGCCCGAGAGCACGCCGAGGATGTAGCTCAGGTTGTGGATGCTCAACAGGCGCTGTCCCAGCAACTCGCCCGTCACCCGGAGATGACGGAGGTAGGCGAGCGAGTGGTTCCGGCACGTGAGGCATCCGCAATCGGGGTCGATGGGCCGCTCTGCGGCCGAGAACTCGACGCGCCGGACGGAGTAGTCACCGAGCCGTGACAACACCTTGCCGTGGCGCGCCAGACGCGTCGGCAAGACACAGTCGAACAGGTCGTAGCCCCGCTCGACCGCGTCCAGCACCCCCTCGGTGTCTCCGAGGCCCATCACGTACCGAGGGCGATCGGCGGGCAGTTCCCCGGCAACGACGTCCAGGGCGGCATTGCGCTCGACCACGGATTCACCGACGCTCAACCCGCCGATCCCGAAACCGGGAAATCCAAGTTCGGCGGTTCGCCGCGCACTCTCGGCCCGCAGCTCCGCATCGACCCCGCCCTGCACGATGCCGAACAGCGCCTGGTCGGCAGAGACGTGGGCGGCGGCCGCCCTGGCGGACCAACGGAGGGTTCGCTCCATCGCATCCCTGACCACCTCCCTGGGCGCCGGCAGGCCCACCAGGTGATCGAGCGTCATCGCGACATCGGCACCGATTCGCTCCTGGACCCCCACCGCGCTCTCTGGGGTGAGGCGGACCGCCGAGCCGTCGTACGTCGATCGGAACAACACCCCGTCCTCGTCAAGCCTGGGGTTCAGGGAGAAGACCTGATACCCACCGCTGTCGGTGAGCGTCGGCCCGTTCCATCCCGTGAATCGCGCCAACCCGCCCATCGCCTCGACGAGACGGTCTCCGGGCCGCAGCATGAGGTGATACGTGTTGGCGAGCACCATCTGGGTTCCGACCTCTGCCAGATCCCGCGGATCGACACCCCGTACCGCCCCTCGCGTCCCCACGGGCATGAATGTCGGGGTCGCCACCGGGCCGTGGCCCGTGGTCAGCACTCCGGCGCGAGCCCTGCCATCGGCCGCCTCGACGGTGAGGCTCACCGGGCTCACGATGGCCGCTCCACGAGCATCGCGTCCCCGAAGGAAAGGAACCGGTAGCCGCGGCCCAGCGCCTCCACGTACACGCCGCGCCACCGCGGCCCGAGCAACGACGCGATGAGCACCACGAGCGTGGATCCCGGCACGTGGAAGTTGGTCACGATGAGATCCACGGCCCGGAATTGGTATCCGGGGGTGATGAACAACCGGGTCTCGAGGTCGATGGGCACGACCTCGCCCGACGTGCCTGCCGCGGCCTCGAGCGTCCGAACCACCGTCGTACCGATCGCCACCACCCTGCCCCCATCGCGTCGCGCCGTCTCGATGGCCGCGGCAGCCTCCGGCGTCACCCGGATGCGTTCTGCGTGCATCGGATGATCAGCGATGTCTTCGACGGCGATCGGCCGGAAGGTGTCGAGCCCGATCTCGAGGTCGACGCCGACGACGCTCACTCCTCCGCCGGCCAACTCGCCGAGCAGCCGTTCGGTGAAGTGCAGCCCGGCCGTCGGAGCCGCCGCCGAGCCCGGATGCTCCGCATACACCGTTTGGTACCGCTCGGGGTCGGCGAGGGTGCCCCGGAAGTAGGGAGGAAGCGGGATCTTCCCGATCTCTGCCGCCGCAGCCTCGAAATCCCCCTCGTCGGCAGTGAGCACGACCTTGCCGTCGATCGGGTCGGTGGCCACGGATGCGAGCAATCGTCCGAACCGGAGGCGGGTGCCGCGGCGAATTCGACGGGCCGGCCGCACCAACGCCTCCCACGAGCCATCACCGCACGGCCGGAGCAACAACGCCTCCACCCTTGCCCCGGAACCTTCCTTGACCCCGATGAGCCTGGCGGGACGAACCCTCGTCCGGTTGACGACCACCACGTCGCCGGGGTCGAGCAGCGAGGGGAGGTCGGCGAATCGACGGTCCGTCATCGTCCTCGTATCGAGCAGTCGCGCCGCATCGCGCGGCTCGATCGCCTCCTGGGCGATGGCGTCCGGAGGAAGCTCGTAGAAGAAGTCGGAGGTCTTCATGGAGACGCGAGTGTGCGGTGGCGAACGCGATCACCGCAAGTCGTGGGGAGGGCGATAGGCGATAGGCGGGAGACGGGAGACGGCGGCGCAGCCGCCCTACAGAAGCCTTCCCTGCTCCACCGCTTGGGGGACGCGCAGACCGAGGTGCTCGTAGGCGAGTCTCGTGGCCACCCTGCCGCGCGAGGTTCGCTGGAGGAAACCCATCTGCAGCAGGTACGGCTCGTAGGCATCTTCGACCGTCTGCGGCTCCTCGGATACCGCGATCGCCAGTGTCGAGAGCCCGACAGGCCCCCCGTCGAACTTGTGGACCACGGCCTCCAGGATCGCCCGGTCGACCCGATCCAGCCCAGCCTCGTCCACCTCGAACACCTCGAGTGCCCGGTTGGCGGTCTCCTCGTCGGCGTGGCCCGATGCCCTCACGTCTGCGAAGTCGCGCACGCGCCGCAACAGCCTGTTGGCGATCCGCGGTGTCCCTCGCGACCGGCCGGCGATGACGGCCGCGCCGGCCGGGCTGATGTCTATCTCGAGCAGACGGGCCGAGCGGGCCACGATCAGCTCCAGTTCGTCAGGCCGGTAGTAGTCGATGCGGGCGACGTAGCCGAACCGATCTCGCAGCGGTGGAGACACCCGGCCGACACGAGTGGTGGCGCCGACGAGCGTGAAGGCTGGCAATTCGAGGCGAATCGAGTGGGCGCTGGGTCCCTTGCCGATGACGATGTCGAGTTGGAAGTCCTCCATGGCCGTGTAGAGGATCTCCTCCACGGCCCGCGGCAGACGATGGATCTCGTCGATGAACATCACGTCTCCGCTCCCGACATTGCTGAGGATCGCCGCCAGGTCGCCGGCGCGTTCCAATGCGGGGCCCGACGTCGCCCTGAATTGCGCGCCCATGGCGTGGGCGACGATCGCGGCGAGGGTGGTCTTGCCGAGCCCGGGAGGGCCACTGAACATCACATGGTCGAGGGTCTCGCCACGCGCTTTGGCCGCCTCGACGAGGATCGACAACCGCTCCTTCAGATCTTCCTGGCCGACGAACTCGTCGAGTGTGCCCGGCCGGAGCCCCGCCTCGAACGCTGCCTCCTCCGGGGTCGGCTTGGAGGCGAGCAGACCTTCTTCTCTCATGGTCGCCCCAGTCTCTGCAGCGCGGACCGAAGCAGGTCGGCCACCTCAGCCTCGGCGTCGAGCCCGGTGATCGCCTCTCTGATTTCCCCAGCGCCGTAGCCGAGACCTTCGAGTGCGTCGCGAACCTCGGAGAGTGCTCCTCCTCCGGCCAGCGTCGACGTCCCGGAGATCTCCAGGCGGGCGCGCAGATCGAGGATCAGCTTCTGAGCGCTGCGCTTGCCGATACCGGGGACCGCGACCAACGCGTCGACGTCTTCGGAGAGCAGCGCCATCCTCAGCCGGTCGGGGGTGAGGGTCGACAGGATCGCCAGAGCCAGCTTGGGCCCGACCCCGCTCACCCCGATGATGTCGCGGAACAGATCGCGGCCCTCTGCGGTGACGAAACCGAACAGCGCCATCTGGTCTTCCCGAACATGCAGGTGGGTGTAGACCACCAGCTGCTCACCAACCGGAGGAAGGGTCCCCAGGTCTCGCCCCGACATGGCCATCTCGTATCCGATGCCACCGACGTCGACGACCGCGCCCGATCCCGAGAGTCCGACCAGAGTCCCCCGGATTCGCCCGATCACCGCGATGCCTCGTCGAGCGCGCGCCGTAGCCCTGCACCTTGGAGGTGGCAGAGGGCCACCGCAAGGGCGTCGGCGGCGTCGGCGGGTCCCGGCACGGCGGCGAGTCCGAGGCGGCGCGCCACCATCGCCTGCACCTGAGCCTTGTCGGCGTCCCCATATCCGGCCACGGCCATCTTCACGGCCGATGGCGTGTACTCGTGAACCGTGATGCCGGAGCGGGCCGCGGCGAGGATCGCCACCCCCGAGGCGCGGCCAACCGCCGTCGCCGTCTGCAGATTGCGATTGACGAACACTTCTTCGATCGCCGCCTCCCCGGGGTGGTACTCCTCGATGAGGCACTCGAGGTCGGCGTACAGCTCCACGAGCCTTGCGGCGACGGGTGCCGACGGGGTGGTCCGGATCACGCCCGCCGCCACGGCGGCGAGCCTCCCGGCAGCCGATCCCACGATCGCATAACCGGTGCGGGAGAGGCCAGGATCGATGCCGAGAACGAACATGTGTACGGGGAGGTTACCTCGAAAGACGGCTCGAAGGCAGGAGCCTGGAACCCCCCGGCCTGCAGCCCGACGGCACACGCCGGTGTCCGGCGCCTGGCATCTGTCATCTGTCATCTGTCAACTCTCCCCGCCCCGGGCCGGGAGAGTCAGCCGGCGACGGCCGCCAGCACTTCGTCGGGGATGTCGAAGTTGCCGTAGACCGCCTGGACGTCGTCGAGGTCCTCGAGCGCGTCCACCAGTCGGAGCACAGAACGAGCCGTGTCCTCCTTGAGGGCGACGGTGGTCATCGGCAAATGGGTCACCTCGGCGGACTCGATGGCGACACCCGCGGCCTCGAGGGCGGCCTGCACCCTGCTCAGATCGGCCGGGGCGCAGATCACCTCGAACTGGGTACCGGACGCACGCACGTCTTCGGCTCCGGCGTCGAGCGCCGGGAGCAGCACCTCGTCCTCGGCTCCGCTCACCAGCAGGTACCCCTTCTGTTCGAACAGGTAGGCCACCGAACCGGGTTCGCCGAGGTTGCCGTTGTTGCGGGTGAAGGTGGAACGCACCTCGGATGCGGCCCGGTTGCGGTTGTCGGTGAGCACCTGGACGTAGAGGGCCACCCCCCCGGCGGCATACCCCTCGTACCAGATCTCGTCGTAATGGGTGGTCTCGACGTCGCCGATGCCCCGCTTGATGGCGCGTTCGATGTTGTCGTTGGGCATCGAGGCCGCCTTGGCCTTCTGGACCGCCAGGTACAAGGAGGCGTTCATCTCCGGATCGCCTCCGCCGTCTCTCGCCGCGATCTCGACGAGACGGGCCAGCTTGGCGAACACCTTGCCGCGCTGAAGGTCCTTGGCGCCCTTCTTGTACTTGATCGTGGACCACTTCGAGTGACCCGACATCACGCCTCCCCGATGCTACGAAACACCAGTGTATGAATGCGGCCGTCGGTGGTCAGTTCCGGGTGAAAGGAGGTGGCGAACACGTTGTCGTCGCGAACCATCACCGGGTGCCCGTCGACCTCCGCAAGAATTTCCACGCCGTCACCGACCTTTTCGATCCACGGCGCCCTGATGAACACCGCGTGCACCGGACCGCCTGCGATCCCTTGCACGGGTATCTCTGCCTCGAACGACTCCACCTGCCGTCCAAACGCGTTGCGTTGCACGACGACGTCGAGCACCCCCAACTGGACCTGGGGGCGTGACTCGGTGGTCGAAGCCGCCAGGAAGATCATGCCAGCGCAGGTTCCGAAGGTGGGGAGCCCTCCGGCAACGGCGGAACGGAGCGGCTCGACCAGCCCGAAGCGCTCGGCGAGCTTGCCGATCGTGGTCGACTCGCCCCCGGGCACGATGAGCCCGTCGATCCGATCGAGATCACCGGGGAGTCGGACGAGGGAGGACTGGATCCCTATGGCGTCGAGCATCCTGGCGTGCTCGCGGAAGTCTCCCTGAAGTGCGAGCACACCGACGCGCATGACTCACCAGCCCCGGCGGGCCAAGCGTTCCTCGTCGGGGAGGCTGTCCATCCCGATGCCGACCATCGGCACACCCAGCCCTCGTGAGACCTTGGCCAGGATCTGCGGGTCGCCGTGATAGGTGGTGGCCTCGACGATGGCGCGTGCCCGGGGGGCGGGATCCTCGCTCTTGAAGACCCCCGAGCCGACGAAGACTCCGTCGCAGCCCAACTGCATCATCATTGCGGCATCGGCCGGGGTGGCGATGCCTCCTGCGGCGAAGTTGACGACGGGCAGCCTGCCGGTCTCGGCGACTTCGCGAACGAGGTCGTAGGGCGCCCCCAACTCCTTGGCAGCCGCCATCAGCTGCTCGTCACCGAGGTACTGGAGCCTGCGAATGCCATCGGTCATCGCGCGCATGTGGCGAACCGCCTCCACGATGTCGCCGGTGCCGGCCTCCCCCTTGGTGCGGATCATCGCGGCACCCTCACCGATCCTGCGCAGCGCCTCGCCGAGGTCGCGAGCACCACAGACGAACGGCACTGCGAACTTCCACTTGTCGATGTGATAGGCCTCGTCGGCCGGGGTGAGGACCTCGCTCTCGTCGACGTAGTCGACACCGAGCGCCTGCAAGATCTGGGCCTCGACGAAGTGACCGATCCTGGCCTTGGCCATGACCGGAATCGAGACCGCAGCCATGATCTCCTCGATCCTGGAGGGGTCCGCCATACGAGCGACGCCGCCATCCCGACGGATGTCTGCCGGCACGCGCTCGAGCGCCATCACGGACACGGCGCCGGCGTCCTCGGCGATCTTGGCCTGGTCGGCCGTGGTGACGTCCATGATGACGCCGCCCTTGAGCATGTCGGCCAAGCCGCGCTTGACGCGTTCGCTGCCTTGCTCCACGGTCACTCCTTCGTTCGTACCCCTGTAGAGGGTACGCCAATACGCTCTCCCCGGGATCGTCTTTCGGCTTGTCGACCGGCCGTGATGAACCTGCGGATCATCGGCGTACGCAGGGATGCTACCGCTCGGCGGCTGTGGCACGTCCCATGGCGAGTGCATCCCGATAGGCAGCGAGGTAGGCCGCGAGCACCGGCTTGCGACCGAAACGTTCCGCCCGGCGCCTTCCGTCGGCGGCAAGTCGCCGGGCTGCATCCGGCACGGACAAGAGGCCGATCACCGCTTCTGCCAGAGCAGGGGGGTCCGCACACGGCACGAAGCGAGCGGCATCTCCGGCGACCGCCCGGAATGCCGGGAGATCACTGGCCACCACCGCGCAGCCCGACGCCATGCCTTCGAGGACGACCATCCCGAAGCTCTCCCCACCCAGGTTGGGGGTCACCAGCACCGAGGCGCGGTGCAGTTCGGCCCTCTTGAGGGCATCCTCGAGGCGTCCGAGGAAGGTGACGCCATCGGGACCCCGGCCACGATCGGCCCCCACCACCCTCAGTTCGGCGTCGGGGACGACCGCCCGCACCCGCGGCCACGCCTCGAGCGCGACATCGAGGCCCTTGCGAGGCTCATCCCTCCCCAGGAACAGCACGCCACGCGGATCGCGGAGGTCGCCGCCTGCGTACCGCTCGAGGTCGATGCCGTTGGGAATGATGCGTACGTCTTTCAGCCCCGGTACGGCCGAGGCCGCCACCGCACTCACGGCTGTGAGCACCGCCACCCGGGCCGCCACCATTGCGACGACTGGGCCGCCGATCCGATAGGCCCGACGAACCAGCGGTCCCGGATCGGCATGAAAGGTCGCCACGGTCGGTGGCGTGTCGGCGAGGATCGCTCCCAAGGACACCATCGGCATGAACGGCTCGTGGACGTGCACGACGTCGGCGCCGGCCACCGCGCGCCCGACCTTGCGCACCACTCTCGGGTCGATGGCGATCGGAGCGCGCGATCGATTGGCGCGGACGGATCTGAACCACCCCACGTGGCGCGTCCCCTCGGGACCGCCCGATCCCGGGGCGACCGCCCAGGCGTCATGGCCCTCGACCCGGAGCCAGCCCACGATCCGCTCGACCTGATCCTGGACACCCCCGGGCGCGTCGAAGGCGTACGGGCTGACGACCGCGACCTTCATCGCTTCTCGCGATCACTCGGCCAGTTGGGCACGATCAGGTGCCACTGCTCCGGCGCCTTGCGGACCATCACCTCGACCAGGTCGGCGAGACGCTGGGTGCCGAGGCGAATCCGCTCGTCGGGGTCGGGGACATCGGGGATCTCGAGTGGTGGATACACGTCGAACGCATGGCCGGCGCCTTCGGCGAAATAGGTGGCGACGGGGAGGAGGACGGCTCCGGTCCGGATCGCCAGCGAGAGCGGTCCGGCAGGCAGTGTCGTTTCTTCACCGAACAGAGTCACCGGAATCCCCCGACCCCTCAGGTCGCGGTCACACAACAGAGCGACCACCCCTCCAGCCTTGAGACGCTCGAGGAGGTCTCGGGTCACCTTGGATCCCTTGCGCGCCACGACGACGTCGATCTCCATCATGTTGCGCATCTTGATGAACCATTGGACGATCCGCTCATTGCCGAGTTCTTCGGCAACCGCCAAGACCCGCGCCCCCTCCGCCGCCGCGCGCAATCCCGCCGCTTCCCAATTCCCGATGTGGGGTAGAGCCAGCACCACTCCTCTTCCAGAGTCGCGGGCCGCGTGCAGGCGGTCGAGATTCGCGATCGTCGTCCCCGCCACCACTGCGTCATGGCGGCGAGGACGCATCCAGAACGTCTCGGTCCAGTAACGGCCGTAGTTGACGAAGACTCGCCGGGCCGCGGCACGTGCGTCGATCCCCGGACCCTGGACTCGTCGCTGGTGGCGCATCGCCATGCGAAACCGATCGCGGGCGATGAACGATGCCGCCCATCCCCCGGCTTCTCCGACCCGGCGGACGGCCGGTTCCGGCAACAACCCGAAGATGGCCGCCAGCACCCGGTATAGGTAGTAGCCGAGCGCCTCTTTCACGCGTCGAGCTGTGCCCAGGTGCGGTGGAAGCGTTGTACGACCGTGAACCATGTGAGGATCGCGAGCGCCCAGATCGTGACCTCGAGGGTGGGTAGACCAAGTCCATCGAGTCCGACACCGAAACCGAACACGAGGAGGCGCTCCGCCCGGCCCATCAGGCCACCCTTGCCCTCGAGCCCGAGGGCCTCCGCCTTCGCTCTGAGATACGGGATGAGCAAGGATCCGCACACCGCGATGAGTGACAGCAGCGCGAGAGCCATCTCTTCCTGCCGACCCACGTACACGGCCAGTCCGGTCCACGCCGCCACCTCACCGAGACGATCGGTGAACGAGTCGAGCAGCGCGCCCTTGCGGGTCTCGGTGTTCGTGAGGCGGGCGAGTACGCCGTCGAGGATGTCGAGCAGGGCGCCGAATCCGAGGACAGCCGCTCCGGCGGCGAGGTTGCCGAACCCGATCAGCACCGACCCGGCAAGGGAGCTGGTGAACCCGATGAGGGTGATGGCAGTGGGGGTGAGGCCGATCTTGGCGACGGCCCGGGCGAACGGGTCGACGAACGCCCCGACCTTCTTGCGGGCCCTGATGTCGAGCATGGGAGCACCTCGGATCGGCAAGGTACCACAGGAAGAAGGGCCCCTCCCGCTCACTACACTCCGGCCCCGGCAACGGAGGTTCCATGGCATCGGACAAGATCCGTAACGTCGTCCTCGTGGGCCACAGCGGGAGCGGGAAGACGGCCCTCGTCGAGGCGCTGCTCTTCACGGCCGGGGTGACCACCCGCATGGGCCGCGTCGAGGACGGGAACACCGTCACCGACTTCGAACCCGAGGAGATCGCCCGGCAATCGTCGGTGAGCCTCGCCATGGCACCGTTCGATTGGAACGGCTACAAGGTGAACCTCATCGACACGCCCGGGCTCTCCGACTTCGTCGGGGAGGTGCGCACCGCCCTGCGAGCTGCCGACCTCGCCCTCTTCGTCGTCTCCGGGGTGGACGGAGTCGAGGTCCAGACAGAGGCGCTCTGGCGCCTGGCAGGCGAGGAGGGAATCGCCAGAGCGGTGTTCGTGAACAAGCTCGACCGCGAGCGTGCCTCGTTTTCGCGAACGCTCACCCAACTCAAGAAGGTCTTCGGCACCGCGATCGCACCGGTACAGGTGCCGATCGGTGCCGAGCACGATCTGAGCGGGGTCGCCAACTTGGCGGGCGGTCGCGCCTATGTCTACAGCGGTGGCATGAAGGCGACCGACGCCGAGGTTCCCGAGTCCTCCAAGGGAGAGGTCGCAACCCTCCACACCGCCCTCGTCGAGGCCGTGGTGGAGACGGACGACATGATGCTGGAGAAGTACCTCGAGGGTGTCGAGCCGTCGGGGGATCAACTCATCTCGGGAATGCACGCCGGAATGCTCCGCGGCACGGCCTTCCCGGTCCTCTGCGGCTCGGCGACCGCCGGCATCGGGATCGATCGGTTGGCGACGTTCTTGGTGGAGTACGGACCTCGTCCGTCGGAGCGGTCAGAGCCACCCCTCGCCGAGGGTGAGCGCCTTGGGGACTCCGGCGTGGTCGCCTACGTCTTCAAGACCATGTCCGACCCCTATGTCGGACGGATCTCGCTGTTCCGGGTGTTCCGGGGAAGTGTGGCGATCGACGTCGACCTCGAGAACCCCGCTCGTCATGCCACCGGCCGGATGCACAACGTGTTCACCATGCGGGGCAAGGAGCACACCGAGCTCAAACAGGTCGAGATGGGCGACATCGCCGCGGTGGCGAAGTTGGAGGCGACCCTCGCCGGTGACACGCTGCGCAGCCCCGGCGCACACGTCGTGATTGCACCGGTGACCATGCCTCCGCCGACCATGTCGCTGGCGGTGTTTCCCCGCTCCCAGCACGACGAGGAGAAGTTGTCGACGGCCCTGCATCGTGCCGCGGAGGACGATCCGACCCTTCGCGTCGACCGCAACGCAGTCACTCATCAGACCATCCTCTCCGGCCTCGGCGACGCGCACCTCGAGGTCTCGATCGCCCGCCTCGCAACCCGGTACGGGGTGCAGGTCGACACCGCTCTTCCCAAGATCCCCTATCGGGAGACGATCAAGGGCAAAGCAGACGTCGAAGGCAAGCACAAGAAGCAATCAGGCGGGCGGGGGCAGTTCGGGGTCGCCAACATCCGCTTCGAGCCGTTGCCGCTCGGCTCGGCGTTCGAGTTCGTCAACGAGCTGAAGGGGGGGTCGATCCCCAAGCAGTACGTCCCGGCCGTCGAAAAGGGCGTCATCGAGGCTCTCGACCGGGGGATTCTCGCCGGGTACCCGGTGGTGGCGGTGCGAGCCACGGTGTACGACGGCAAGTACCACGCCGTCGACTCGGATGAGTTGTCCTTCCGGATGGCCGGTATCCATGCCGTTCGCGAGGCAGCCCCCAAGCTGAGTGCGACGCTTCTCGAACCGGTGATGAAGGTCACCGTCCGAATCCCCGAGGAGCTGATGGGCGACGTCATCGGTGACATCAACTCCAAGCGGGGCCGGGTGCTCGGAATGGATTCCGACGGCGCGACGAGGGTGGTGACCGCCGAGGTGCCACTCGCCGAGATGCAGCGCTACTCCATCGACCTTCGTTCGATCACCAGTGGCCGAGGATCGTTCGAGATGGTGATGAGCCACTATGAGGAAGCCCCCCCGCACGAGGTACAGAGGGTCATCGCCGCAGCCCAGGACCAGGACTGAGCCACATAGGAGAGGAAACATGGGAGACGCAAAGGCCACGATCGCATACGAAGGCGGCGAGGTGACCTACCCGGTGGTCGCAGCCGTCGAGGGAAACAGCGGCATCGACCTGGGCACGCTGCGAACGGACACCGGACTGGTGTCTCTCGACTACGGGTTCGCCAACACGGCAGGCACCAAGAGTGGGGTCTCGTTCGTCGACGGTGCCGCCGGCGAGCTCCGCTACCGCGGATACCCGATCGAGCAGCTTGCCGAGCGATCCTCTTTCCTCGAGGTCGCCTACCTCTTGTTTCACGGCGAGCTGCCCACACCCGGCCAGCTCGAGGACTATCGGGCCGAGATCACCCGCCACACGCTGCTCAACGAAGAGATGAAGCGACTGTTCGACGCGTTTCCGCGCAGCGCGCACCCGATGGCCATCCTGGCTTCGGCCACCAACGCCATGGCCACGTTCTACCCCGAGTACCACAACCCGATCGATCCCTACGCGGTCGAGCAGTCGGCGCTGCGCCTGGTCGCCAAACTGCCCACCGTGGCCGCCTTTGCCTACAAGAAGTCGATCGGCCAGCCTTACGTCTACCCGAGCAACGACCTCGACTACGTGTCGAACTTCCTGCACATGATGTTCGCTCTGCCCGTCGAGACCTACCGGCTCGACGCAACGGTTGCCCGGGCGCTGGACGTACTCCTCATCCTCCACGCCGACCACAGCCAGAACTGCTCCACGTCCACCGTTCGCCTCGTCGGCTCTTCCCAGGCGAATCTCTTCACGTCGGTGGCGTCGGGAATGAGTGCCCTATGGGGACCACTCCACGGCGGCGCCAACCAGCAGGTCGTCGAGATGCTGCAGCGCATCGCCGACGACGGTGGCGACCACGCCAAGTACATCGCCAAGGCCAAGGACAAGGACGACCCGTTCCGGCTGTGGGGTTTCGGGCATCGGGTCTACAAGAACTACGACCCGAGGGCGCGGATCCTCAAGGCTCACGCGTACGAAGTCATGGCTCGCATGGGTGCGGGGGATCCGCTCCTCGACCTCGCGATGAAGCTGGAGGAAACGGCACTCGCCGACGACTACTTCGCCGAACGCAAGCTCTACCCCAACGTCGACTTCTACTCGGGCCTGATGTTTCGAGCCCTTGGGTTCCCGACCGGGATGTTCACGGTGTTGTTCGCCATCGGTCGGCTCCCCGGCTGGATCGCCCAATGGCGGGAGATGACCGAAGACCCCGAGACCAAGATCGGGCGTCCCCGACAGATCTACGTCGGTCATCCCAAGCGCGACATGCCGTAACGGGCGCAATTAGCAATTAGCAATTAGCAATTAGCAAGAGGGCGGCCAAGCGCATCGCGCATCGCGCATCGGTACTCTCCCCCCA
>DATECY010000041.1:0-7033 GCA_035286665.1 Acidimicrobiia bacterium
CAGCCCGCAGTCACACCGAAGGCTGCCGAACACGTCACCGGTGAGGCTCTCCGAATGAACGCGGACCAGGACGCCCTCCTTGTCGGCCACGTCACCCTTGACGAGAGCGATGTGTTGGGTGCCGTCGAGCATCGATTCGTATCCGACCGCGGTGAAGTCTCCGTACTCGGTGGGAATCCTCGCTTCAGCGATCCGCTCCACGAAGCGCTCCCGGTGTCGCCGGTACGAGATCAGGTCGGCGATGCTCACGATCGGTATGCCATGGCGAGCTGCGAACGCGGCCAACTCCGCAAGACGCGCCATCGACCCGTCCTCGTTGACGATCTCACACAGCACGCCCGCCGGGTACAGCCCGGCGAGCCTGGCCAGGTCGACGGCGGCCTCGGTGTGCCCGGCACGCTTGAGCACACCGCCCTCCTGGTAGCGCAAGGGGAAGATGTGACCGGGGCGGGCCAGGTCCTGGGGACGTGTAGCCGGATCGATGAGCGCCTTGATCGTCGTCGCCCGATCGGCGGCCGAGATCCCCGTCGTGGTCCCCCCGATGAAGTCCACCGACACCGTGAACGCCGTCCGGTGCGAATCAGTGTTCTCGACCACCATGAGCGGGAGTCGCAGCTCGTCCAGCCGGACGCCCTCCAAGGGGGCACAGATGAGCCCGGACGTGTAGCGAACCATGAACGCGATGCGCTCGGGGGTGATCAGCTGCGCAGCGATGATGAGATCGCCCTCGTTCTCGCGATCGGCGTCATCGACCACGACCACGAACTCACCGCGTGCGGTTGCGGCGATGGCCTCCTCGATCGGGAAGAAGGTCATCTCCTCACCTCCAGCAGACGCGCGACGTACTTGGCGAGGATGTCCACTTCTAGGTTGAGCAGAACTGCGGCGCCAGCCGCCCCGAGGGACGTGACCTGGCGCGTGTGGGGGATGAGCACCACCTCAAACCCGGCGCCGTCGACGGCCGACACCGTGAGGCTGACGCCATCGAGCGCCACCGAGCCCTTTTCGACCACATAGCCCACCAGATCTGGTGAAGCGTCCACCCACACCCTGCGGGCATCGCCTTCAGTGGTCACGGTCCGCACCGTGACCGTCCCATCGACATGGCCCTGCACGAAGTGCCCATCGAGCCTCCCCGTGGCCGCCAGGGGCCGTTCGAGGTTCACCTGATCGCCAGGTTCGAGCGACCCGAGATTCGTCCGACCCAGCGTCTCTGCGACCGCCTCGACCTCGAACCTGGTGCCGTCGACCGCGATCACGGTGAGACACGCACCGGCGACCGCAACCGAGTCGCCTACGGTGAGTGTGCCCGTCGTGATCGCTCCGTCGAGGACCAGCCGCAGCCCTCCGTCGGTGGTGGTCGCTTTGTGGACCGTTCCGAGTTCGGTGATGATTCCGGTGAACATCAGGTCGGCTCCGCGTCGATCCGCAGATCGGGCCCGACTCGCCCGACACCGGTGATGGTGACCTCGATCAGATCGGCGATCGTGGCGAAACCACCGCCCAGGGCCGACAGCCCCACTCCACCCGCGAACGCCGCACCGAGGTACACCACGAAGTGATCGACGAGCCCGGCGCGAGTAAAGGCTCCGGCGACGGCCGGCCCACCCTCGACGAGCAAGTCCACCACGTCGCGCTTGCCGAGATCCTCGAGAACCGCATCGAGATCGACACCTCCGGCACCGGGCAGGACGATGACCTCGCCGGCGACGTCCACCTGATGTGATGCGTACACGAGCGGATCCCGCGACAACAGCTTGCTCCGTGGCGGAATGCCCCGCTCTCCCACCAGGATCACCGGCCGAGGCTGGCGACCCTCGAATCCCTCGATCCGCACCGTGAGCAGGGGGTCGTCGGCCCGCACGGTCCCGGCGCCGACCAGCACCGCGTCCGACCTCGACCGAAGGACATGGGCGTCGCGTCGCGCCTCGGGTGAGGTGATCCAGTGCGATGAGCCGTCGGCGGCCGCCACCTGCCCGTCGAGGGTCGCAGCCGTCTTGAGGGTGACGCGCGGCCTTCCGGTCCGCCGATGGTGGAAATAGCCCAGATCGAGGGTTTCGGCGTCCACGCCCGGCACCCCCACCTGCACTTCGAGACCGGCGCGCCGCAGCGCGTCGATCCCCTTGCCGGCCACCTGCTCATCGGGATCGCCGGCACCGATGACGACCCGCGCCACTCCCGACGCGAGGACGGCGGACGTGCACGGGGGTGTCCTCCCCTCGTGAACGCACGGCTCGAGCGTCACGATGAGGGTCCCGCCGCGCGATCTTGGCCCGGCCTCTGCGAGCGCGATGACTTCGGCGTGAGGCGTCCCCGGTTCGACGTGAGCCCCCGTTCCCACGATTGCGCCGGATGCATCGAGCACCACGGCGCCGACCCGAGGGTTCGGATGGGGATGACGCACGGCGGCGCAATCCATCGCCGTTCGCATCAGTTCCCGCTCGTCGATCGGCATCGTGCTCCCACGCCTGAGGGCACGCGAGCGCACACGCGCGAGCACGTGCCCTTCTTCTCTCATCCGGACTGTCACCGTCGGCTCCGGAGTTCCACCGGGTCGGCCTCCATGGGGAGGTTCGCGGGCTGTCACCGCCGGTAGGGAGTTGCACCCTGCCCCGAAGAAGGGTTCTCGAGAAAGTCTACCTCCCCACCGGCAGTCGACCCGCCGGCGGCTCAGCGTCCCCGACGGTCGATGCGATAGGAGGAGCCCGCCTCGGCCTTGGCGTGCTCCTTCATCTCCGAGGCCACTGCCGACGCCTCCCACTCACTGGAAAACGTGCGGCGCGAGTTGGTCGCCACTCCCAGCGAGATGGACACGACGGGAAAGGCGTGGCGCTCACCGCGGCGATCGATGACCTCCACGAAGCCCCGCAGGGCGTCCTGGGGGTCGTAGAAGTCGAGGATGCCATCATCGAAGCGCCCGACGACCTCCTTGCAGAACTGCTCGGCGAACGACGGGTTCATCACCATGATGAAGTCGTCGCCGCCGACGTGGCCGACGAAGCATGTGGGGTCGCCCACCTCGAGCGCCGCCTCGACCAGCGTGTTCGCGGTGAACTTGATCACGTTGTCGCCACGCATGAACCCGTAGTGGTCGTTGAACGCCTTGAAGTTGTCCAGATCACCATGGATCACGGCCACTTGGCCGCCGCCGGTCACCCTCCGCTCGAGCTCCTCGGCGATGCGGAAGTTCCCGGGGAGTCCGGTCAGTGGCGACAGGTCGCGCATCGCACGCGACCGACGCAACACCGATCCCACCCTGGCCAGCAGCTCCTCGATGTCGAACGGCTTCTCCACGTAGTCGTCGGCACCACCCTGCAGCCCCCGGACGAGGTCCCGGACGTTCGCCTTGGCGGTGAGGAGCACGATCGAGAGATTGGCGGTGGCGGGGCTCGTCTTCAGGCGCCGCAGCGCTTCGAATCCATCGACACCCGGCATCATGAGATCGAGAAGGACGAGGTCGGGCGGATCGGCAAAGGCCTGCTCGAGCCCGCGTTCGGCGTCGAGGGCCGTGCGTACGGCATACCCCTCGAGCTCGAGGCTCGTCTCGATGAACCTGACGATGTCAGGATCGTCGTCGATGACCAGGATCTTGTCGCTCATTCCATCCCGTCGGCAGCGGCGCGGAGACGCTCGACTGCGGCGATCGGATCCGGCGATCCGAAGATCGCCGTACCGGCGACGAACACGTTCGCCCCGGCGTCGCGCGCCGCTCGAGCCGTCTCGGGGGTGATTCCCCCGTCGATTTCGATATCGGCTCGCAAACCTGCCCCCTCAACCAACTTCCGGGCCGCCTCCACCTTGGGAAGAACCCCGGGAATGAAAGCCTGCCCTCCGAATCCGGGGTTCACCGACATGATCAACACGAGATCGCACAACTCGACGAAGGGTGCCACCGCTTCGAAGGGCGTCGCCGGATTGAGAACCAACCCGAAGTCGAGGCCGATGTCACGAGCGGCCTTGGCGGCACCCGTCGGGTCGGGGTGCACCTCGATGTGCACCGTCACCAGGTCGGCGCCGGCCTCCTTGAGCGGCCCGAACAGCGAAATGGGGTTCGTCACCATCAGGTGGCAGTCGAAGTAGAGGTCCGTCGCCGTCCGCAGGGCCGCGATCACCGGCATCCCGAACGACAAGTTGGCAACGTAGTGACCGTCCATCACGTCGATGTGAAGGAGGTCGACTCGATCGGCGATCCTGGCGACGTCATCGGCGAGGTGGGCGAAGTCGGCAGCGAGTATCGATGGGGCGATCTTGGCGGGCATCGCAGTCAGGTTACCGGTGCACGGCCGAGGGCTCGGGACCAACTGCGGGCACAGGGTCTCTGGACGCGGCATCCGGGGGGCACCTGGTAACTTCGGCCGATGGACAGGCACCGCATCGCACCCGACACCGCGGTTCGTCTCGCCGACCACGACACCGCCGGGACCCCCGCCGCCACGGACGCCGAGAGTGCCAAGAAGCAATCCAAGGGGCTGCGCAAACGCTTGGATCGCCTCCAGGAGCTGCTGTATGCCGAGGGCAAGCACCGCCTGCTCGTGGTCCTGCAGGGGATGGACACGTCGGGAAAGGACGGCGTGGTCCGCGACGTCTTGGAAGGTGTCAACCCGTCGGGCGTGACGGTCACCCCCTTCAAGGCCCCCTCGCCGACCGAACTCGCCCGCGACTATCTGTGGCGGGTGCACCGACATGTTCCCGGCAACGGCCACATCACCATCTTCAATCGGAGCCACTACGAGGACGTACTCGTCGTCCGGGTACATTCGCTCGTCCCTCCAGACCGGTGGGAGCGGCGCTACGACCAGATCAACGCGTTCGAGCGCCTCCTCACCGACGAGGGGACGACGATCCTCAAGTTCTTCCTCCACATCTCGAAGGCGGAACAGGCGGCCCGTCTCCGCAGCCGACTCGACGACCCGACGAAGAGCTGGAAGTTCTCCACCGCTGATCTCGCCGAACGGGCGCTCTGGGAGGACTACACGGCCGCATACGAAGCGGTCCTGTCGAGGACCAGCACTCGATGGGCCCCGTGGTGGGTCGTCCCCGCCGATCACAACTGGTATCGCAACCTGGTCGTCGGATCAGTGATCGTCGACACACTCGAGTCGCTCCACATGGCCTACCCGGTGCCGTCGACCGATCTCTCCAAGATCGTCATCGACTGAGGGGCATCTCGAATCGGGCCGGCTCACCCCGCCGCCCGCTCATCCAGGAGACGGCGTCCATCTCCGGCTTGCCCGCCGGCTGAACTCGAAGGAGTTCGACGACGCCGTCCGCGCAGCCGAGGAGGACGAGCCCCTCAACCACTCGGGCCACCCCCGGCTCTGTCGCTGGTCCCGCCGCCGGCCCCGCTCGCCACAGCTTGAGTCGCACTCCTTCGACGACGGCCCACGCACCCGGACGGGGATTGAAGGCACGCACCGCACGCACCACCGCCTCCGCGCCGTGGCGAGCCGGTGATACGAATGCCTCGTCCACCGACACTTTCCCCGCAGCCGTCGCCGCACCCTCGTCCTGGGGTACTGCGTCGCGGTCACCGTCGAGCCACGCACCGAGCTCATCGACGATGAGGCGCCCTCCGAGGTCGGCGAGGCGCGCCGTGAGGTCTCCCGCCGTCTCCGCCGGTCCGATCGGCCTGGACCCCGATGCGATGATCGCTCCGGTGTCGAGCCCCTCGTCCATCTCCATGAGCGTCACACCGGTTTCGGCATCACCGGCCAGGATCGCCCGCACCACCGGGCTGGCTCCCCGCCAGCGGGGAAGGAGCGAGAAATGGACGTTCACAAAGCCGCGCCTCGGGCCGACCAACATGGTCGGTGGGATCAGGCGCCCGAAGGCGGCGACCACGGCCACGTCCACGCCCTCCAGCGTCGCCACCAGGTCCCCGAGCCGTCGCGGCTGCATGACGACGAGGCCATGTGCCTCGGCAGCGATCTTGACGGGGGGAGGCTGGGGCCGGCCGGAGCGTCCTCGCGGGCGGTCGGGTTGGGTGACGACCAGGGTGACTTCGGCGATCTCGAGCAGTCCTGCCAGAACCGGTACCGCCTCGGCCGGGGTGCCGAAGAACGCGGCGCGGATCACCGCGGCCCCGGTGTCTCGAGGAACGCCTCTCGCAACTGTCGAAGAGCGTCCTTCTTCACCCGCCGCGCCAGCCGCGACAACAGCAGAGTGCCCTCGAGATGGTCGATCTCGTGCTGGAGGACTCGACCCATCAGCTCATCGCCTTCGCACATGATCGGGCGGCCGCGCTCGTCGAGACCGGTGGCCCTGGCGTAGGCGGGGCGTTTGATCGGCCAGTAGCGGTCCGGCACGGACAGGCAGCCCTCCTCGTACACCCACGACCCCGTTGCCTCCTCCAGGACCGGGTTGACCAGCGCATGGGGGCCATCGCCGACGTCGAAGACCACGACCCTGAGGCTGACACCGATCTGCGGCGCCGCCAGGCCCACACCCGGAGCCGCATACATCGTCTCGATCATGTCCTCGATGAGGCGCCGCACCTCGCCGTCGACGGCGTCCACCGAACGAGCCGCCATGCGCAGCACCGGATCGGGATAGGTTCGGATGGGGAAGATGGCCATGGAGGGCGAGGATACCGGGCATGTGCCCGGCATCATGCAGAGGAACGCTCTTCTACGACCTGCAAGCCCCCTGCTGCATGCCGTCCCTACAGATCCATTGGATCGGCGTCCACCCTGACCCTCGCGCCGCTCTCTCGCCAGCGTCCCACGACCCCTCGAACCACCACTCGGGCGCTCGTGAGGTCACGAGCCTGGATGAGCCACCGGAGGGCATCGCCCGTCTTCGCCGGTCCGAGCACCGACGCGCGATCGCCCACCTCCTCGGTCAGCTGGTCGCCACCCCCGGGGGGAAGACCGCTCGCCTCCACCACCAGGATCTCTCCCCCCGGTGGGAACCCGAGTGCGGCACGGCGCGCCGAGTCACGCTGCACGAACTCGATCGGATCACCGGCTCGCAGAGCTCCGAAGACGGGATGATCGGGTTGCATCGTCTGTAGCACCGCTCGCCGGCCCCTCCC
>DATECY010000042.1:0-9358 GCA_035286665.1 Acidimicrobiia bacterium
CACCAAGCCCTCGCCGATGAGGGGCAGCGCCAGGTGGGCGAAGGGGGCGAGGTCGCCCGATGCCCCCACCGAGCCCTGCCCGGGGACGACCGGAAGGACGTCGGCGCGGAGCAGGTCGACGATCCTCTCCACGATCACGGGACGGACGCCACTGTGACCCTGAGCGAGGGTGCGGGCCCGGAGCAGCAGCATCGCCCGGACCATCCGGTCGGGAAGGGACTCGCCGACACCAGCGGCGTGCGAGCGGAGGAGGGAAACCTGCATCGCCGCGGACATCTCTGGCTCCACCCTGGTGCTGGCGAGTGCCCCGAAGCCGGTGGTGACCCCGTAGACCACGTCGCCCTTCTCCACCGCCTCCTCCACGAGTCGCCGGGCCGGGGCCATGCGGTCGGCCACCGACGGCGCCACCTCGACCTTCGCAAGACGGTCGGCGACCGCGACCACCTGCGCACGGGTGAGCGGGTCGCCGGTGAGGATCACCCGGTCGATCATCGGCCGCGCTCCGTCATCCCGGAGACGAAGGAGAGGAAGGCGTGGGCGGTGTTCATCACGGTGGTGCCTCCATGGTCGCGGGTCGGATCGACCTCGACGAAGTCGACGGCACCAACCGAGGGGTGGGCGCCGGCGGCGTGACAGGCGGCGCCGAGTTGGCGGGGGGTCATGCCTCCGGGGCGCGCCCCCGAGCACGCCGGGGCGAAGGCGGCGTCGAGGACGTCCATGTCGACGTCCACGTAGATCCATTCGCATCGCCGGGCCAGGTCGCCGAGTGCCGACGCCACCGCCCACTCCGCCCCGACCTCGTCGACGGTGGACATGGTGACGACTTCGATGCCGTGATCGTCGCAGTAGGCGCGGTACTCCGCAGAGTTGGCGAACGAATGGATTCCCACCTGGATCACCCGGGCGTCGGGGAGGCCGTCCTCGATGAGCCCCCGAATGGGGCTGCCGTTGCTTTCGCCGGTGGCGCGCACGTCGTGATGGGCATCGATGGTGAGGATGCCGACACCGGACAGATCACCCCCGGCGAGAGCACGCAGCAGGGGCCGGGTGATGGCGTTGTCGCCGCCGAGGAACGCCTTCACCGGCCCGGCGGGCAGTGCCGACGCCAGCCGCTCCACACCGGCCGACATCGCCTCGGCGTCGAGCCCGTCGACGGGGAAGTCGCCCAGATCGGACACCGCCACCGCCCGCAGGTCGTTGCCTCGCTCGCCGTCGAACACGGAGAACCCGCTCAGAGCCGACCGAACCTCGCCGGGACACCGCCATGCCTCCGACGCCACGAGCGACGCCACCGAGGTCGGGACACCGACGACGAGCAGATCGGGATCGGCCGAGTCCGACGCCAGCCAGGTGTCGGCGCGCGGCCACAGCGGGTCGGTGATGGGCATCGAAAGAGAGGCTACAGAGGAAGCGGTGAGCCATGAGCTGTGAGCCATGAACAAGACAAGAGCGCGTCCTACTCAGAACTCATCGCCCAGAGCCCGTATCGTCCTCGTGTGACCATCGACGAACCGCTCGCGGTCGGACATCTCTTCACCATTCCCGCCGGGGAACTGCGGTGGCGGTTCGACACGTCGGGCGGACCCGGCGGCCAGCACGCCAACCGCTCGGCGACCAGGGCCGAGGTGTCGTTCGACCTGGCAACCAGCCCATCGGTGCCCGACGATCTCCGGGAGCGAATGTTTGCTCGCCTCCGTACTGCAACGACAGGCGGCGTGGTGTCGGTGACCGTCGACGACACCCGCTCCCAATGGCGCAATCGGGCACTGGCCAGACGGCGGCTCGCCGAGATGCTCGTCGACGCCGCCAAGACCCGGAGACGCCGAGTGGCAACGATGCCGTCGGCAGGAGCGCGTCGCCGCCGCATCGAGCGCAAGCGTCACCGTGCCGAGATCAAGCGACTCCGCCGGGGGCCCGACACCGAGGAGTGAGCACCATCCTCCGGCCATGGGTCACGATTCGCGGGTGGCTTGCGCACCGCGGAGCCGCTCCTCGGTGATTTCGCGGTTGACTCGATCGGCGATAGCGTCCCAGCCGTGCAGCACCTCATACGGAAGATCTTGAAGACCGGTCGGGTGGCAGAATCGCTGCCCCCACCGGCTGCTCGATCGACGCCGCCACTCCCCACCTGGCTCGCCGGTGGCTCCTTGCAACTCCGACACGTGGATGGCGGGTCGTGCAACGGGTGTGAGATCGAGATCGGCTCATCCTTTGGACCGGTGTATGACGCAGAACGCCTGGGAATCCGCCTCGTGGCCTCTCCGCGGCACGCCGACGGACTCATGGTCACCGGGCCGGTGACCCACAACATGGTCGGCCCGCTCCAGAAGACCCTGGAAGCGACCCCCGGGCCCAAGATCGTGATCGCCGTCGGCGACTGCGCACTCGATTGCGGCGCGTTCCGAGACGGCTACGGAGTTGCGGGAACCGTTGCCGACTTCGTCCCCGTCGACGTGGAAATCCCGGGATGCCCACCCGACCCCTCGGCCATCGTCGCCGCGTTGAGAGGCCTGATCGGTTGAGTGCCGGCACATGGGGTCTCGCCTTCGCAGCGGCGGCCGGTGGAATCGGCACGATCGCTGCACTCGTCACGGTCGGTCCGACCCGGCGCTGGCTGGTCGGCATCCTGTCGGGGCTCTCGGCAGCGGCCGGGGGGGCAACGGCGATCTTGGTGTTGGTGGGCCACGGACCCGTCACCGTCCACCTTCCCCAGATCCTGCCGCTCGCCGGAGTCGAGTTGAATCTCGACGCCCTCGGGGCCGTCTTCGTTCTGGCCGTGGCCATCGTGGCCCTGCCCGCTTCGATCTACGGCATCGGATACACCGCCCACGGCTTGAACCGTCGGTCGGTGCAGGCGATGTATCCCCTCTTCATCGTGAGCCTCCTCCTGGTTCCAGCGGCGGCCAGCGTTTCCACCCTGCTCCTCTTGTGGGAGGCGATGGCCCTGACGTCGCTCGTACTGGTGGCTGCGGAGCATCGCGAACGGAGCGAGGTGCGGGAGGCCGCATGGTGGTATGGCTCGATGAGCCACCTCAGCATGATCGCCATCCTCATGGCCCTCGTGGTGTTCGCCGGCCACGCTCCCGGCGAGACCTTCGAGGCCCTGCGGATGTCGGGACGCCACCTCAGCTCGTCCACGAGATCGTTCGTGTTCGTGCTGTCGCTCGTGGGGTTCGGCACCAAGGCAGGGGTCGTTCCCCTGCACGTGTGGCTTCCCCGGGCCCATCCCGAAGCACCGAGCCACGTGTCTGCGCTCATGTCGGGGGCCATGGTCAACCTCGGCATCTACGGGGTGTTGCGTGTGACCTGGGATCTGCTCGGCGGTGGGCCGATCTGGTGGGGCATCACCGTGCTGTTTGTCGGTGTGACTTCAGCTCTCTTCGGGATCCTTCATGCCCTGGTGGCACGCGATCTGAAGCGGCTCCTTGCCTATTCGACCTCTGAGAACATGGGGCTCATCCTCGTGGCCGTCGGCGCAGCCGGCATCTACTCCTCGAGTGGCAATCCGATGCTGGCAGGCGTGGCGATCACCGCCGCATTGCTGCACATCGTGAACCACGCGGCGTTCAAGGGTCTGCTGTTTCTCGGCGCGGGATCGGTAGTGGCGGCGACGGGAACTCGCGACCTCGACCGCATGGGCGGCTTGCTAGCCAGGATGCCGGTCACAGGAGCGGCATTCGCCGTCGGCAGTCTTGCCATCATGGCGCTGCCCCCATTCAACGGGTTCGTGAGCGAATGGCTGCTCCTGAAATCGCTGGTCCAGGGACTTCCCGCTTCGTCGGTGGCCATCTCGGTCACGATGCCCATCGCCGTCGGTGCGGTCGCGTTGACCGGTGGCCTCGCCGCCGCCGCGTTCGCCAAGGCATTCGGCACGGGATTCCTCGCTCGACCGAGGTCTCCTCAGGTCGAAGCGGCGGCGGAGGTGGGAGGGACGATGCAAACGGGGATGGTCTCGCTCGCCGTGGCCTGTCTCGGGTTGGGACTGGCTCCCTTCGCCCTCCTCGACGTCCTCCGGCGGGCCGGCGCCGCTCTTCCGTCCCTGTGGGGCGGTGAACCGGTGCGCTCCGTCGGTGTGACCCTCCACACCGGAGGGCTCACCGGCTCGCTGTCTCCACTCTTCATCGGCGGGGGCCTCATTCTCCTCGTGGTCCTCATACCCGTCGTCCTCAGGCTGCTGGGGGTGGCAGGAAGACGCCGGGTCGCAGAGAACTGGGGAAGTGGGCGTTCCCTACAGACCGCCCGCATGGAGTACACCGCCACATCGTTCGCAGAACCACTCCAGCGGGTGTTCGACGACGTCCTCCGACCGGAATTCGACCTGGCCGTCACCCACACCGCCGAGTCGCGCTACTACGTCGAAGCCGTCCGATACCGGGTGGGAATCGTCGACGGATTCGAGACCCACGTCTATCGGCCCTTGATTCGAGTGGCCAAGCGTTGGGGAGAGATGTCGCGCTGGGTACAGAACGGGAGCATCCACAGGTACCTGGCGTACCTGTTCGTCGCCCTGCTCATCGTCCTCCTGGTGTCGCAATGACCGTACCGGCCGCCGTCGGAGCGCTGATCCAGGTGACGCTCGTCATCGCCGTTGCCCCCATCCTCACCGGGCTCATGCGCGCGACCCGGGCCAAGCTCGAAGGCCGAGCCGGACCGAGCGTCGTACAGCCGTGGCGGGACATTCGCAAGCTGCTGCACAAGGAACGCATCAAGCCGGAGTACTCGGGGTGGGTGTTCCTCCTCGCCCCGCGAGTTCTGCTGGCGTCGGGCTTGATGGTGGTCGTCCTGGTACCTCTCATCACCACGGCCACCGCACTCGGAGGCTCCGGCGACCTCTTCGCCGTCGTCTACCTGGTGTTGCTCGGCACCGTCTTCCTCGTGCTGGCCGGCCTCGATCCGGGGACCGCCTTCGGCGGCATGGGTGCCAGCCGGGCGATCACCGTCGCCGCACTCGCCGAACCCGCTTTCCTACTCGCCATCTTCGCCCTCTCGGTGCGGGCGGGGTCTTCCAGCCTGGCGACGATCGTCGACTCCGTGTTGGCCGAACCCCGAAGCCTGGCATCGCCCGGGAGCCTGCTTGCCTTGGCGGCAGTGTCGGTGGTCGTGCTTGCCGAGTCGGGGCGACTGCCGGTGGACAACCCTTCCACCCACCTCGAACTCACCATGATCCATGAATCGATGGTTCTCGAGTACGCCGGCCCCGACCTGGCGGTAGTCGAGTTGGCGTCGCAGGTACGGCTGACCATCTTCCTGGGGCTCATTGCCAATCTCTTCGCACCCTGGGGAATCGCCGTGACGACCCACCCGGCCGACCTCGCCATCGGCACCGGAGTCGTGGTCGCCAAGCTGGCACTCCTCGGCGTGGTCATCGCCACGTTCGAGGTCTTCGTCGCCAAGATGCGACTGTTCCGGGTGCCGGAGCTGCTCACCGCGGCCTTCATCCTCGCCTTCCTCGCAATCACCATGTCGTTCTTCCTGACATGACCGACAGCGCCCTCTCCCAACTACTCGGTCTGGCGATCGGCACCGCCCTCGTCTGCGCCTATGTGGTGCTCTGGCGGTCTCGATTGATCTCGATCGTCCGCGCGATCGCGGTGCAGGGGGCGGCGGTTGCGGTCGTGGCGCTCACATTGGGGCTGCATGAGCACAGCGTCGAACCGGTGGCGGCGGCCGTCGGGGTGTTCGCGCTCAAGGCCGTGATCATCCCCATGTTGCTGGCGCGGTGGATCCGACAGAGCGAAGAGCTCCGCGAGGTGGACCCGCTGATCAACATCCCGGCCTCGCTCCTCGCCGGCGGTCTGCTCACCCTCTTTGTCTACGCGACCGCGCGTCAGGTGGCGAATCTCGGATCCGATTCTGCCTCGCGGGCAGTGCCTGCCGCAATCGCCATCGTCATGCTCGGTCTGCTGGTGATGACCATCCGGCGCAAGGCGGTCACCCAGGTCGCCGGCTTCCTGCTGCTGGAGAACGGCATCGCCCTCGTCGCGTTCCTGACGACGTCGGGGCTTCCGCTGTTGATCGAGCTCGGAGGTGCCCTCGACCTGCTTCTTGTGGTCCTGGTACTTCACGTGCTGGCCGGTCGCATGGTCTCGGCATTCGGCGCAACCGACCTCAACCAGCTGCAGGAGTTGCGGGACTGATGACGGTGCTTGCTTCGTATCTGCCACTCGTCCCCTTGCTCGCCGGGATCGCAACGGGGCTGTTCGGCTGGCGGCGCTCCACCGCGTTGGCGGCGGTGGTGGGCTCGGCCGGCGTCACGACCGGCGGAGTGATCCTGGGGACGATCGTCGTCGATCGGGGCGCAGTGATCGCCGCCGGCGGGTTGGTGCGCGTCGATGCCCTCAGCGCCTATTTGATCCTCATCATCGGCGTGGCCTCACTCATTTCCAGCGCCTACGCCGTCGGCTACATAGACACCGAGCTTCGCCTCGGCCATACCACGCCACAAGGCGCCCGCCTGTATGGATTGCTCGTACAGATCTTCATCGCGTGCATGCTGATCGCCGTCTCGACCGACAACATCGGGGTCATGTGGGTCGCCGTCGAGGCCACCACCATCGCCACCGCGTTCCTCGTCGGCCACCGGCGCACACGGGCGGCGGTGGAAGCCTCCTGGAAGTACGTCGTCATCGCCTCGGTCGGCGTGTCGATCGCCTTCCTGGGCATCGTGCTGTTGTATTTCGCGTCGCGACATGCCAGCGTCGGCGCGGCCACGCTTCGCTGGTCTCAGTTGCTCGCCATGGCCGGAAAACTCGACCCCGCAGTGACTCGGCTGGCGGCGGGGGCGGTGATCATCGGATTCGGAACCAAAGCGGGTCTGGCCCCGTTCCACACCTGGCTGCCCGACGCTCACAGTCAGGCTCCGGCACCGGTGTCGGCGCTGATGTCGGGGGTGCTGCTGTCGGTGTCCTTCTACGTCCTGGCTCGCCACAAGGTCGTGATCGACGCCGTGCTGGGCCCCGCCTACATGCGCAACATGCTGATCGCCGTCGGCCTTCTCTCCCTCGGTGTCGCCGCCTCGCTGCTCATCGCCCAGCGCGACTACAAGCGGCTCTTGGCCTACTCGAGCATCGAGCACATGGGTCTGGTCGCTTTCGGCACGGCGATCGGCAGCCCACTCGCCGTTGCCGGTGCGCTGTATCACATGCTGGGGCATGCCATCGCCAAGTCGGTTGCGTTCTGCGCCTCCGGCGAGATCCTCTTCGATTCGGGCACGACCCGGATCGCAGACGTGCGCGGGCTGCTGAAACGACGGCCCGCACTCGGAACCGTGTTCGGCCTGGCACTGCTGGCTCTGCTCGGTATCCCTCCGTTCAGTCTCTTCGCCAGCGAAGTGGCGATCCTCCGAGCCGCGGGAGCCGCCCATCTCGAGTTGGTGATGGTTCTTGCAGCCGCCCTGTTGCTCGTCGCCTTCGTGAGCATCCTCCAGCATGGGCGCCAGATGCTGTTGGGAGAGCCGACCGGAGGCCACACCGATCGGCGCACACCGGCGATCGCTCTGACGACCTTGGCCATCGCCCTCGGCGCCTCGGCGGTCCTCGGTGTGACCCTCGGCCCTCTCGATCGACTCTTGACCGCGGCTTCGCGGGTGGTCGCCCCATGACCGACGAGACGCTCTCCATGGCTGAACCCGGTGAAGGAATCGCCCGCCGTACCGTCGACGTGGCGAGCGAGGAGCTGGCGCGACATGCCGAGCAGCTGTTCGCCGAACGGTTCCGACTGGCTTTGGTCGCGGCGCATGACGACGGTGATCAATTGCGCGTCGTCTACCTGTTCACGGCCGGCAATCCCGATCGTAGAGTCGAACTGCATCTGCGCGCGCCGGCAGACCGTCCGGTCATACCGTCACTGGCCGGTGTGTCGTTTCCGGCGAGCCGCTTCGAACGGGAGATGCAGGACCTGTTCGGCATCGAGCCCGCCGGGCATCCGCAGCCCGCCAGATTGGTCCTTCACCAGCACTGGCCGGAGGGTTGGCGACCGATGCGTCGCGGAGCGGGCACGGCGCCGGTGATGGATCAGGAAACCCGCCAGTTCCCGTTCGCGTCGGTACAGGGGTCCGGCGTGTACGAGATCCCGGTGGGCCCAGTTCATGCCGGGCTGATAGAGCCCGGCCACTTCCGCTTCTGGGTGGTCGGAGAGACGATCGTGGCGATGAAGGCCCGCCTGTGGTTCGTCCACAAGGGCATCGAGAGGCTGTTCGAGGGGCGCGATCCCGTTGACGGGCTGGGCCTGGCCGAACGCATCTCGGGCGATACCGCGGTCGGCCACGGATGGGCGTACTGCCAGGCGATCGAGCAGGCCGCAGGGTGCACAGTTCCGCGGGGGGTCACGGTGTTACGCGCCATTCTGCTGGAGCTCGAGCGGCTCTACAACCACGTCGGCGACATCGGAGCTCTCTGCAACGACGTCGGGTTCGGGGTCGTCAATGCGCATGCCCTTCGAATTCGAGAAAGGCTGCTTCGGCTCAATGCCTCGGTCACCGGCCACCGACTCCTCCGCGGCGGGATCTTCCCCGGGGGTGCCGCCGTTTCCAGACTGCCCGATCCGGTGGACCTCGACGATATCGCCGCCGACGTCTCAGAGATCGTCGCCTTGGCGCTCGGGCAGAACACTCTCTATGACCGATTCTTCGGCACGTCGGTGCTCACCAATGAGCAGGCCGTCGAGATCGGGACACTGGGATATGTGGCCAGAGCCTCCGGAGTCGGATTGGACGCCCGCATCGCCCATCCCACCGATCCCGGCCTGTACCGCGATCTGCGCGTCCCGGTCCTGACCGGCGGGGACGTCATGGCGAGGTTCCAATTGCGGGTGGAGGAGTTCGGCGCCTCGATCGCGCTCTTGCTCGGTCTGATCGCCGAGGCAGCAGAAGGTGAGCCATCGCAACGGGTCGACCTCGACCTCTCCGGCTCTGCACCCAGAAGCGGGGTCGGCATCATCGAGGGGTGGCGCGGCACCATCGTCCATCGGGTCGAGTTGCACGACGGGCTCGTGGTCCGCGTCAAGGTCGTCGATCCGTCCTTCATGAACTGGCCTGCCGTGGCAGTCTCTTTGAAGGACACCATCGTTCCCGATTTCCCCTTGACCAACAAGAGTTTCAACCTTTCCTATGCCGGAAACGACCTGTGATCCCGGGCCCTAGCAGCTGGAGATGACCGGCCAGTCCTCGAGTGGGCGTGCCCCTCGCCCATTGCCGCCCCGGTGAAGTTTCCGCCGGCGAAGGGGCAGGAGAAACCCCCTCGGCTTCGCCGGGAGCGCCCCATCGGGGACAGGAACGCTGCCTGCCATGGGAGCAGTCTGAAACGTTTCCCTCGGGAGGAGTAGCGTTCGTCGGGTCCGGGCCACACATCAGGGCAGGTAC
>DATECY010000043.1:0-8117 GCA_035286665.1 Acidimicrobiia bacterium
GGGTGGACGACCAGGTCGGATGCGGCGAGGAGGCGGGGGACGTCTTCACGAAACCCGGTGAGCACGATCCGCCCGGAAGGCAGGTCTGCGACGAGGCGGCGGACGGCCGGCATCTCGGGACCGTCACCGGCGACCACGAACACGACGCCGTCGACCTTCGCGGCGGCTCGCATCAGCACGTCGTGACCCTTCCCCGGCCGCAGCACGGAGACCATGACCGCCATCACCGCGTCGGGGGCGATGCCGAGTTCGCCGCGGACCGCAGCGCGGCTCGTGCCGTCGAACCCCGGCGGCGCGGGAACGCCGTTGCGGATCGTCACCACCCGGTCGGGGCTCTCCGGGAAGGTTTGGAGGTACCAGGAGCGAAGCGCGTCCGACACGGCGATGGTCTTCGCCGCCGACGCCATGCGCGACCGGGCCGCCAGATCGCGTTTGCGGCCGGCGAGGCCGGTGGCGGTGTCCTCGATGACGTGAAGCGTGGAGACGTGAGGAACTCCGACCTTGGCGGCGACCCTGCCGGCGACCACGTCGGCATGCTTGAGGTGGGAGTGAAGGACGTCGGGGGACAGGTCGCGGATGAGGGCGGCGAGCCGGTGAGGACCGCGAGGATCCCACCACGCGGCGAGGTCGAGGGAGCGCACGCCGACACCGGCGTCGCGGAGCAACACCGGATACCTCAGGTCTCCCAGCGGCATCATGCTCACCACCGACATCTCCATGCCGGCGCCCGCGGCCACCGAAGCCAGGCCGACGAGCGTGTTCTCGGCGCCCCCCGGCCCGAGGTCGTGGATGAGATGGCAGGCGCGAATCGGGCGCGTGGAGACGCTCACACCCTGATCATCGGCGTCGGGGGCGGCAGGCTGAAGGAGGCCGAAGCCGTCACCCGCCTCCCCGTCCTGCGCATTGCGCATTGCGCATCGCTCAGCCGTGGAACCCCAGAGCCATTCCCGTCTCCGTAACTCTCGCTTCTCTCCTAGATTCGCGCGCGCATGCGAATCCTCGTCACCGGCGCCACCGGCTACATCGGCGGGCGCATCGTCCCCAGGCTGCTCGAAGCCGGATACGAGGTGCGCTGCCTGGCCCGCACCCCCGCCAAGCTCACCCTGCACCCCTGGCGACACATGGTGGAGGTGGCCGAAGGTGACGTGCTCGACCCACCCTCCTTGAAGGAGGCCGCCACCGGGTGCGACGCTGCGCTGTATCTCGTCCACTCGATGGCCTCGGGCAAGGATTTCGCCCGGTTGGACCGGGTCGCCGCCACCAACTTCCGCACCGCTGTCGACGATGCCGGGTTACGACGAGTCGTGTACCTCGGCGGCCTCGGGAACGACGACGGCAACCACTCGCCGCATCTCCACAGCCGCCACGAGGTGGGTCGCATCCTTGCCGCCGGTGCCACCCCGGTCACCGAGATCCGCGCCGCGATGATCATCGGTTCGGGGTCGCTCTCCTTCGAGATGCTCCGCTCCCTCACCGAGGCGCTGCCGATCATGACCACACCGAAGTGGGTGCGGACCAAGTGCCAGCCGATCGCGGTGGGCGACATACTCGAGATCCTCGTCGGCGCCGTCAGCGACGGCACCGAGGACTCCGGAGTGATCGAAGTGGGCGGACCGGAGGTGCTCACCTATGAGGAGTTGATGCAGATCTATGCGGAGGAGGCGGGGCTGCGACGCCGCCTGCTGATACCCGTCCCGCTCCTCACCCCTCGTCTGTCGTCGTTGTGGATCGGCCTCGTCACCCCGCTGCCGCCGAAGGTCGCCCGACCCCTGGTGGAGAGCCTCCGCTCCGAGGTCGTGGTTCACCAGGCCCAGACGATCGTCGCGATCGAGCCGACACCGTTCCGCGCTGCGGTGCGCCGTGCCCTCAGCCGCCTCCCCGGCGGTGTGATCACACGCTGGAGCGACGCCGAGTCCCAGCCGGCGGCACCGCTGCCCACCGATCCTGCGTGGGCGGGCGGGACCGTCTTCATGGACCGCCAGGTGATGCCGACCGACACCGACTCCACACACCTGTTCTGGGCATTCAGTCGCATCGGCGGCAAGGCCGGGTACTACGGGCTGGACTGGGCGTGGCGGATCCGAGGCCTGCTCGACCGCCTCGTCGGCGGCGTCGGGTTGCGGAGGGGCCGCCGTCACCCCAACGAGGTTCGCATCGGCGAGGCCGTCGACTGCTGGCGGGTCGACGACGTGGTCCCCGGCCGCAGCCTTCGTCTCAGGGCGGAGATGCGCCTGCCCGGAGATGCCTGGCTGGAATGGGAGGTACGCGACACGGAGTTCGGTGCCGACCTGATCCAGACGGCGTGGTTCCGGCCCAGGGGTCTGGCCGGTCGGGCCTATTGGTACCTATTCCTCATCCCTCATCGCATCGTGTTCCCCCGCATGGCGCACCGGATCGCCGCCGCCGCGGAAGAGCGCGGGTACACCTGCCGTTGAGGGCGGTGCTCGGCACAACCGCACTCGTCGCCGGCGGGCGTGGCGCGGACCTCGGTGCTCGTCCAACGCCCGCGGCGCGCTGCCACGCCCCGCTCACCATCACCACCCCGACGGGGCGGATCAGGTGTCGATCGTTCCTTCTGAGGACTCGGGCTGTTCCTTCTTGCAACGCATCACGAGAGCCACGATCGCCGCACCAAGGGCCGCCAACCCGAACCACTTCTTCTTCGATCCCATGAGGTGAGCGTAGGCCGCGAGGGGAGAGGGCGCGGCCCGCGATGCACGATGCGCGATGCGCGATGCGCGATGCGCGATGCGCGATGCGCCGGATCCTCCACCTGCTGATCGTTCCTCACCACCAACGCGCCTGCAAGCTGCCCGCTGCAAGCTGCCGGCTGCCGGCCGCCTCCTCTCCCCTACCCTCCTCGGCATGCTCATGGTCGGCTGGTGCGAGATGGTCGGGTTGCCGGCGCTGGGTATCGACACGATCGCGGCCAAAGTCGACACGGGTGCCAGTTCGTCGTCGATCGACGCCAGCCGGGTCCGTGAGCTCCCCGACGCGCCGGTACGGACCGTGCGGTTCCGGGTGCACCTCGATGACGGCCGCACCGTCACCGCCGAGGCCCCGGTCCTCGACGTGCGGACGGTACGCAACCCGGGCCGGGGTGGCCGCGAGGAGGAGCGCTTCGTCATCCGGACGGATCTCGTCCTCGGAGGCGAAAGCTGGCCGGTGGAGGTGACACTGGCGCGTCGTACTCGCATGGAGTACCGGATGCTCCTCGGCAGGGAGGCCTTGAGCGGCCGGGCAACGGTCGACCCTGCGGGCGCCTATCTCCTCGGAGGCCACTGATGCGGATCGGGGTTCTCAGCCGCCAGAGCGGCCTGTACAGCACGAGACGGCTGGTGGAGGCGGCGCGAGAGCGCGGGCACGAGGTGTCGGTGATCGATTACCTCCGCTGCTACATGGACATCACCTCGAAGCGGCCCCGGGTGCGGTTCGCCGGCCGCGAGCTCGAGTTCGACGCCATCATTCCCAGGATCGGTGCCGCCTACACGTTCTACGGAACCGCCGTGGTCCGCCAGTTCGAAGTCATGCACGTGCTCAGCGCCAACGAGTCTCAAGCCATTGCCCGCGCCCGCGACAAGCTCCGTTCCCTCCAGCTCCTGTCCCGGGCGGGGGTGGGGCTCCCGGTGACCGGTTTTGCCCATTCGACCAAGGACATCGACGGGCTGCTCGAGGTGGTGGGGCGCCCGCCGTATGTGATCAAGCTGCTCGAAGGCACTCAGGGGGTGGGCGTCGTCAAGGCGGAGACCCGCAACGCCGCGGAATCGGTGATCTCCGCCTTCCGTCAGCTCGACGCCAACATCCTCGTGCAGCGGTACATCACCGAGGCCGAGAACACCGACCTCCGCGCCTTCGTCGTGGGTGGCAAGGTGGTGGCGGCGATGGAACGGGTCGCCGCGGAAGGCGAGTTCCGGGCGAACCTGCACCGCGGCGGCACCGCTCGACACGTCGAACTCACCCCCGCCGAGGAAGACACTGCCATTGCGGCCGCCCGCGTCCTCGGCTTGGACGTCTCCGGGGTCGACATGCTCCGCTCCAAGGTGGGCCCGCTGGTGATCGAGGTGAATGCCTCCCCCGGCCTCGAGGGCATCGAGGCAGCCAGCGGCGTCGACGTGGCCGGGGCCATCGTCGGCTTCCTCGAGGAGCGCATGGCCGCCGACGGATGACCGTTGCGGCCGTGCATCTGGGAATCACTTCCTGACATCTGGGGATAACTATTCGCCGCCCGGGCGTCACCCTCGCCGGGCGAACCGTGTCTAACCCGCTGTAAGGGGAAACGCCCACAACAAGGAGGATCCCTAGTGGACGTAGCACTGATCTTGCTCGGCGCCATCTTGGTGACGTACGGCTGGTACTGGGGCGGGGTAACCGAATCCCGCACCACGGCCTACGCGCTGGGTGCTGCCGCGTTCATGTTCGGACTCTGGTTCGCCTTTAGCGGCGGGGGCGGCGGCGACGCAGTCGCCGGCTCCATGCTCGGCTTCGGCGCGATCTACGGCCTCTTGGCCGCGTCCAACGCGTGGAACGAGTCGTCACAGGACCGGACGTACGGCATGTTCGCCCTGCTGTTCGGCGTCGTGGCACTGTTCGGCTTCATGGTCTTCAGCGACAACAACGCGGCCGGCCAGTACGGCTACGGCGCGCTGGTCGCAGGCATCACGTTCGTGCTGCACTTCATCTCGGCGTCCCTCGTTCCCGACAACCGCGGGTTCAAGAACTTCGTCGGATGGCTCACGCTGATCGCCGGCGCCGCGCTGGTGGTCTTCGGGTTCGCCGCGGCGCTCGGATGGGACTTCGGCACGCTCTAAGGAACCGAACCGATTCGTCCCCGAGAGCTCCGCTCCCAGGGCAACGAAGATGCGAGAGGGAGGCCCCATGGCCTCCCTCTCTCTACGCTTGGGCCAACGCGACGTGAGGAATCCCATGGATCCGAAACTGCTCCTCGAACAGATCAAGGCCAGGGTGGGTGAACAGGCCGAAGAGGTCACCTTCGCCCGGTACCTGGAAATGGTCGCCGACGACCCGAGATTGGCGCGCCTCTCCCACGCTCTGGTGTCCGACATGGTCGAGGCAAACGGGATCTCCGTCGGGCCCGACGGTGAGGAGCGGTTCGACCTGTTCGAAGGCGAGCTGTTCGGCCACGAGAGGGTCATCCAGCAGGTGGCCGACTATTTCCGCGCCGCCGGACGCCGACTCGACGTCCGCAAGCGGATTCTCCTCCTGGTCGGACCGCCCGGGTCAGGCAAGTCCACCCTGGTCAACACCATGAAGAAGGGCCTCGAGGCCTACACCCGCACCGACGACGGGCGCGTGTACGGCATCAAGGGCTCCCAGATGCACGAGGACCCGTTGCGCATGATCCCCGAAGACCTGCGGGGCGAGGCGGGTGTCTACATCGAGGGAGACCTCAACCCCGAGGTCAGGTGGATGCTCGAAGCCACCTACAAGGGCGATGTCGCCAAGATGCCCGTCGAACGGGTCTACTACTCGATCGCTCACGGACTCGGCTTCGGCACCTTCGTCGCCACCGACCCGCGCTCGGAGGACCTCACCCGGCTCGTCGGCGAGGTCGACCTCTCCCAACTGAACCCCGCCGACCCCACCTCCACCCGCCGTGCCTACCGGTTCGACGGCGAACTCAACGCGGCGCATCGAGGAATGGCCGACCTGCTCGAGGTCTTCAAGATGGACGAGCGCTTCCTCGCCGTGTTGCTCAGCCTGAGCCAGGAACAGATCATCAAGACGAGCGGTCCGGGCACGATGTATGCCGACGAGGTCGTGATCGCACAGAGCAACCTCGCCGAGTACGAGGAGTTGGTCGACAACCCGCGCGCCGCCGCCATGCTCGACCGCCTCGTCGTGGTCAAGGTGCCGTTCGTGCTCTCGGTGCGCGCCGAGATCCGGATCTACGAGAAGATGATCGCCGGCGCCGAAATGGGCCGCAGGGACGTCTCCCCGCTTGCCATGCACACCGCAGCGACCTTCGCCGTGCTCACCAGGCTCACCCACCCCGGGGGTGGCATGCAGGGTCTGATCCGCAAACTCCATCTCTACGATGGCCGCTACGGGAGCCATGGCGGCGCCGAAGACGCGGTCAAGCTGCACGACAAGTCGCCTGAAGAGGGGATGACCGGCCTCAGCCCGCGGTACGTCATCAACCGGCTGTCCCAGGTGGCCGGAGCGACCAAGGGCTGCCTCGACGGGCTCGCCGTGCTCGAGGCGCTGTGGGAGGGACTCCCCCAGCGAGCCGGTTTCACCGAGGACGAGCGGGAGCGCTGGGGAGCGCTGCTCGCCGCCACCCAGGCGGAGTACGACGAGATGGTGCAGCTCGAGCTGCGCAAGGCGTCGGTGCTCGCCTACAAGGATTCGGCGGAGAAGATGGCGCGCGCCGCCAAGGATGAGATCGCCCGATGGAAGTCAGAAGGCGATTCGGCCAACGTCCCCACGCTGCGGCGGCTGGAACGCCTCATCGACGTCCCCCAATACGGCCGGGACCGCTTCCGTGGCAGTCTGGCGGCGACGTTCGAGTTGAAGGGCCAGCGAGGACGGCCGCTGCACACCCGACACCCACTGCTTCAGGAGGCGATCGAGCGGGCACTGCTCCCGTCCTGGGGCGACGTCAACCGCACCCTCGAAGATCAGACGCCGAGCCTGGTGGAGGGATTGCAGGCCTCCGGATGGCGCAAGGCGTGCGCCGAGCAGCTCGTCGAGTACGCCCACAAGTTCTCCGCCTCACGCCGCGACCGCAAGAAGGACGACGACAAGAAGCCGACCTGGTATTCGTAGACCCGCGGGTGTGAGCACCCTGGCCGAGGGGAGGGTGTCGCACCTGAGGGTACGACCGAATGCACCTGAGGGATTCATCGCTCTAACGACGCAGATGCTGGGCGAGCCGAATCAGTCCTCGTTGCTCCAGTAGGTCAACCAGTTCTTCGATGGTGCAGTCTCTGGCCGCCGCCTCGTCGCTGACGATCTGCCGGACGCCAGCAGCGTCGAGGCCGAATAGATCCGTGAGGAAGTCGTCCGGGCTTTGTGCTTCGAGGTCGTGGGGCGTGAGAGCGGTCGCGGTGAAATCGAGGTCATCGGTGATGATCAGTTGGACGGTCGCGTGGATCGCAGCGGTGACCACGTGGCGGTCTCCAGGGTCGCGGATGTCGACCCCCTCGATTGCATACTCGTAGCCGATCACCCGACAATCAGGAATCGCGTCTCCTATCGCCTTCTTCAGGCTCTCGCCTTGCTCCTCGCTGAAGTTTGAGTACTTCGTCCTGACCGCATCGACCATCTCATCAAGGATCCGGTCCGTCAGCAAGACTCGAAGGTTGAACCTGGCTTGCGCGACCCCAACGCGTACGAGAATGCTCCGCTGCAGCGCACCGAATAGGGCGTTCGCGTCGTAGAGGACGCGAAATGCCATCTCAGTCGTCCAGTTCGGCGTCGAGGCTGATCTTGGTCACCCGATCAGCAGCCTTCTTTCGGCGAGTTGCGTCGACCTTCCGGTAACGATCGAGGTCGACGAATCGGATTCGTCGGTGCCGTCCGACGGTACGGAACTCGAGTGACCCATTTGGCTCCAACACCTTGTCAATCAGATACGGGCGGGACACGCCCAGCAGGTCGGCTGCCTGCTGTGTTGTGAGTTCCGCATTCTGTGGCACGATCGAAACGCCCACACCATCCTTCAGATGGTCGAGGACCTCGATGAACATCTTCAGAGCCTCGGATGGGACTGTGATCGTTGTTGGGCCGGTTGCATCGTCAGCAACGAGCATCACTCGTGTTGCCGGCGTCGGGTGACGGCGCAGGAACTCGGCGAGTACTCCTGGAGCCGTGTCGCCGACCTCGGGACCCCTCTCGGCGGACTGGTTGCGCATCTCTACCTCCTTCTGGCACAGTACCTCGTATATGCAGCAAACGCAATGGTCGCAATATTCGCATTAGATCGGCGTCTCGGGGGCGGAACTTGAGGCTCACCACCACGGGTGATTCCGGCACGCTGCGGGAGGGCGTGGGTAGGCCACCGGTCCCCCGGCACCCCTGACCTCCCCATCTGACCTCGGGTGACTATGAGGATCATTTACGAGCAGTGGCCGAGGGAAGGGAGATCGCCGGGGACG
>DATECY010000044.1:0-7405 GCA_035286665.1 Acidimicrobiia bacterium
CAGAGTATCCCCGTATGCGATGAAGGCGACGTCGGCGGTGTGCGGCACGGCCTCATATCGCTTCGCCACCGTCGCGTCCTCCCGATCGCCGCGGGCGCCCCGCCTCGTCTCGACACGAGGGTAGGCGGCGTCCCGCCCCGCCCCTTTGGACAGCGCCCGCCAAGCGGGTAGTTTCGAGGCAGCAGATGCTCGCAACAGCCGTCTTCTCTTTCTGGGGTGCCGACACCGTCGCGAACCCCTGCGGTGATGCCTCCGGACTGGTGTGCGACTGGGTGTTCGACCTCACCGGCAACCTGTCGGCGGCTCGCTTTGCGGACTGGCTCGTCGCCAAGCCGGCGAAGGTGCTCCTGATCTTCCTCATCGCCCTCGCCGCCAACCGCTTGATGAAGCGCGTGATACGGAAGATGGTCGACCGTCTCATCGCTCAACGCGAGGAATGCGCCCGGGTTCGCCGCGACGTCGAGCTGGGAGATGGCCGATTCGCCGCCCTGCGAGCCCGTGCGATGGAGAAGGCTCAACTGCTCGCCGCCCAGGAGGAGCGCGGCAAGCAACGCGCCCTCGCCCTCGGAGCGGTGCTGCGCAGCACCGCCTCAGTGGTGATCTATGGACTCGCCGGAATCATCACACTCGGCGAGTTCGGCGTGAACCTCGGGCCCCTGGTCGCCGGTGCTGGCATCGTGGGCGTCGCGCTCGGCTTCGGCGCCCAATCGCTCGTCAAGGACGTCTTGACGGGCATCTTCATGTTGATCGAGGACCAATACGGGGTGGGGGACATCGTCGATCTCGGAGACGCCAGCGGGGTCGTCGAGGAGGTCAACCTGAGGACCACGCGCCTGCGTGACGTCAACGGGACGGTCTGGTTCGTCCCCAATGGCGAGATCCGGCGCGTCGGCAACAAGAGCCAGCAGTGGGCCCGGGCGGTGATCGACATCGGCGTCGCATACGACACCGACCTGACCAAAGCCGCCGAGGTCATCAAGGAGGTCATCGACTCGGTGTGGCACGACCAGCTCGAGAACGCCACGGTGCTCGAGGAGCCCGAGATATGGGGTATCGAGACCTTCGGGGACTCGGCGATCACGATCCGTTCGGTCCTCAAGGTCGAGCCGGGTGAGCAGTTCGCCACCGCACGCGAGGTCCGCAAGCGCCTCAAGCCGGCATTCGACCGCAGCGGCATCGAGATCCCGTTCCCCCAGCGCACCGTTTGGATGAAGCAAGAAGCGGAAACCCCGACGCGAGGCGAGGCCATGGAGGAGCCGAACTTCGAGTCGGGGGGAGAGCCCGCGGAGGGGTGATCGGCCTCGCCGATCACTCCTCAAGCCCCCAGCCACCAGCGTTCCGCAAGCGGTGCGCCACCGAATTCTCACCTTTTGCTTCTCCGGCAAAATCGCGGAGCGCCCCAGCGTCATCACACCTGAATCCCCGGTCTACAACCCCTCGACCTCTACCGCCTCGATCTCATCCGCGGGTTCGAACCCCAGCACCTTGCCGTAGAACCACAACTCCGCCTCGAGGGCGCGGATCCGGGCCTCCGCCGATCGGAACCCGTGACCCTCGCCGGGGAACTCGAGGTAGCCGACCGGGACCCCGTTGGCGACGAGGGCATCGCGCATCGCCCGCGCTTGTGAGGGCGGCACCACCTCGTCGTCGAGTCCCTGGAGGAGAAGCACGGGGGCGGTGATCCTGCCGACGTGGGTGATCGGCGAGCGGTCCCGGTACAGGTCGCGCCGCTCCGGGTACGGGCCCACCAGGCGGTCGAGGTAGCGGCTCTCGAACTTGTGGGTGTCGGCGGCGAGGGCCTCCAGGTCGGTCACCCCGTAGTACGAAGCCCCGGCGGCGAAGTCGTCGTGGAGGGCGAGCGCCAGCAGTGCGGTGAAACCCCCGGCGCTGCCGCCGTGGATGAGCAGTCGTCCCGGGTTGGCCTTGCCGGTGGCGGCAAGGTGGGCGGCGGCCAGGGCGCAGTCGCGCACGTCGACCACCCCCCACTGTCCGTCGAGGCGGTTGCGGTAAGCGCGCCCCGCCGCAGTCGACCCCCCGTAATCGACGTCGAGGATGCCGATGCCCCGGCTGGTCCAGAACAGGATCTCGGGGTCGAGGCGCGCCGCCGTCGACGAGGACGGCCCGCCGTGGATCTCGACGATGATCGGCGGCGCCTCGCCGGGGGGTCCGGTGTACCCGGGGTTGACCGGCGGGTAGAAGAGGGCGTATGCGGGTCCGTCGGGGGTGTCGAACACGACGTGCTCGGGGATGCTGTGGTACGCCGGATCGATGCCCGGCCCCTCCGGGGCGCGCAGGGTCTCGATATCCCCGGTGTCGACGTCGATGCCCGCCACCGTGGTGGCCCGGTCGGGTCCCGACGCCACCAGGAACACCCGGTTGCCGCGCACCGCCAGCGTCGACTGGAACGAGGCGAACGGGGTCGGTACCTCGCGTGGCTTTCCGTGATCGATCACCACGAGGCGGTCGCCGGTTGGGGTCACCGGTATGGCGATGAGGCGTCCGTCGCCGAGGAAGGCGAATCGCCGGCTCCCAAACACCCAGTGGGGCACGGCGAACTCGGCCTCTTCGAGGTGGACCGGTTCCACCTTCTCTCCCGTCCACCGGTACAGGTTCCACCAACCGTTGCGGTCCGACGTGAAATGGAGCACCCCGTCGGGCGACCACTCCGGTTGGAGGATCGACTCACCCCGGCCTCCGGCGAGGGCACGCGCCGCGCCGACCTCACCGTCCGGCGAGACCAGAGCCAGCCACAGGGTGGTGGCGTCCCAGGGCATGTCGGGGTGGTCCCAGGTGAGCCACGCCAGGAGGCGGCCGTCGGGGGAGAGCCGCGGGGCGGCGAAGAAGTCGTGGCCCGATGCCACGGGAACCGGTGCCGACGACCCGGTGAGGTCGAGGCGCACCAGGTCGTTGGCCGGCTCCGAACCGTCCTCGTGGTGGGTCTCTCGCACCGCGATCGCCCAGTCGCCGCGCACGGTGAGATCGGCAAAGCGCACCCCTCCGGGGATCTCCGGGTCTGGGGTGATGGGTGCGACCACACCCTCAGGGTCGATCCGGTACAGGCGCTGATCGGTGAAGTGCGCGGCGAACACCGTCCCCGCACGGACGACGTAGGCGCCTCCGCCGTACTCGTGGGCACGGGTGCGGGCGTTGAAGTCGTCCGGGCCGACGTCGTCGATCGCACCCGACGCCGAGCGGTGCACGATCACCGAGCGGCCCGCCTCCTGGGGACGGCTCTCGATCCAGTAGAGGTCGTCGCCGTCGACCCGTACCGCGTCGAGGAAGCGGACCCCGCTGCGGGTGGTGGCCTCGGCGCTGATCGGCGACGGCCAGGAACCGAAGGGGAGCGGGGTGGGCATGGGTGGAGAACCTACCCCAGTCCCCCCATCCGATGAGGAAGGCTCGCTGCCCCCCGCCTCAGTCGGCGGGCGGCAACTCGTGCTCGGCGAGACCGACCACGTTGCCTGCGGGGTCGCGGAACATCCCGAATGCCACCACACCGGGGATGACGGTGCGGGGGAGCACGGTCGCCCCACCGGCGGCCTCGATCTTCTTCAGGTGCTCGTCGACGTTGTCCACCCCGACGTAGAAGGTGATGTAGTTCGGCATCTGATCGCCGCCCTTGCCCACGGCGCCGCCGATGCCGCCGTGGTCGGCGTCGACCCCGTGGTAGCCCTCGAAGCCGGTCCACTCCTGCGGCGCCCAGTCGAAGACCTTGCCGTAGAAGGCGGCCATGGCGTCGCCGTCGCGCCCCATGATCTCCCAATGGATGATCGGGTTCTTACCCATGTCGTGTGCTCCCCTCGTGCGGTGGGTGGAAGCTAGTCGGACGGGAATCTGCGGGAGAAGGAATACCCCCCACCGACGGGCTTTCGCCCGTCGGCTCCCCCACAAGGGGGGAGCGATTGCGGGTGGGCGCCGCCGGTCGGCTCGTCCGCAAGGGGAGCGGGGGTTTTGCTCTGCGGCTCCAGCGGGGAGCGATGGGCGGCTCGTCCACAGAGGACAACGACCACGGGTTCGCGTCCTCTTCATCCTTCCCCCCTTGTGGGGGAAGTGCCTCGGGGAGCGGAGCGAGCCGGGGCGATGGGGGGTCTTCTGTTGCCGCGTCGTGGGGCAGAGTCCCCACCGACCGACCTGCGGTCGATCGGCTCCCGCACGAGGGGGGAGCGATAGGAATGGTTTCGTTTCGGCTCCCCCACGAGGGGGGAGCGAGAGGAAGAGCGCACGCTCTCTACCCTTGTCGTCGTGACCATCCCCGCCCACGAACTCGACCGGTTGCGGCGCACCGTCACCGGTCGCAGCCGCACCGGTCTCGTGCTCCAACCCGATCTGAGCGACGAGGAACGGGATCGGCTCGCCGCGCTCGTGGAGCGGCGCCGGGCGGGGGAGCCGCTGCAGTACCTGGAGGGCACCGTCGACTTCGGGCCGCTCACCCTCAAGATCGACCGGCGTGCGCTCATCCCCCGTCCCGAGACCGAGCGGGTGTGGGAGGAGGCGGTCGCCTCGCTGCGCCGGGCCGGGCCGGGGACGGTGATCGTCGACCTCGGCACCGGGTCGGGGTGCCTCGCCCTCGCCCTCAAGCACGCCTTCCCGGAGGCCCGGGTCTTCGGCGTCGATCTCGACGCCGAGGCACTGTCGCTCGCCAGGGAGAACGGGGCGGCTACCGGACTTGGGGTGGAATGGATCGAGGGGGATCTGTTTGCGGCGCTGCCCGCTGACCTGCGGGGCCGCATCGACCTGATCGTGTCCAATCCGCCGTACGTGGCGACGGGCGACCACCTTCCGGCGGAAGTGGCCGACCACGAACCCCGCGTCGCCCTGTTCTCCGGCTCCGAGGGCACCGAGGTCCTCGCCCGGATCGCCGAGGAAGCGTTCTGGTGGGTGGGGATCGGGGGCTGGGTGATCTGCGAGATCGGGGACGACCAGGCGGAAGCGGTCGCCGCACTCTTCGGCGGCTTCGACCGCGAGGTTCGCAAGGACCTGGCCGGTCGGGATCGCATCCTGGTGGCGCGCAAGGGAGCGTCGTGTTGCGTGTGAGCGGCCCTGGCGGGCCGCTCCGCAATTGGCAATTGGCAATTCGTCAGACGCGGTGTGACGGCTCGGGCGCGCTCGCGCCGACGCTCCGGTTGCGAATTGCGAATTGCGAATTGCAGGCCGTCCCATGACTCCGGATCTCATCGATGCAGCAATGGAGGCCCTCCACGGCGGCCTCGTGATCGGCCTCCCTACCGACACCGTCTACGGGATCGGGGTCGACCCGATGCAGGAACGTGCGCTGCGGCGGCTGTACGCGGTGAAGGGGAGGGCGGAGGAGAAGCCGATCCCGATCCTGGCGGCGAGCATCGCCGATGCCCGTGGCTTCGGGATGATCGACGACGCGGTCGCCAAGTATTGGCCGGGGCCGCTCACCGTCGTCGTCCGCCGCATGCCGGCTGCGCCGTTGTGGATCGGGGACGACGCCCGGGGCACGGTGGCGATCCGGGTCCCCGACCATCCGGTCGCTCTCGAGTTGCTCGCCCGTTCCGGCCCGCTGGCGGTGACCAGCGCCAACCAGTCCGGGGCGGAGCCCGCCTCCGACGACATCGCCGCCCGCACCGCACTCGGCGACGCGGTGGCGGTGTACCTCGCTGGGCAGGGCTCCGGGGGTGCGGCCTCGACCGTGGTCGATCTCACCAGCCGCGAACCGGTGGTGATCCGTCCCGGTCCCGTAGCCTGGGGATCATGAGCAGACAGAAAGGCTCGCGGCAACGTCCCGTCGCCGAGCGGAGGCGGTATCACGATCAGTTCACCCGGCGCGGCCGGCGAGGACGGGTGGCACCGGCGGCCGTGACCGGTGAACCGATCACCCGCCGCCGCTGCTGGGGAGCGGCGCTCGGTGGCACCATCGTCCTCGTGTTCGCCTTCGCCGCGGTGGTCACCGCCATCGTCGAGCAGGACCGGGGCAACCCGCGCCGGGCGGCCGCCGCCGCGATTGCGGCCGCCGCGCTGGTCCCGGTGGTCTTTACGGTGCTCGCCCGGGTGTCGCGGGCACCGCGGCCCATGCGCGCGGTGTTGCTCGCCACCCCGCTGGCGATCGCCGGCTACCTCGGGGTGGGATCGCTGGTCCGCGAACCGACCTCGTCGTTGGTGCTCGCCTTCGGGATCGCCGGCGCCTTCGTGCTCAGGGCGGAACCGGTCCACCGGATTCCGCTGCGGATCACCGTGGTCGGGGTGTCCTCCCTCGTCACCCTGCTTCTCTCAGTGGTGGCCCCGGTGGGTGCGGTGGTGATCGCACCGTTCCTCCCGTTCCCGGCGCTGGTGGTGGCCGACATCGTCGCCGAGGCCAGACCGACCACCTGACCCCCTCCGCCGGTGCTCCGTTCCGTGACCTTGGTGATGCTCGGGGCCGTCGTGAGCGCGGCAAATGTTGCGGGACGGGGCATTACCCTCGATTCCGGAGGTTGGTCATGGACGTCACCCGTCGCCTCGAAGAGGTCGATCCCGAGGTCGCCGCCCTCATCGTCCGCGACGCGGAACGGCAGCGCACCCACGTCCAGCTGATCGCCTCCGAGAACTTCGTGTCCCGCGCCGTGATGCAGGCCTCGGGGTCGGTGCTCACCAACAAGTACTCGGAGGGCTACCCCGGCAAGCGGTACTACGAGGGGTGCGAGCTGATCGACGAGGTGGAGTCGCTCGCCATCGATCGGGCCCGCAGTCTGTTCGGAGCCGAGCACGCCAACGTGCAGGCCCACAGCGGCGCCCAGGCCAACATGGGTGTCTACTTCGGCCTGCTCAAGCCGGGCGACAAGATCCTGGGGATGCGCCTCGACCAGGGGGGCCATCTCACCCACGGGTCCCCGGTCAACTTCTCCGGCATGCTCTACGACTTCGTCTCCTACGGGGTCCACCCCGAGACCGAGGTGGTCGACATGGCGGAGCTCGCCGCGGTCGCCGGCCGAGAGCGTCCCCGGATGATCGTGGCCGGCTACTCGGCGTACTCCCGGATCCTGGACTGGGCCGGGTTCCGCGCCGTCGCCGACGAGGTGGGGGCGCTGCTCATGGTCGACGCCGCCCACATCATCGGTCTCATTGCCGGGGGCGCCCACCCCAACCCCGTTCCCCACGCCGATGTGGTCACCGCCACCACCCACAAGGCGCTGCGCGGTCCCCGCGGTGGTCTCATCCTCTGTCGGGGCGAGCACGCCGCCGTCGTCGACAAGGGGGTGTTCCCCAACGCCCAGGGCGGGCCGATCAACAACCAGATCGCCGCCAAGGCGGTGTGCTTCCACGAGGCGGCGACACCGGAGTTCCGCGCCTACACCGCTCAGATCGTTGCCAACGCTGCCGCCATGGCCGGTGCCGTCGCCGGTGCCGGGGTGCGGGTGGTATCGGGGGGCACCGACAACCACCTCTTCCTGGTCGACCTGCG
>DATECY010000045.1:0-7975 GCA_035286665.1 Acidimicrobiia bacterium
CTCGATCCGTACACCCGAGGCCACACCGAGCGGGTCGCCCATTTCGTCCACCTCACTGCCGAGCGCCTCGGGTTGGGGGCCGAGGCCCAAGAGCGCCTGCGCTGGGCGGCACTCGTCCACGACGTGGGCAAGGTGGCGGTGCCGGCCGAGCTGCTCCACAAGCCGGGCCCGCTCACCGACGAGGAGTACCACACGATGACGCGGCACATGCGGGTGGTCGAGGAGGTGCTCGCCCGGGTCGACTTCCTCCGGCCCATGGTGGCGATCGCCTATTCGCATCACGCCCTGCTCGACGAGGATGCCGGCGAGGTCGGCGTCGAAGGCCGCATCCTCGCCGCCGCCGACGCATTCGACGCGATGACGAGCACCCGGTCCTACCGCGCCGCCGTCACGCAGGTGACCGCCTTCGGGCAACTGCGGTGCCGCTCGGCCACCTACGGCAGCGAGGTGGTCGAGGCCCTGATCGGGGCGATCGAGGCGACCCGCGAGGTCTACGGGTCGCCCGACGAGGAGAGCTCCGCCGAGGTGGCGCGACTGGTGAGGGAGCGTGCCATCCGTGCATGAGCGGATCCTCGTCGCCGGGTCCGTCGCGGCCCTCGCCGTCACCGGCCTCGTTGCCGGGGTGTACTGGTCGGCCGGGCCGTGGTTCGCCGGGGCCGTGTGTCTGTATGCCGCGGCCCATCTCGTGCTCTTCCCCAATCCCTCCGGCCGCGGGGTGACACTCGTGCCCGGTGCCGCCGCGGTCATCGCCCTCGGCTCGAACGGGTCGGCGGTCATGGTGCTGGGAGCAGCCGCGGTCGCGTTGCCGATCGGGATGGCCGTGGTGCACCTGCGGTTCGGACGACGCACCTTCGACCGTGTGTTCCCTTCCGAGCCGCTCGGCCTCGCAGTATTCGGCGGCGTGTTCGCCGCCGGGGTGACCGCGCTCCGCATCGAGGCGGATGCCGATGCCGCCGGGTTGTTGTTGCTCGTCGCCGCCGGGATCGTCTGGTTCGGCGTCGCAGCCGTCGCCCGTGCGGTGTGGTCACGCCAGGCGGAGACTCTTCCGAGGCACCTCCTCCTTTCCAGGGCACTCGAGGATTGGCCGGCATACGCGGCACTCATCTCATCTGCGGCGTTGTTCCAATTCACCGACGAGGCCGTGGGGATCGTCTGGGCGGCGGTGCTCGCCGGACTCCCCTACGGCTTCAGTCACATCTCTCTCCACCGCGTTCAAGCGACCCGGCGGACCTACCGTCAGACGATCGAAGCACTCGGCAAGATCCCGGAAGCGGGCGGCTTGGTGCCCCCCGGAACCGCGGAACGGGTCGCGGACCTCAGTGTGGCCACTGCCGCCGAGGCCGGGCTGACCGGCCGGATGCTGGCCCGCATCGAGTTCGCCGCGCTGCTCCACGACCTCGGCCGGGTGGTGCTGGCGAATCCTGCGGTCGCCGCCGGCGACTACAGCGACCGGGACGTCGCCGGCTGGAGCGCGGCGATCATCTCCGAGGCGCGATACCTCGAACCCGTCGCCGAGGTGATCGCTGCCGAGCAGGAGCCGTATCGTCGCGTGGGCGAAGTGCGAGACCCCGGTGTCCCGATGTCCTCTCAGGTCGTGCGAGCGGTGGCGGTCTACGTTGCCGCGATGCAGGGCGGCATGACCGCACTCGAAGCGATGGAAGTGCTCCACCGCGGCGCCGCCTACGACCACGATCCCCAAGTGGTGGCCGCCCTGCGCCGCGTGCTGGCCCGTCGCGGTGTGATGGCGGCGTAGGGTGCCTCGCCGCGTGGGGCGGCGACGAGCTGTGAGCAAGATCTCGCCGACGCGGCTTGGGCTGCCGGCAGCGGGTAACGGGCAACGGGTGATGCTCTGAGTAACCTGACTTGCAGCCGCTCCCGAGGTACCCGTGCTCCGCTACGACGTCGTTGCCCCCCGCGCCACCATCACGATCGACGATCCCGAGCGGCGAAATCCCTTGTCGAACGCCGTGATGACCGAGATGGCCGTACTGATCGGTCGTGCCGCGGCCGATGGCGGTGTCCGGGTGATCGTGATCACCGGGGCAGGGGACCAGGCGTTCTCCGCCGGCGGCGACCTCAGCGGCGGGTTCGTCGAGACCTCGATCGCCGATCACGACGCCAGGGGAGCTCTCGGTGTGCTGCTGCGGGCCATGCGTCGTTGCGGCAAGCCGACGGTGGCGCGGGTCAACGGTCACGCTCTTGCCGGGGGTTTCGGCCTCGCCGCGGCCTGTGACGTGGTGATCGCCGTGAAGGACGCCACCTTTGGGACGCCTGAGATCAAGGTCGGCCTCTGGCCGATGATGATCACCGCGGTGTTGCAGCGGGTCATGCCCCACAAGGCAGCTCTGGAACTCATGATGTCGGGTCGGCGAATCACCGCCGAGGAAGCGATGCGTCTCGGGGTAGTGTCGCGTGTGGTCAAGAAATCGGACCTCGACGACGCGGTGGATCTGGTCGTGTCCGGGTTGGCATCGATGAGCCCGGCGGTACTTCGTCTCGGGCGGGACGCCTTCTATGCGGTCGAAGACCTCGACTTCGACACCGCCGTGGAGCAACTCCACCTCGGTCTCACCGCTGTCGCCGCCACCGACGATGCCGCCGAGGGTGTCTCTGCGTTCCTTGAGAAGCGTCGCCCCGAGTGGCGGGGAAGGTGACCGGGATCGTCTCCACGCGTCTCCGCCCCTCGGCGAAGGCGGTGGTAGTGCGCGACGGGGCGATTCTCGCCAATCATCACCGGCCCGCCGACGGGCGGCCGGAGTGGTTCGGGTTTCCCGGAGGGGGACAGCATCCCGGGGAGACCCTGGTCGATGCTCTCCGGCGTGAGGTGCTCGAGGAGACGGGGTGCCTGGTCGAACCGATTCGACTCCTGTGGGTGCGCGAGCTGATCATCGCGCTCCGGCCGGACCTGCCCTTCGACCCGGCGGATCACGCCATCGAGTTCATGTTCGAATCTCGGATGGTCGACGATCGTGGAGAGCCGACCACCAGGGACACGGACCAGGTAGACAGCGTCTGGTTGTCCGCAGCCGAGCTGGGGACGTGCCGGTTCTTCCCCGAAACGCTCGCCGGTTCGCTGGCGGGTTTCCTGCGCGGCGAAGCCCCTGGCCCGGTGTATCTGGGAGACGTGGATTGAGGACCGTCACCCGTTCTCCGTCGCCCGGTGCCCGTTGCCCGTTGCCCTCGAATTGCGAATCGCGAATTGCGCATCGCGCATTGCGCATTGCGGCCGATCACGGCGAGGCCGCTCCTTGACCTGGGAGGCGTGGTTCACCCTCGCCGTGGTCGTGCTGACGATCGCCCTGCTCGCCAGGGACTTCACAGCCCCCGCAGCGGTGGTGTTCGCCGCGGCGGTGGCCCTGCTCGTCGCCGGGGTCATCGAACCTGCTCAGGCGTTCTCCGGCTTCAGCAACTCCGCTCCGATGACGGTGGCGGCGCTGTACGTCGTCGCCGCCGGAATCGAGCGAACCGGGGTGCTCAACCGCCTCGTCGATTCGGCCCTCGGTGGTGGGAACGGCGAGCGAAGGACGCTCGCTCGCCTGCTGCTTCCCAGCGCTGGCGCTTCGGCCTTCCTCAACAACACCCCGATCGTGGCGATGTTGGTTCCGGCCGTGTCCCGTTGGTCGCAGAGGGTGGGCCGGTCGGTGTCCCGTTACCTCATGCCGTTGTCCTTCGCGGTGATTCTCGGCGGGACACTGACGCTGATCGGCACGTCGACCAACATCGTGGTGTCCGGGCTGATGGAGGGGTCCGGCATGGAGCCGATGGGCTTCTTCGAGATCGCCAAGCTCGGCCTCCCGGTGGTGATCGCCGGCCTGGCACTCCTCATCCTTCTCGCTCCGAGACTGCTCCCCGATCGCCGGGGTGCACGCAAGGACATCGACGACGTGCGGGAATTCGTCGTGGAGATGCGGGTCGATTCCGCCGGTGCCCTCGACGGCGCCTCGGTGGAGGGCGGGGGGTTGCGGCATCTCGTCGGCGTGTTCCTCGCCCAGGTCGAGCGTGGGGCCGAGCTGATCGCCCCGGTGACTCCCGAAACCGTGCTGCGCGGCGGCGACCTCCTCCGTTTCGTCGGCAATGCCCGTGACGTCGCCGACCTGCAGGGTCGGTCCGGCCTGACCCCCGAGGCGCAGCAGCACACGGCGGCGATTCCCACCGGACGGCTGGCGTTCTTCGAAGCGGTGATCGGTGACGCGTCGCCGCTCGTCGGTACCTCGCTGAAGGCGATCGGGTTTCGCGATCGTTACCAAGCGGCCGTGTTGGCGATTCATCGCGCCGATCGAAGGGTGGAGGCGAAGCTCGGCGAGGTGCGGCTCAAGACGGGCGACACCTTGCTCCTCCTGGCGTCGCCGGCATTCACCGATCGGTGGCAGGGCTCCAGCGACTTCTTGCTCGTCTCCAGGTTCGGCGCGTCCGAGCCGGCGCGGTCGGACAAGGTGCTCCCGGCAACCCTCATCGGCATCGGTGTGGTCGTGGCCGCCAGTACCGGCCTGCTGCCGATCCTCGACGCGTCGCTGCTCGGGGCGATCGCGGTCGTCTTGTTCGGGGTGCTCAGCCCGGGTGAGGCACGATCCGCGGTCGACCTCGACGTGATCATCGTGATCGCCGCGTCGTTCGGCGTCGGCGCCGCACTTTTCGACACCGGGTTGGCGGAGCGGCTCGCCGGGTGGCTGGTCGACGGGTTCCACCCGCTTGGCTCAGTCGGGGTATTGGTGGGCGTGGCGCTGGCGACGCTCGCCCTCACCGAGGCGATCACCAACAACGCGGCAGCCGTCCTCATGTTCCCGATTGCGGTCGCCGCCGCAGCGCAAGTGGGCGCCGATCCCCGTGCCTACGCGATCGTCGTCGCGGTCATGGCGTCGGCCTCGTTCCTCACCCCGATCGGGTACCAGACGAACACGATGGTGTGGGGGCCCGGCGGGTATCGGTTCGGTGACTATGCCCGACTCGGATTCCCATTGACGCTGGTCACGCTCGCCGCCGTCGCTGCGCTGGCGCCGCTCTGGTGGTCGCTCTAGGAGCGACCTAGAGGCCGAACACCTCGGCGATGGCCTGGGTGACCTGATCCTCGGTCACGCCGCCGTACAACACCCGGGCGATCCGACCATCGGTGGTGATGAAGAACGTGGTCGGCAGGCCGGGGGAGGGATAGCGGTTCGACACCGACCCGGATTCATCGATGGCCAGCGGATATGACACCCCGATCTCCGCGGCGAAGTCCGCGGCCGCGATGGGATCGTCCTCGACCGCAACGCCGACGAACGACACGTCGGGGTGAGCCTTGGACGCCGCGTCCAGTTCGGGCATCTCCTCGCGGCAGGGGGTGCACCACGATGCCCACAGGTTGAGGATCACCGGGCGCCCGGCACCCAGCTCGTCGGCGAGGACGAAGCGGCCGCCGCCGAGCAATTCGATGACGAATTCGGGGGCGGCGTCGCCGGTGGGGACCACGAACCCACCGAGGGTTGGGACACTGGTCGAGGTGGTCGGGGTGTCGTCGTTGCCGCCGAACACCAGTGCTCCCACGCCCACGACGACAACAAGGATCAGCGTCAAGGCACCCAACGGCCACCGCCGCACCCTGGGGCGGGGTGAGGCGAGGAGGTCCGTTTCGTCGGGTGTGGGCTGCTCGTCGACCATGCCGGCAAGGCTACCGGCCGTGCGAATGTACCCGGCGGTAGCATCCCGCCGATGAGTTCGTTCTTCCAGCGCAATCGTGACGAACTCGCCGCCAGGGGCATCGATCCCTCCCGGCTCCCTCCGGGGCAGTATTCGACCGACCGGTTCCCCGTGCTGCATGCTGGAGTGGTTCCGAAGGTCGACCCGGCCACCTGGGACTTCGCCGTGGGCGGTCTGGTCGAGCGCCCACTGCGGCTCGGGTTCGACGAGTTCAGAGCGCTGCCGACGACGACGATGACCGCCGACATCCACTGCGTCACCAAGTGGACCAAGTTCGACACGACCTGGGAGGGCGTCCCCACCTCGGCGATCCTCGACCGGGTCGGGGTGGCGGCGAACGCCTCCTTCGTCGTGATCAAGGCAGAACACGGGTTCACCGCCAACCTTCCGCTGGACGACTTCGCCCGCACCGGCAACCTCTTCGCATGGAGGTATGGCGGCGAGGAACTCGAGACGGATCACGGTTGGCCGCTTCGCCTCGTCGTGCCCCACCTCTACTTCTGGAAGTCGGTCAAGTGGACCCGCGGTTTCGACCTCCTCGACCACGACGACCCCGGGTTCTGGGAGCGCAACGGGTACCACATGTACGGGGACCCTTTCAAGGAGCAGCGCTACTGGGGCGATTGACCGTCTCCGGATCCGGATCCCGGCCCGGATGTCGGTAACCCCGGTTCGGTTTCGGACATAACTGCATACGCCGATGGAGACGCACATGGCAGCGCGCCAGCCCACCTACGCCCGCCGCCGACCCCGGCCTCTGATCGCCGCGGCCTTCTCGGCCCTCATCCCTGGGCTGGGCCAGTGGTACGTGGGGGACCGCCGCAAGGGATGGATCCACTTGGCGATCACGGCGGTCTTCGTCTTTCCCGCAATGGCGTTGCTGATCCTCGTCTTCTTCGTCGACGGGATCGATCTGGCGCTTGTCGTCTCACGCCCGTTCTTTCGCAGCCCCGGTCTGCTGTTGGTGTTGCTGGGGGCCAATATCCTGTTGCTCGGATTCCGAGCGGGCAGTGCCGTCGACGCATACATCGCGGCGACTCCGCGTCCGGTGTCGACGGGCGGGTTCCCGGTTCGGTTCATGTTCTCCGTGACCGCGCTGGTACTGCTCCTCGCCGCCGTCGCCGTCCCCCACTACTGGGTGGGACGTCGCAACGTCGCGCTGTACGACCTGCTCAGCCACGACTTCTCGAGTGACCCAGGCCAGGTGACCACGACGAGCGTGATCGACACCACCGCCGCACCCACGACCACCGTCCCCGGGACCACTGCCGCCACGACCACCACGCTCACGACGACCACGACCGCGCCGACGACCACGACCACCACGCCTCCCCCGTTCCACGACCATGAGAGGGTGACCGTCCTGCTGCTGGGGAGCGACGCCGGCGTGGGGCGGGTCGGCATCCGCACCGACTCGATGATCGTCCTGTCGATCGACCCGCAGACGGGGGACACGGCGATGTTCTCCATCCCCCGCAACATGATCAAGCTGCCGATTCCCCCGGATCACGCTGCCTTTCCGATGTGGGAGGACGGGGCATGGGGTGATCCCTCGAACCTGGCTTGGGGGGTCTACGCCTACGGGTTGCAGCATCCCGAGCTGTTCCAGGGACCCAACACCGGAGGCGACGCCGCCAAGACCATCCTCGGGAACCTGCTGGGAATCGACATCGACTACTTCGCCCTCGTCCATCTGCAGGGCTTCGTGGACATGATCGATGCGCTCGGGGGAGTGGACATCACGGTGACCAGTCACATCATCGATCACGGCTACATGCGCTCGGATGGCACCGTCATCGACCTCGACTTCCCCGTCGGGACGTATCACATGGATGGGCAGACGGCCCTCGCCTTCTCCCGAAGCAGGACCCAGTCCAACGACTACGTGCGGATGGGTCGGCAGCGCTGCCTGCTCGAGGCCCTGGCCCGGGAGGCCGACCCGGTGAGCCTGCTGCGCCAGCTCCCCTCGCTGGTCCCGGCGATCGAGGCCAGCGTGGTGACCGACATTCCGATGGCGATGATCCCCGACTTCCTCGACCTGGTGCGCACGGTGGACACCTCGTCGATTGTCTCGATCCGGTTCATGCCCAACGCCCCCGACCTGGCGGGGACCGACCAGAGCTACATCGCCTACCGCATCAACGGGTATGGGGTGCCCAACGTCGACCTCATCCGGCAGCGGGTGCAGGCCGTCCTCGACGGCTCGGCCGAGCAGCTGGGACTCCCCCCGCTGGTCGACGAGTGCGGAGTCGCCACTTCCGGCTGACCCGATCCCGGGTCCGGACTCCGGAATCCGGTT
>DATECY010000046.1:0-8884 GCA_035286665.1 Acidimicrobiia bacterium
GCGCAGGTCGGTGTCGTCCTGGAGCAGCTTCGCGAAGGTATTCCCGGGGATGTTGGCAGCGGTCCACTCAGCAAACTCCCGCCATCGTTCGATGAACGCTTCCTCGCTACCCGGCTTGACGTGCCAATCTCCCGACGTATAGAACCCAGCCATTTGCCCCCTCCTCTTCTTTCCTGAAAGTGTATGCCACCGTTATCGCGGATGGTGGGTCAGTCGGGGATCGGGCGGTAGGAGCGCTCGGGGTCGATCAGGACCAACTCGATGCCGGTCTCGTCGGTCAGGTAGTCGTATCCAATGGCTTGCATCTCGCGGTCGGGGTCGAGGCGGTTGTACCGGTCCCGCCGGGCGGCCCGGTCTTCGGGGTACAGCATCCTCAGGTGGTAGATGATGAGATCTGCCGACGGGAAGCTTCCGTCGGGCAGGCGACCGTTGAGCGGCGCCCAGTGACAGTGCAGCCTCTGCTCGTGGAACTCGTGGTCCTCGCGGGATTCAAACACGCGGGCTTGCTGCTTCCGCCCCCAGATGCCGTCGACCCTGACGGTCGTCGGGGAGTCCCACACCTCGCGAAACCACAAGTAGTAGGCGATGTACCCCTCGCGCCGCGCCCGGTTGATCTCGGAATCAGCACGCGCCCTGAAACCGTGCTCCAGTCGCTCGTCGGCGTCGAGGCCCAGTAGCCAGTCGGGCCGGTGACGTCGGGCCGCCTCGACGAGGAGGCGGTGGTTGAGGGCGTCGTCCCAGTGGTGCTGCTCCCGCACCGGGCGCCGGATCAACTCGAGGACCTCGGGCCGGCCCATCACGTACTCCGTGGACCCGTCGGTGGATCCGTCATCCAGTGCCACGACCCCGTCCACCTCGGCAACCACGTTGGCGAAGTAGTCGGGCAGGAAGCGCATCTCGTCGCGGAAGGCGAGCAGCGCCAACAGGCGGGCGGGCCGACGGCGCATCGTGGACGGTCGTAGCAGGCGAAACCGTGGGATGACGCTCCCCCCCGATGGGTTCCAGGCTCTCGCGCAATCTATGGTATTCGCCGTGCGAATCTTGCTCACCAACCATAGGCTCGATGCCAGGGGAGGTACGGAGCTGTATCTGCGGGACCTCGCTGCGGCGCTCAGGCGGCGAGGTCATCACCCCATCGCCTACTCCCCGTTTCTCGGACGGGCAGCCGAGGATCTGCGGGAGGTCGCAGTCCCGGTGGTCCGGGACCTGTTGCTGATCAATGCTCCCCCGGACCTGATCCACGGTCAACACCACCTCCCGACGATCGAGGCCCTCCTGCGCTTTCCGGGGGTCCCCGCGGTGTTCTTCTGCCACGGCTGGCTGCCGTGGCAGGAGATGCCGCCGCGCTTCTCTCGCATCATGCGCTATGTGGCCGTGGACGCCTTGCGCCGCGAACGCCTGGTCACCGAGGAGGGCATTCCCCCCGAACTGGTCGAGGTGATCCCCAACTCTGTCGATTTGGAGCGGTTCCGGCCGCGTTCGCAGCCGCTCCCCAAGCGGCCAAGACGCGCTCTGGTGTTCAGCAACCAGGCGGTTCCGGGGGAGGGGTTCCATCGCTTCGCGGTGGCGGCGTGTGCGGAGCGCGACATCGAGGTAGAGAGCCTCGGGTCCCAGACAGGGCGGTTCCTCGACCGACCCAAGGAGATCCTGGCGGGGTACGACATCGTCTTCGCCCGGGGCCGGGCCGCCATGGAGGCCATGGCGGTTGGATGCGCTGTGATCCTGTGCGACACGGAGGGTCTGGGGCCGATGGTGACCCGCGGTGGGGTCGAGGAGCTCGCCGCCGCCAACTTCGGTGTGGCGGCGCTGGTCGACGAGCCGCGGATCGATCTGCTGCGAGCCCGCCTGGACCAGTACGACCCTGGCGATGCCGCTGCGGTGCAGGGCTGGATCAGGGAGCATGCTGGCCTCGAGGCGGCGATCGATCGCATCGAGAGGGTGTACGCCGATGCGATCGCCGGATGGTCCGGGCGCGCTGCCGGCTTCGATGCTTCCGCTGAGGCGGCCGAGTTGGCCGCGTACCTGCACCTGGTCCAGACCGCGGTGATCCCCCAGGTGATGCGAGACGCCCAGGGACTCACCGAGCTCGACATCGGACGACGGGTCTCGGCCGCCCGAGCCGAGATCGGGGCACTCAAAGAGCGGCTGAATGCCGCCCTCGAGGCGTCGACCGCCTCCGATTCCCTGGCCGGGGAGCTGACCGGGCGGGTGGAGGCACTCCACGCCGACCTGGAGCGGCTGCGCTCCTCGCGCGCAGTGCGCCTGCAAACCTGGCTGAGGGGCCATCCCGTCCTGGCCGGCCCGTACCGGTTCCTGGTAGGGCGGTACTCGCCGAAGCGCAATCGGCATCTGTAGCCGAGGCATGACCTCGCTCGCTCGGCGGTCGCAGCGGAGGTGCCTCCCGGCACCACAGCGCCCTGCCCAGGAACCCAAGGACGTGGTCCTAGAGCGCCCCTTCGTCATCGCCGAGAACTGCGGCGACAGCTCCTTTTCGGGGGGAGAAGACGAGCTCCTGAAGCCGGGCGGGGGTCACGTGAAAGGCCGGGCTCAGTGGCCCTTCTCCCGCCCGATCACCGCCCCCAACGCGTAGGCGCACGCACCCAACGGGACCAGCGGCGTGGCCAGGGCGATCCAGCGACGCTCTCCGGGTAACGCCGCGGCCCAGGCAAGCCTGATGAGGGAGGGAAAGCGGCGCAGCGCGTTGCGTGCCACCGTGCGGCCCACCCGCGATTGGCCCAGGTCCTGGTACGTCCGCACGCTGCGAAAACCGCGGCGGTACTGATCGGTGACTAGGGAGAAGAGACCCCGGGGGTTGCGATGGGCGGACCGGACTCGGGGCTCCCACACCGGTTGGTACCTGCCGGAAAGGCGCTCCTTCATGTCGGTGTCCTCTCCGGCTCGCAGGTCGGGCCTGAAGCTACCGAGTTCGTCGAGCACGTCCCGTTTGAAAGAGAAGCCGTAGAGCAGCGCCCGCTCTGGAGGGACCCCAGGCATGCGTGTTGACCACAGCAGCACGTGCGCCGCCCAGGCGAACACGTTCTTGGGATAGGCGTTGGTGATCGCACCGGCCACGACTGAGGCGCCCGACCGGTGCCGTTCGATGCGAGCCGCCAGCCAACCCGCCTCGGCGACGCAGTCCCCGGAAAGAAACGACACCAGAGGAGCGGTGGTGGCCGCGATCCCCAGGTTGGCGGCACCGCCAAAGAACAACCTCTCGGGATGGTCGATGACCGGCACGTCGATGCCGGCTGCTGCGAGGGCCGCAGCGGGTTCTCCGCCCCCGGAGTTGACCACAACCACCTCAACGGGAAGGCCCTGGACGAGGATGGATCGCACAGCGGCCACCATCTCCGGTTGGTTCCGATAGCTCACCACGATGCAGGCGATCTCGGGAACGTGCTCCAAACCCCCAAAGTGTAACGATCCCGCCCGCCTCTCCCCCGAAGCGGGAGGCGCGGGTTTCTCCCCTCCAGGGGGAGTCCCAGCACCACCTCGGCGAGCTCCTGGTCGCCGGGTATGGGTGCCACGTGACCAGCCTCGACGGCGATGTCCGATTCCGGGTGCTGGTTCGGGCCCGGACTCACCCGTGCGACGGATCCCGGAAGATTCCCGCCGCCTCCTGCTCGGTGCGGACGAAGGCAACGATCATCGCCACGTCCTCGCGGTTCAGACCGGCCACCGGCACCATCGGGCCGAAGCTCCAGTGGTGCGGCACCACGCCGAACGCCGCGGCCTGCTGGAACGCTTCGTCGGAGTGGTGGTTCGGTGCGTAGATGACGTCGAGGAAGGGTGGGCCGGTGGCGGTTCCCCGCAGGTCGGGACCGTGGCACACGGCGCAGTTGGTCGCAAAGAGCTCAGCTCCGCGGGCCACGACCTCGGGATCGCGCATGTGGGTGGTTGCCGTCGTCGGCGCCTCGCCGCCGACCGAAACCGCGACGGCGACGATGCCCACGAAGATCACCGCTCCTGCGCCGAACGGCATCAAGCGCGACCATCGCGATTGGCCACGGGAGCTGCGTTGTGGGGCTCGCGGCGGTGGTGTCTTGGCCACTCGTGTTTCCTCCAGGATTCTCTCAGAACAGGTCGATGCGACGCAGCAGCATCGCGTTGAGTGACACGATGACGGTGGACGCGCTCATCAACAGCGCTCCGACCGCGGGTTCGAGCAGGACACCGGCGGTGGCTGCGATCCCGGCCGCGAGAGGGATTGCCACGACGTTGTACCCGGTCGCCCACACCAGGTTCTGTGTCATCTTGCGCGATGTCGCACGGGCGAGGGTCAGGGCACGGGGCACGTCTTCGGGGTCATCGTTGACCAACACGAGGTCTGCCGACTCGATGGCGACGTTGGTTCCCGCACCGATCGCGACACCGAGGTCGGCGGCGAGGAGTGCCGGCGCGTCGTTGATCCCGTCGCCGACGTAGGCGGTTGGTCCCTCGGTGTCGAGGTCGCGCACGAGGCGAGCCTTGTCCTCGGGGAGCACCCGGGCGTGGTATCGCGTGATGCCGAGCTCGGCGGCGACGGTGCGGGCCACCGCCTCGGCGTCTCCGGTGATCATCACCGGCTCGACGCCGAGTGCTCGCAGCCTCGTCACCGCGAGTCGAGCGCTGTCGCGGACCCGATCCATGAGGCTGAACACGGCAAACGCCCGGTCTTCGCCGAAGAGGACGATGGACCCTTCCCCTCGTGCGGCAGCCTCCTCGAGCTCGGCCTTGAGAGCCCGCGGGATGTCGACGCCGAGTTCGTCGGGCCATTCGGGTTTGCCGATGCGGACGCGGCGTTCGGCTACCAGGCCCTCGACGCCCTTTCCCGGCACGGCGGCCACTGCGGTCGCAATCGGAACCGTGACGGAGCGTTCTTCAGCCGCCTTGACGATCGCGGCTGCGAGCGGGTGCTCGGATGAGCGCTCCAGAGCGGCGGCGAGAGCGAGCCCCTCCGACTCGGCAATGGCGTCCGTGGCGATGCGGCGGATGGCAAACCGTCCCTCGGTGAGGGTTCCCGTCTTGTCGAATGCGACGAACCGGATGGCGCGGCCCCGCTCGAACGCCTCGCGGTTTCTCACCAGGATCCCGTTTCTGGCCGAGATCGCGGTTGCATTCGTGGTCACGAGGGGAATGGCGAGACCGAGGGCGTGCGGACACGCGATCACCAGAACGGTGACGGCGCGGGCAACCGCGAAGTCGATGCCCCTGTTGCCGACGGCGAGCCAGACGAGGAGGGTGGGGATCGCGACCGCGATGGCGACGATGGTCAACCAGAAGGCGGCGCGGTCTGCGAGTACCTGAAACCGGCTCCGCGAGGCCTGCGCTTCTTCGACCAACCGCATGATCTGGCGCAGGGTGGTGTCTCCACCGATCCGGGTGACCGCGACGGTGAGAGCGCCCTCGCCGTTCACGGAGCCGGCGACGACTTCGTCGCCGGGTATCTTCTCCACGGGTCGGGACTCCCCGGTGAGGAACGCCTCGTTCACCGACGACGCGCCGTCGGCGACGGATCCGTCGATCGGTACCTGCTCTCCCGGCCGAACCAGTACGCGATCGCCGACGACCAGTTGTTCCACCGGAACGTCCAGCAGTGAACCGTCGGCCGTCACCCGATGGGCGATCGCCGGAACCATCTCGGCGAGATGGTCGAGCGCACGCGATGCGGTCACGATGGATCGCATCTCTATCCAGTGGCCGAGCAGCATGACATCGAGCAGCGTCGCCAGCTCCCAGTAGAAGGGTTCACCGTCCAGGCCGACGGTGACGGCCAGGCTGTATCCATAGGCGACGCCGATCGCCAGCGAGATCAGGGTCATCATCCCCGGAGAGCGATCGCGCAATTCGCGTATCGAACCCAGGATGAACACTCCGCCCGCATACACGAAGAGCAGGGAGGCGGCCACGGGAACGACGATGGAGTCGCCCGGGAACGACACGGCGCGATACCCGAACCACTCCTGGAAGTGGTCGCTGAGGTACAGGATCGGGATCGTCAACGCCACGCTGACCGCAAGCCGGTCGCGGAACATCTCCGGGGTGTGCCCGGCGTGCTTGTCGTGACCTTGTCGCTCATGCGTCGGTTGGGACGAAGCCCCGGGAGCTGGTTCGTGATGCATGTCATGCATGGGAGAACCCGCAGGTGGCCGTTGGGCCCGCAGTCAAACGATTCACGTCGCTGCCCGGTACCGCCGCAACCGCAATGAGTTCCCGACAACGCTGACACTCGACAATGCCATGGCGGCGGCGGCGATCATCGGATCGAGAAACCCGAGGGCCGCCAGGGGGATCGCCGCGGTGTTGTAGGCGAACGCCCAGAACAGGTTCTCCCGGATCACCCGGAAGGTGGCCGTCGCCAATCCCAGCGCCACCTCGGCGAGTTCCGGGTTTCCGGACATGAGCACGACCTGGCCGGCCTCGACGGCGACATCTGATCCGGTGCCGATCGCCATCCCGAGATCGGCGGCGGTGAGGGCGGGGGCGTCGTTGACCCCGTCGCCGACGAACGCCACCCGGTGCCCGGCGGCGCGGAGGCGCTCCACCTCGGCGGCCTTCTCCCCGGGGAGGACCTCGGCGATCACCCGGTCGATACCCACGGCGACGGCGATCGCCTCGGCGGTCCTGCGGTTGTCGCCCGTGATCATGGCCACCTCGATGCCGCGCCGCCGCAGCCGGGAGACGACCGCCGCCGACGATTCGCGCAGCGTGTCGGCGACACCCAGTGCCGCCCTCACCTCGCCGTCCCATCCGGCGAGAAAACCGGTGTGTCCCGACGATTCGATGCCGGCCAGCGCCTCTTCGAAGCGGGCGGGGACGACGAGGCCCACCTCCGCCATCAGCTTGGGTCTTCCCACGACGACCTCGGCCCCGTCGACGGTGCCGCGGACGCCGAGCCCGGGGAGGGCCTCGAACCGTTCGGGTCGGATGAGCACGACGTCCCGCTCCTCGGCGCCGAGCGCCACCGCCCGGGCCACCGGGTGCTCCGAAGCCGATTCCACCGAACCGACGAGCCGCAGCACCGTTGCCTCGTCGCCCTCGGCGACGAGATCGGCGAGGGTCATCGCACCACGGGTGAGGGTTCCGGTCTTGTCGAAGACGACGGTGTCGATGGTGCGGGTGCGCTCGAAGACCTCGGCGTTGCGGAACAGGACTCCCAGCTGGGCGCCGCGCCCGCTGCCCACCATGATCGCGGTGGGGGTGGCCAGGCCGAGGGCGCAGGGGCAGGCGATGATGAGCACGGCGACCGCGGCGCGGACCGCCTCGGGGAGCGGTGTGGAAACCAACAGCCACCCGGTGAGCGTGATCGCGGCGATCACGAGGACTACGGGGACGAAGACGCCGGCCACCCGGTCGGCGAGGTGTTGGATGGGGGCCTTGGTCGCTTGGGCGTCCTCGACGAGGCGGACGATCTGGGCGAGGGCCGTTTCGCGGCCCACCTTGGTCGCCTCGACGACCACCATCCCAAACTGGTTGATCGTCGCCCCGAAGACCTCGTCATCCACCTTCTTGCCGACCGGCGCCGACTCCCCGGTGAGCATGCTCTCGTCGAACGACGATGCGCCCTCCACGATCCGCCCGTCGGTGGGGACCTTTTCGCCGGGTCGGATCACCATGCGATCGCCCGGAAGGATCTGGTCGGCGGACACCATCATCTCGACGCCGTCGCGCAGCACCCGTGCCTCGCGCGCCCCCAGTTCGAGGAGGTGGGTGATGGCGCTCGACGCCCGGCCCTTGCTCCGGGCCTCGAAGAACCGGCCCAGGAGCAGGAAGGTCACGATCACCGCTGCGGTCTCGAAGAACACGTGCTCGTCGGCGAAGAAGGCGTACACCGACCACCCGTAGGCGGCGAGGGTGCCCATGCTGACCAGCGTGTCCATGTTGGCGGACCGCACCCGCAGACGGACCGCGGCGTTGCGGTGGAACTGCCACCCGAACACGAATTCGACCGGGGTGGTGAGTGCCCACACGACGGCCATCGCCCAGCGGGCGTCCGGCCCGAACATGGCGAGCAGGACCGCGGGGAGGGTCAACATCGCAGCGCCGAGCGCCATGCGCGCCTGGTACCTGGTCTCCTCGTCGTAGCGCTCGGCGAGGCTCACCCGCTCCTCACCCGCGACGACGGGCGTGATCGTGTAGCCGATCTTCGCCACCGCGTCGGTCAGCATGGTGAGGTCGATACCGGGGGAGCCCTTGACCCGGGCCTCCTTGCCGGCGAGGCTCACCACCGCCGTCGACACCCCCTCCTGCTTACCGAGGACGCGCTCGATCCGCAGGGCGCACGACGCACAGGTCATGCCCTCGACGTCGAAGACGAGAGCGGTGTCGTCGGCCATTAAGCGCCGGTGGCGACCTCGTAGCCCTGGCCCTCGATGGCGGCCACCAGGTCGCCCATCGTCGCCGGGGCGGCGAACGACACGGAGATGGTGGCGCTGGGGACGTCGACGGACGCCTTGGTGACCCCGGTCACCTGGGTGAGGGCACCCTCGAGCGACATCTTGCAGTGGTCGCAGTGGATTTCGGGAACGGAAATGGTGGTCTCGGTCATACGGTCTCCTCGGTCGGGCCGGTCACGACCGGCGTAAAGCGCAGGGTCTCCATGAGTTCGTCGACGATCTCTGCGGTGCGCCCCTCGGAGACCGCGTGCATCACACAGGTTTCGACGTGGTTTTCGAGGAGCACCCGGTTCACCTTCTCCAACGAACCCTGGAGCGCCGACACCTGTTTCATGATCTCGGGGCAGTAGCGCTCCTCCTCGACCATGGCGATCACCGCGTCGAGGTGTCCGCGCACCGTCTTGAGACGGTTGAGCGCCGACGTCTTCTTGTCGGGCTGCATCGGGTGCCGGCGTTCCATGGCCGGGGAGCGTACCAGGTTCCGCGCCCTACCCCACCGGGGGTGGGGT
>DATECY010000047.1:0-21205 GCA_035286665.1 Acidimicrobiia bacterium
CCACGGCCGGTGGGGTCGACGAAGGTCATCGTGTCAGGCATTCACTCTCCTCGGGGTCGAATCGGCATACAGAAGCCCTTCATGAGCCCACCAGGTGTCGCCACCTGAAAGGGCGATGCTGCGCCGCAGGGCGGAGCGAACTCCATCGATCATGGCGCGGGTCAGTTCCTCCGGCCGTGCGCACACCTGGCTGCGCGAATACGCCGCTTCGACGGTGGCGTCGCCGATGCCGATGCCGAGCACGGTCGTCCCCGAGCGTTCCACCGCGTCGACGGACGCGGCCAGGGTCTCCACCGAGCCCCGGGTCATCCCGTCGGCGAGGACGACGAGCATCCTGGCTTGGGAATGACGCCGGCCGAGTCGCTCTGCGGCGTGGCTCACGTTGAGTTCGTCGACATTGGCGGCCTTCTCGAACATCGAAACCGGAGGAGATCCGGTGGGGTCGCGCCGGGCGGCCATCGCGGACTCCGCCGGCTTGGCGGTCGTCCAGAACAGTCCCGCCAGTGCCGGCTCGGCCGCCTGCCACTGCTGATCGAAGGACTTGACGAGATAGTGGTTGACGGTACGGGTGAGCCGATCGGCCGCGCCGCCCTGGCTTCGCCGCAGCGCCCCCCGCGTCCCATTGAGCCGGTCGACGTAGCTGCGTTCGCTGTCGTCGACTCGCGATGCGAAGGCCCGGTTGAACAGCGCGATCTCGAATTCGACCTGCAACTCGTCGCACAATTGGGCGAGAGTCCACGCGCCGAGGGTCGCCGCGGCCATGGCCCAGGGTGCCTTGACCCCGCCGGGCAGAGGCCGGGGTTGCAGCATGCTGGCCGATCCGTCCACGAGCAGGCTCACCGAGTAGGCCCGGCGCGTGGGAAGCGACCGCCGCTCGAACATCCGCTCGTAGAGGCCGGCACCAAGGAAGAGGGCCGCGTACGGGGACAGATCGCCCGCGTCGTATCCGGAGCGAAGTCCCCGCCGCTGATTGGCGACGAACAACGGGTACAACTCGCCGGAGATGTGGCGTTGGCCGACCTGCCAGCGGCGGGCGGCTTCGGCGATCGCCTCCCGGCCGGCGACGGCGAACCGCGAGAACTTCTCGGGGATCGTCGAGACGATGAGACGGCCGCTCTGCCCGGTGGGGAGGTAGACGTCGGGGCCCTCAGAGACGCGCAGGATCTGATCGGTGGCGGGATCGCCGGCCTGGTCGACGTCGGCCTTGGTGCCCCGGTCACCGACCACCCCCTGCGTCGCCCGCTTGGTGGCGTCGTATGACTCGGCGTCCTTCAGGATCGGGGTGATGATCCTCACCGCGTCGACACCCTCATCGATGCGGTTCCTTTCGGCCTCCTGGCGCAGGTCGGTGTCCGGCTGGCTCTCGGTGGACGAAGCCTCCTTGAGCAGGCCATGGAGCCGGGCGACGGCGAGCAGGCCGAGTGCGATCCCGGCCGTCTCCCACGGGCCGGGGGCGTGGCGGGCGTCGTCGACGAGTTGCCGAGCTTCTTCGAGGGCGGCGGCGACCTTCGGCTCCGTGCCGCTCTGCAGCGTCTCGAGGTCCTGGTACCCGCCCACCGCGAGGAAGCAGCACAATGCGAATTGACCGACGGGGCGGGCCCTTCCCATCGCGGCGGGCACCGAGGCCCGGTACAGGTCGCCGAGGACCGAACGCGCCCCCGGGTAGATGCCGAGATTCTGCGCCTCCTGGCGGGCGTCTTCGATGGCGAGGAACATCGCCTCGGCACCCGGTCCGCCGGCGCGGTCGAGCGCATCGAGCAGCGGCACCGGGTCCTCGGGCAGCGGCTCGTCGATGCCGGGGAACCATTCAGCGGGGAGCGGCCGCCGCTCCTCGAAATCGGTGGCCACCAGGTGGATCACCTCGTGGAGCGCAGAGGCAAGGGCGACCTCAGACGGGGTCACCGGGGCGCGGCGGGCGTATGCCGCCTGGAACACGCCCGGATCCATGACGATCTCCCCCGGCTCTGCCTGGGCGCGGGACCCGAGCCGGACCCGCAGTTCATCGTTCCCAGCCAGGGAGCGGGCGAACCTGGTGACGGCCCCTGCGACCCGTTGGTAGCGGGCGACGACGGCCTCGACCGCCCGCTCTTCGGGGGGCAGGATGTCGGTGAGGAGCGCTTCGTCGCGATTGCGCATAGCCGACCATTCTCACACGGCTCGGAAGGGTTCGCCCCACTCGAGATGGTCCTTGGGGTATAGTGCCTCTTCCTGGGCCGGGGCCTACTCCGGCCCGGATTCAATAATGGAGAGGAAACCAATGAGTCGGAGAATGAAGAACTTCCGGCACCTGGGTGCACTGGTGGTCGCGCTGGCGCTGTTCGCAGCGGCGTGCGGCGACGACACCACTACCACCACCACCACGGCGGCGGGGGCGACAACCACCACGGCAGGGGCAGTCTTCACGCCGGGAGCCCTCGGCGCGGTGACGGTTGCCCCGGGCGCCCCGATCGAGATTCGGGCACTGCAAGCGATCAGCGGTGAGGTGTCGTTCCTGGGTACCGACCAGGTGCGCGGCGCAGAACTGGCGATCGCCGACTTCGGCCAGGTCGACGGCCATGACGTGAACCTCGGCACTCCTGAGGACGACCTCTGCTCGGCGGAGGGCGGCCAGGCCGGTGCCCAGGCGATCGTCGCTCAGGCCAACGTGATCGGCGTCCTCGGCACGACGTGTTCGGGTTCTGCGGCTGCCGCCGCCCCGATCATCTCCGCGGCCGGCATGGTCATGATCTCGGGGTCGAACACGTCCCCGTCCCTGACCTCCGACCTGGCGGGGACCGCAGGTTCCAACTGGTACAACGGCTACTATCGGACGGCGCACAATGACCTGTACCAGGGCGCCACGGCGGCTCGGTACGCGTTCGAGGAGCTCGGTCTGACCAAGGCCGTCGCCGTCCACGATGGCGATCCGTACACCGAGGGTCTTGCCACCGCATTCGCCAACGCTTTCACGGCGCTGGGCGGCACGGTGACGATCCACGCGGTCAACAAGGGCGACACGGACATGACCGGCGTGCTCACGCAGGTCGCAGCCGATGCGCCCGAGTTCGTGTACTTCCCGATCTTCCAGCCGGAGGGTGACTTCATCATCCAGCAGAAGGGCGGGATCGCAGGACTGGAGACCGTCGTGTGGATGGGCGCCGATGGCCTGATCACCGACGGGTTCCTGGCCATTCCCGAGACGGCCGGCATGTACTTCTCAGGTCCGGACCTCCGGTTCGGTACCAACGCGAGTGCCACCGGCACCAACTATGACCAGCTCGTGGCCGCCTACACGGCCGCCTACGGCGAGGCGCCGACGGCCGTGTTCCATGCTCACACCTACGACGCCACGGTGCTGCTCCTGACCAAGATCCAGGAAGTCGCCGTGCAGGATGCCGATGGCACCTTGCATATCGATCGCCAGGCGCTGCGCGATGCGCTCAACGCCACGTCCGGTTTTGCCGGCGTGACGGGGTCGCTGTCGTGTGACGCGTTCGGCGACTGTGGCGCCGAGACCATCTCGGTCATCCGCAACGACGATCCGACGGACGTCGCTGCCGGCAAGGCAAACGTGGTCTACAGCTTCGCACCCGGTGCGTAATCGCTGAGACGGCATCGTCGAATCAAGAGGGGCCCGACCCATGGTCGGGCCCCTCTTGCTAGTGTGCCCGCTCTCGCGGTGGCGGAGAGGGAAACATGGCCGATCTTTCAGTTCCGAAGCTCAAACTGAACGCCGACGCCCCTACGCTCGCCGTCGACGTCTTTCTGTTCGCACTGCGTGTGCTCCTCATCTTCTTCGCGGCCTGGGCCCTGGTGGGGACGATCGCCATTCAGGTCGACGGTGGGGGTCTCACCGCCACCGCGTGGCGCGACCTCTTGGTCGGCGGGCTCGCCCAGGGCTTCATGTACGGCCTGATCGCTCTCGGCTACTCGATGGTCTACGGCGTGCTCGGCTTCATCAACTTCGCCCACGGTGAAGTGTTCATGGCCGGGTCGATGTCTGGCTTCTTCGTGGCGGATGCCCTGTTCGACAACGGCATGTGGGTCAACTCGTTCCCCCTCGCCTTCGCGATCGTCATGCTCACTGCGATCGTGACTTCCGCCCTCATCGCGGTGATCATCGAGCGGATCGCCTATCGGCCTCTCCGCGGCGCGCCCCGGCTGATCCCCCTGATCACATCGATCGGCATGTCGTTCTTTGTCCAATACGCCGTGCGCGGCCTGGTCGGCGATGGGTTCAAGGACTACCCGCAGCTGCCTGCCGGATTGCAGCAGCGAGTGAGTTTTCTCGGGTTGGACATCGAGGGCATCAAGCTGTTCGTGATCGCCACGGCCATCGTCTCGATGGTCGCCTTGTGGCTCTTCGTCGAGCGTTCCAAGACCGGCCGAGCGATTCGGGCGGTCTCCGAGGACAAGGAGATCGCGGCGCTGATGGGCATCGACGTCAACAAGACGATCGTCACCACCTTCGCCGTAGGTGGGGCGATGGCCGGTGTGGCCGGGCTGCTGTGGGCCATGCTCTTCCGTAAGGTCTATTTTCTGACGGGATTCCTCCCCGGCATCAAGGCCTTCACCGCTGCCGTCCTCGGTGGGATCGGCAATCTGGTCGGTGCGATGCTCGGCGGTGTGACACTCGGGCTCATCGAGACCTCGGGTCCGCGGCTGCTCAACGGGCTCGCATGGAAGGTCCCCACGCTCGTTGCCTTCGTCCTCGGTGCCGTCGCACTGGCAACCGCGGTGATCGGTGTCATCCGGGTCCGCAGGTCCGACCCGAGAACCGTCGGCACCGCCCTCGGGATGGTGATCGTCGGTGTCGCCGGAACCGCATGGGGATTCATCGTGCTCCCCGGTGCCCAGGTGGTGATTCCGGGCACGTCACAGCTCAAGGACATGATCGCGTTCGTGGTCCTGATCGGAGTGTTGATGATCAGGCCGATCGGCCTCCTCGGAGAGAAACTCGCCGTGGAGGAACGAGGATGACCACCGCCACTGCACCTGCCGTCCTCGGTGGCGACTTCGAAGTGCGCAAGGCATTGAGGGGCGGTCTCCTCGCGGGGACGATCGCGGTGTTCATCAGCGCGATTGGCATGGTCGAGACGTTCAACGAGCGGTTGATCGTCGATCCGATCCTGAGTCTCGGGTACGCGGCGCTGTTATGGATCCCGGTCCTGTTCGGATACCGGGTGTCCAAGCGCCTGGCACTCGAGGGCATGGAGGCACCGAAGGTCGGGGCGGGGAACGTCATCGCCGGAGCGCTCCTCGGAGCCACCGGCGGGGCGATCGTCGGCGCGTTCGTGCTGCTCGTCGACGCCGTGAACGTTCGCAGCACTCTCATCAACGTGACCCCGGCGATGATCGACCTCCTGGCGTTCGGCGCGTCGGTTGCCGTTGGCGCCCTGCTGCTCGTGGTCGTCGGAGGGGCGTTGGGTGCTCTCGGCGGCTCGTTCCACCTCATCAACCCGAGGGTTCGGAGTTCCGTGCTCACCGGCGTGAGTTGGATGTTCCTCTTCGCCTTCACCGAGTTGGTGTTCGGAGACATCTTCGGGACCAACGGCCTCGACTGGCTCTGGCTCGATCGGCTGATGTACGGGTCGGGCCGGGGTCTCACCATCGGTGCCGCCGGTGTCGTGTTCCTCGCCGCCGTTCTCGCCAGCCTCAGATTCAAGGGCCGTGTCAGGGGAACGGTCGCCCGGTTCCAAGCGCTGCCGGAGAACAAGCGCCAGAGCCGCGGCCTCTACCTCGGCGCCGGGATGCTCGTCGCGGGCCTGGTCCTTCCGTCCGTGTTCGGCTCGTACCTCAACGAAGTGCTGGCATCGGTCGGATTGTTCATGCTCATGGGCATCGGCCTCAACGTCGTGGTCGGCTTCGCCGGGCTGCTCGACCTGGGGTACGTCGCGTTCTTCGCCGTGGGCGCCTACACGACCGCGGTACTCACCTCCCCGCTCTCGCCGAACGTCGCCCCGCAGATGGCCTTCTTCGAGGCGCTGCCGTTCGTTCTGCTGATGGCGGCGATAGCCGGCCTCATCGTCGGCACCCCGGTCATCCGGATGCGCGGCGACTACCTGGCCATCGTCACGCTCGCTTTCGGAGAGATCGCCCGGCTCATCTTCCAGGCCGACTGGTTGAGCGGCACGTTCGGAGGAGCCCAGGGCATCCTCCAGATCGGCAAGGGATCGATCCATACCCTCTTCGGATACGTCGTGGTCGCGATCGGGGTCGTCGGCCTCATCATCGGCTTCCTCCGTTGGCGCGAAGGGAGGCGCCTCGACCGGGAAGGCGGGGCCGCCCACCTGCCGGGGAACTCGACGCCCGGCATGGGCATCACGATCATGGCGGGCAGTGCCGGGGCGATCGCCTTCGGCCTGCTCTTCCCCAGCTTCGCCACCTGGACGGTGACCGGGATCGACTCCGAAGCGGTGTTCCGGATGGTCCTGATGTTCGTCGCCATCGCCGGGTACGTGTCGTGGCGGCTTCAGGAGTCACGCGTGGGACGGGCGTGGATGGCCATGCGCGAGGACGAGCAGGTCGCCGAATCGATGGGCATCAACGTCGTGACCGCGAAGCTTCTCGCCTTCGTGATCGGGGCGATGCTCGCCTCACTGGGCGGCGCCCTGTTCGCGGTGAAGATCGGGACGATCTTCCCGAGCAGCTTCAAGATCGTGCAGTCGATCATCATCCTGGTGATCGTGATCGTCGGCGGGATGGGAAGCCTGCGGGGCGTCGCCATCGGTGCGCTCGTGCTCATCGGAATCCTCGGTGGTCCGACGCAGACCGGCCTGCTTCGGGAGTTCCAGGAGTACAAGCTGCTGTTGTACGGCGCGATCCTGGTGTACATGATGCTGCAGCGGCCCGAGGGTCTCCTGCCCAGCTCCAGGCGCACCCGCGAGCTGCATCAGGAGGAGTTCCTCCAGGACGCCTGGATCAAGACCCAGGAGGGCGCGGCTGCGGTCGCGGAGGTCGAGGCAGAGGAGGCGGAGACCTGATGCCTCTCCTCGAGATCCGCGGCCTCGCCAAGCAGTTCGGGGGACTGCAGGCGCTCGCCGGCGTCGACTTCTCCATCGACGAGGGTGAGATCGTCAGTGTCATCGGCCCCAACGGAGCCGGCAAGACGACCTTCTTCAACACCATCAGTGGCATGTATCCGCCCGACACCGGCGAGATCCTGTTCGAAGGGGAGGACATCGCCGGACTCACGCCGGACCGGATCGCCAAGCGGGGCATCGCCCGCACGTTCCAGAACGTTCGTCTCTTCCCCAACATGACCGTGCTGGAGAACATCATGGTCGCCCAGCACTGCCGGACCAGCAAGGGAGTGTTCGCCGCCCTGTTCCGGACGCCGGCCTTCCAGCGTGAGGAGGCCGAGATCCGCCAGCGGGCCGTGGACGTGCTCGGATTCTTCGGCACCCGGCTCACCGGGTACCGGTTCGAACAGCCGGCGTTCGCGCTCTCCTATGCGAACCGTCGTCGCCTCGAGATCGCCCGGGCGATGGCGACGCAGCCGAGGCTGCTGCTTCTCGACGAGCCGACCGCCGGCATGAATCCGCGCGAAACGCGCGAATTGACCGGCCTGATCGGCAAGCTTCGGTCGGAGCGCGGTTTCACCATCGTCGTGATCGAGCACGACATGCGGGTGGTGCGCGACGTTTCGGATCGGGTGTTCGTGCTCGACCACGGCACCAAGATCGCCGAAGGCTCCTACGCCGACATCTCCACCAACGAGGACGTGATCACCGCGTATCTGGGTCGTCCGACCGGTGAGGGGGCCGCATGACCCAGACCCCGGTGCTCGAGTTCCGCAACGTGAACACCCACTACGGACCGGTGCACGTGCTCAGGGACGTCAACCTGACGATCAACGCCGGCGAGATCGTGTGCCTGCTGGGCGGGAACGCCTCGGGCAAGACGACGACGCTCAGGGCCATCCTCGGGATGGTGATCCCTTCGTCGGGCGACGTCCTCCTCGACGGCGAGGTGGTGACGAAGTGGCCCACCAGCGACCGGGTGAGGCGCGGGGTGTCGATGGTTCCCGAGAATCGCCGGCTGTTCAAGCGCATGACCGTAAAGGAGAACCTCGAGATCGGCTCCTTCCTGCGCGACGACAAGGAGAACCTCGATGGCGACATGGAGCGGATCTTCGGGCTGTTTCCCCGGGTCAAGGAGCGCCTCAGTCAGAAGGCGGGAACGTTGTCGGGTGGAGAGCAGCAGATGGTGGCGGTGGGCCGGGCGCTGATGGCGCGCCCCAAGGTCCTGCTCATGGACGAGCCGTCGATGGGTCTTGCCCCGGTGCTCGTGGCCCAGAACTTCGAGATCATCCAGCAGATCAACGAAGCGGGCACCACCGTGTTCGTCGTCGAGCAGAACGCCAACATGGCGCTGTCGATCGCCGACCGGGGCTACGTCCTCCAAACCGGCCAGATCGTGTTGTCCGGCACCGCCCAGAGCCTCCTCGCCAACCCCGAGATGCGCACCGCGTACCTGGGAGAGGTCGAGTAGGCGACTCCGCTCTTCTCGTTTTTCGTTTCTCGTTTTTCGTTTCTCGGCACGCTCTTCTGCGAATTGCGAATTGCGAATTGCGCATTGCGCATTGCGAATTGCGAACAGCGACAGGCATCGAACGCCACCTCGTTACCATCCCTCCACCCATGGACCATCAAATCAGCAGCCTCCCCAACGGCCTCCGGGTGATCTCCGAGTCGATGCCCTCGATTCGCTCGGTTGCGGTCGGGTGCTGGGTGGACACCGGCAGCCGCGACGAGACCGACGTCGAGGCAGGTTGCTCGCACTTCCTCGAGCATCTCCTGTTCAAGGGGACCGACCTTCTCGGCGCCCGCGAGATCGCCGAGGCGTTCGACGCGGTCGGGGCCAGGTCCAACGCCTTCACGTCGAAGGAGTACACGTGTTACTGGGCCCAGATGCGCGACGAGGACCTCCCCATGGGTCTCGGCCTGCTGTCGGAGATGATCCAGCGTCCGGCGTTCCGCGAAGAAGAGATCGCATCGGAGGCCAACGTCGTACTCGAAGAGATCAACATGAACGAGGACGATCCCTCGGACGTCGCTCACGACCAGTTCGCTCAAGCGCTCTGGGATGGGCACGTGCTCGCCAAGCCGGTGCTGGGAACGAAGGAGTCGATCACCGGCATGACTCGGGACGTGATCAGCGGCTACTGGTCGCGCCGCTACCACCCATCGACGGTGGTCGTGGCCGCCGCCGGGTATCTCGATCACCAGGACCTGGTCGATATGGTCTCGGATCGATTCGGCGGATGGGGCGGGTCGGCCGCCGATCACGACCTGGCCGAGCCCGGGATCGACACGGCGGTCAGAGTCGTCAACCGGGACACCGAGCAGGCTCACCTGGTCATCGGCGGTGAAGCCCTGAACCGTGGGGACGACCGGCGCTTCTCGTTCGGCATCCTCAACCACGTCGTCGGCGGGGGCATGTCCAGCAGGCTCTTCCGCGAGGTGCGCGAGGAGCGCGGTCTGGCCTACGCGGTGTATTCGTTCCGCATGCCGTATGCCGACTCCGGAGCCTACGGCGTCTACGTGGGCACCACTCCGAAGCAGACGGGAGAGGTGCTGGAGCTGGTGCGCGCCGAGCTGAGCCAGGTGGTCGAGTGGGGGATCACCGCCGAGGAGCTCGAGCGTGCCAAGGGCAACATGAAGGGCTCGCTCGCACTTTCCATGGAAGACACCAACAGCCGGATGGTGCGCCTGGGACGCCATGAGTTGACCGGGGTGCCGCATCTCGACCTCGACGAGACGGTGGCCGCCATCGATGCGGTGACCCTCGACGAGGTCCACGCGGTGGCGAGAGATGTCTTCTCCGGCCCGTTCGTCATCGGTGCCGTTGGACCGTTCGACGCCGCCGACTTGGAGCAGTTCGTCGCATGATCCGTGTCGCCGTCTCCGGCGCCGCCGGCCGCATGGGCCGGATGGTGATGGAGGCGGTGGCGGCGGCCGAGGGCATGGACCTCGTCGCCGGCTACGACCCTGCAGGGCTCGGCGGCGCCGTCGCCGGTGTGGCCGTCTCACCTGATCGCACTGTCGTCGCCGAAGCGGATGTCGTGGTGGAGTTCACCGTCCCCGATGTCGTGGTGGAGAACATCGCCGCGTGGCATGGGATGGGGGTCTCGGCAATCGTCGGCACCTCGGGGTTCGACGCCGCGAAGATCGGCCAGGTCTGCTCGTTCTGGGTGACCGGACCGCCCAACTGTCTCGTCGTGCCCAACTTCTCGATCGGCGCCGTGCTCATGATGCGGTTCGCCGAGTTGGCGGCTCCGCACTTCGCTGCTTCGGAGATCATCGAACTCCACCACGACCACAAGGTCGACGCCCCCTCGGGCACGGCGTTGACCACGGCGGAGAGGATCACGGCTGCCGGCGGGCGCCAGGAGCGAGCGGTCGAGTCCGCGGAGAGCGTCGCCGGGGCGAGAGGTGCCGACGCCGCCACCCGGATCCATTCGGTCCGGCTCCCCGGCCTGCTCGCCCACCAGGAGGTCATTTTCGGCTCGCCCGGTGAGACCCTGACGATCCGTCACGACACCCTCGACCGGGTGTCGTTCATGCCGGGTGTGCTCTTGGCGATCCGATCGGTGCAAGACCTGCCCGATCCGGTGACGGTGGGCATCGAGGGGTTGCTGGGGCTGTAGAACCGAGCTTCGCTGGCTCAGAACAACGCGTTCGCCAAGGCTCTCCGGTAGCTGCTGCTCAGAGGGTGGCCGGCGCCGAGAACGCCGAACACGTCGACCATCGCCTGGCGGGCCTCCTCCCGAAGTTCGCCTCCGGCCTTGACGACGGCGAGCAGATTGTCGAGCCCGGCCTCCCATTCGCCCTTGGCGGCGAGAGCCTGGCCCAGATCCACACGGGCGCGGGCGTCTCCGGGGTCGGCGGCGAGTCGCTCTTCGAGGGCTGAGAGATCGATGCCCTGGGCTGCCGTGACCCTGGCGGCCGCCTCGAGCTTCTCTACTTCGGAAGTGCGGGGGAGCTTGCCGAGGACGATGAGGGCCTCGTCCGTGTCGCCGCGAGCGATGAGGAGGGATGCCAGCGCCGTGGCGGCATCTGGGTGATCGGCCACCCCTTCCAGCACCTGGCGGTAGAGGACCTCGGCGCCCGCCTCATCCCCGTCGAGAGCGAGGTCCCTGGCTCGGTCGACGATGGCGTCGAGTTCACTGGGAAGCAGGCCGTCGATCCAGAGGCGGAGCGACGGCTCGGGGATGGCCCCGATGAACTGACTCACCGGCTTGCCACCCTTGAAGGCGATGACCGTCGGGATCGACTGAATGCCGAATCTGGTCGCGAGCGCCTGGTTGGCGTCGGTGTCGACCTTGACGAGTTCGAACGCGCCATCGTATTCGGAGGCGAGCCGCTCCAGAGCCGGTCCGAGCACCTTGCACGGTCCGCACCATTCGGCCCAGAAGTCCACCACGACGGGGACCTCCTCGCTGCGGTGGAGCACCTCTTGGGAGAACTGCTGCTGATCGATGTCTTTGACGTGTGACATGGCGTTACTCACAACCATCGCGGGTAGGTTTCGTGTTCCGAGGTTAGAGGGCGCGACGACCCGTCGGCGCCCGCTCGGGGAGCATCGGGAGGGAGAGTCACGTCGAATTCGGGCCGGCGGACGCTCGATGCCATTCAGGCGGACTACCGTCACCGTCGACCAGGAGGCCTCTTGACCACTCCATTCGGCCCGGTGCTCACCGCGATGATCACCCCCTTCGGCCCCGACGGAGCCATCGACCACGGCACCGTCTGGGAGCTCGCCAACCATCTCATCGACACGGGTTCGGATGGCATCGTCGTCGGCGGCACCACCGGTGAGGCTCCGACGTTGAGTGAGGACGAGAAGGTGGCGTTGTTCCGCGCGGTCGTGGACGCCGTCGGCAGCAGGGCCACGGTCGTGGCCGGTTCCGGTACCTACGACACGGCTGAGTCGGTTCACCTCACCAAGCGCGCCGCCGAGGCCGGGGTGCATGGGGTGATGGCGGTGACGCCGTACTACTCGCGGCCATCGCAGCAGGGACTGTTCGAGCATTTCACCGCCGTCGCCGAGGCGTCCGAGGTCCCGGTGCTGGTCTACAACATCCCCTCGCGCACCGGCCGCCTCATCGAGGTCGACACCTTGGCCCGCCTCTCCGCCCACCCCCGCATCGTCGCCGTCAAGGATGCCGTAGGGGATCTGGCGTTCACCACGCGGACTCGCCTGGCGTGCGCCGACGACTTCGCCATCTACTCGGGCGACGACATCCTCACGCTGCCGATCATGGCGGTGGGAGGCATCGGGATCGTCTCGGTGGCATCCCACCTCGCCGGCGAGCAGGTCAAGGCGATGGTCGACGCCGCCACAGCCGGAGATTGGACCGAGGCGCGGCGCTACCACCTCGGGCTTGCGCCGCTGTTCTCCGCGCTGTTCCTCGAGCCGAACCCGATGGGCGTCAAGGCATCCCTCGACGCCCTCTGGCGCCCGGTGGGCCGTCCGAGACTCCCGTTGGTTGCCGCGTCGGTCGAGACCGTGAGCGCAGTCAAGGAGGCTCTGGCGGCGGCCAGGGCGCTATGACGGTTCGAGTCTCGTTCCTCGGAGGGCTCGGCGACATCGGACGCAACTGCGCCACCGTGGAGATCGACGGTCGCATCGCCCTCATCGACTGTGGGCTGATGTTCCCCGAGGAGGACATGCTGGGGGTTGATCTCGTGCTGCCCGACTTCTCCTCGATCGTCGCACGCCGCGACGCCGTCGAGTGCGTCATCCTCACCCACGGACACGAAGATCACGTGGGTGCGTTGTCCTACTTCCTGGGAGGCGTGAACGTGCCGGTGTACGGGACGCCGCTCGCGGTGGCATTCGCCCGGTCGCGGCTCGAGGAGGCCGGCATCGACGCCGACCTGCGGGTGGTCTCCACCGGGGTGTGGACCGATCACGGGCCGTTCCGATTCATGCACATCCCCGTATCGCACTCGATTCCTCAAGGTGCCGGCATCGCCTTCGACACCCCCGAGGGGCTCATCGTCCACAGCGGCGACTTCAAACTCGATCCCACCCCGATCGACCACGTACCCACCGACCTCCCCGAGTTCGCCGCGTTGGGGCGCGAGGGTGTGCGACTGCTGCTCTCGGACAGCACCAACGCCGAGGTGCCCGGGTTCGTCCCGTCGGAGTCGAGTCTGAGCCAGCCCCTGTACGAGATCGTGGTGGAGACGACGGGACGCCTGGTGGCCGCCTGCTTCGCGTCGCACATCCACAGGGTGCAGCAGATCGTCGACGCCGCCGTCGACGCCGGCCGGTACGTCGGGTTCATGGGTCGGTCGATGATCCGCAATGTCCCGACCGCCGAGGAGCTCGGGCTGATCGACATCCCGGCCGACTCGATCTTGCCGATCGAAGAACTGCTGCGACTCCCTCCCGAGCAGACCGCGATCGTGTCCACGGGAAGCCAGGGTGAGCCATTCGCGGCTCTGTCGCTCATGGCTGCCGGTGAACACCGCTGGGTGAAGATCGAGGAGGGGGACACCGTGATCATCTCGGCCCGTCCCATCCCGGGCAACGAGACCAAGGTGAGCCGGGTGATCAACGGCCTCCTGAAGCTCGGCGCCAAGGTGTACCACGGCAACAACGCCACTGTGCACGTCTCCGGTCACGGTGCCCGCGAGGAGCTCAAGACCTTCATCAACGTCGTTCGTCCGCAGGCGTTCGTGCCCGTGCACGGCGAGTATCGACATCTGCGCGCCCACGCCGATCTCGCCACCGAGATGCGGGTCCCCGAAGTGTTCCTGTGTACCGACGGAGACGCCGTGGTCCTCGAGGGCGGGGTGGCCCGTCACGAGCGTCAGGTCGTCTCCGGCGCCCACGTGTACGTGGACGGCCTCGAGGTGGCCGGGTCGGTGCAGGGCGTCATTCGGGACCGGCAGCACCTCGCCGAGGACGGCGTGGTCGTGGTCACGCTCGCCGTGGATCTGCGCACCGGCGAGATCGTCCAGGGTCCCGACCTCGACAGCCACGGCTTCACGGATGACCCGGCCGCCATCTTCGACAAGGCGACGAAGGCGATTCGCGACGAGGTGGAGGGCATCGAGCCGCCGTTTGAGGTGGAGCGGATCCGCCGCGTCGTCCGCAGCGCGGTCAACCGGGTCACGCGGGCCGAGACCGGCCGCAAGGCGGTCGTGATCGTCGTGGTGCTCGAGGTCTGAGCTGGGCTTCGCTCGGCCGTTCTTCGGTTCTCGTTTTTCGGTTCTCGTTTTTCGTTGCTCGTTCTTCTACGCGCAGCGTCTGTGAGGACTTCCGGCTGGGGATTGGAGCCTGGGGACGGGCGACTCAAACGATTCGCCGGAGGTGAATCGTTTGAACTACACCCGTGTCGGCCTAACCTCAGACCACATGGCTACACGGAAGTCCGCCCCCAGCCGGGGTTCAGGGCGGGGCCGGGCAACCGCAAGCACGAACTCACGACGTACCCCGAAGCCCTCGCTGCTGGCGGCCTTCAGGGAGCGGATTCGCAACGGGTTCGGTCGTCACGCCGACGACCTGTGGGGCGCCAGCCTCCTGGTCGGCGGCGTCTTGATCGGGCTGGCCTTCTTCGGCCTGGCCGGCCCGGTCGGCGACGTCCTCACTCGCTCGTTGCGTCTCCTGTTCGGCGTGTGGGGCTACGTCGTGGCCGGCGTGCTCGTCGCCCTCGGAGCGATGCTGCTCATCACCCGGCGGCGCGACGACTACGGGCGCATGGTCACCGGGTTCGTGGTGGCCTTCCTGTCGTCGTTGGCGATGTTCCACCTCATGACCGGCACGGTGTCCCTGGCCGGCTCACTCGATCAGGTGAAGGACCGGGGCGGCGCCGTTGGATCGCTCATTGCGTTCCCGCTGCGCCGGGTGGTTGGATTCTGGGGAGCGTTCACGATCCTGGTCGCCTTCACCGCGTTGGGGGTGCTGCTGATCACCCGTACGACGTTCCGCGAGGCGGGTAGGGCGCTTGCCGACGCCGTCGGCACCGGGTGGAGGCGGCTGCGCCGCCGTGATGGCCGCCGTCGGGCGCCGGTGGTGGAGGTTCGCCAATCCCCGCCGCGACTCGTCCCCGTGGCGTCACCCAAGCCGGAGCCCGAGGTGATGCGCCGCCCGCCGACGCAGAAGGCGCCGACCCGTCCCGCGGCGCCTGCACCGCGACCGGCGGTTCGCGGCTACAGCCTCCCGCCGCTCGATCTGCTCGCCTTCGGCGGGGGAGCCGGCCAATCGAAGAAGGCGCTCGACGAGACCGCCCGCGAGTTGGAGGACGCGCTCATCCAGCACGGGGTCGATGCCAGATTGACCCGGGTCGTTCCCGGCCCGACCGTCACCCGCTACGAGATCGAACTGGCTCCGGGGGTGAAGGTCGCCAGGGTCACCAGCCTCTCCCACGACATCGCCTATGCCCTCGCCACCCCCGACGTGCGGATCATCGCTCCGATCCCCGGCCGCAGCGCCATCGGGGTCGAAGTGCCCAATCGCCACCGTCGGCTGGTGACGCTGGGCGACGTGCTGCGCAGCCCGGAGGCCAAGGCCGCCGACCATCCCCTCGACGTGGCACTCGGCATGGACATCTCGGGGCGCGCCCAGCTCATCAACCTGGGCGAGCTGCCGCACGTGCTCATCGCCGGAGCCACCGGCGCCGGGAAGTCGTCGTGCATCAACGCCATCGTCACGTCGATCCTGATGCGCGCCACCCCCGACGAGGTGCGGCTGATCCTCGTCGATCCCAAGCGCGTCGAGCTCGGCCAGTACAACGACGTCCCCCACCTGCTCACCCGGGTGATCACGAGCCCGAAGAAGGCGGCAGACGCCCTGCAGTGGGCGGTGCGCGAGATGGATCGTCGCTACGACCGCCTCGCCGAGGCGGCGGTCCGGGACATCATGGGGTACCACGAGAAGTACGACCGGGGAATGCTGGAGGCGGAGGACTTCGACCGCTTCCCCTACATCGTGATCGTGGTCGACGAGTTGAACGACCTGATGATGGTGGCCGGGCGAGCGGTGGAGGACGCCATCGTGCGTATCGCCCAGATGGCGCGTGCCGTTGGAATCCACCTCGTCATCGCCACCCAGCGCCCTTCCGTGGACGTGATCACCGGCGTCATCAAGGCGAACATCCCTTCCCGCATGGCCTTCTCGGTGGCCTCCCAGGCGGACAGCCGGGTGATCCTCGATCTCTCGGGTGCGGAGAAGCTCATCGGCCTGGGCGACATGATCGTGGTCACCGCCCGCGAGCCGCATGCCCGCCGCATCCAGGGCGCCTGGGTGGGCGAGGAGGAGATCCACGCCGTCGTGGGATTCGTGCGCGAACAGCGCAAGGCGAAGTACGAGCAGGAGGTCTTCGAGGCGGCCGCGGCGAGACAGTCCGAGTCGGACGAGTTCGAGGGCGAAGAGGCAGAGGTGATGCGCCAGGCGATCGAGCTGGTCGTCCGTTCCCAGCTGGGATCCACCTCGATGCTCCAGCGCAAGCTGCGGATCGGGTTCGCCCGGGCAGGCCGTGTGATGGACATCATGGAACGCAAGGGAATCGTCGGGCCATCCGAAGGATCGAAGGCGAGGGCCGTTCTCATCTCACCCGACGAACTCGGCGAGGTTCTCTCCGACGCCTGACGGCGCCTGACGGCGCCGTTCTGCAGCGTGCCGCCTGCAGGCGGCCCAGGCTCCGTCGCGCCTGCCCGCGCATGCCGCACGCTGCACGCGGCACGCTCGCGCTTCCCGGTACTCTCCGGCTTCCAATGGACCCTCTCCGTCTGCTCTCCGTCGACGGCGGGCTCCTCGGCGATGCCCCCATCGGCACCGAGGAGATTCGCCGCCTCTTCGCGGCGATGGTGACGGCCCGCGTCTTTGACCGCAAGGGCTCGGCGCTGCAGCGTCAGGGCCGCCTCGCCACCTATGCCCAGTTCGAGGGCCAGGAGGCCGCCCAGATCGGCAGCGCCGCGGTGCTCCGCGGCGATGACTGGATGGTCGGGACGTACCGTGACGCCGCCGCCATGTGGTTCCACGGGTACACCTGGGACAACCTGTTGCTCGGTCGGATGGGTGACGAGCGGGGAGGGGCGCCTCCGCCGGGGGTGAACGTGATGCCCCCGTCGATCACCGTCGGCGCCCACATGATTCATGCGGTCGGCTTGGGGTGGGCGGAGTACCTCCGCGGCTCCGACCGGGTGGCGATCACGTACTTCGGCGACGGCGCGACCTCGGAGGGCGACTTCCACGAGGCGATGAACTTCGCCGCGGTGTTCGCAACGCCGACGGTCTTCCTGTGTGAGAACAACGGGTGGGCGATCTCGATGCCGCGGGAGCGCCAGACTTCTTCAGAGACGATCGCCGAGAAGGCGTGCGCCTACGGCATGCCGGGGGTTCTCGTCGACGGCAACGATCTCTTGGCGATGGTCGCCGTGACCCGAGATGCGGTGGACAGGGCCCGTCGCGGTGAGGGGCCCACCCTGATCGAGGCGCTCACCTACCGCATGGGCCCGCACACCACGACCGACGACGCTGGTCGCTATCGGGCCGGGGAGGACGTCGAAGAGTGGCGGACCCGAGATCCCATCGATCGGGTCCGTGAGCACCTCAAGGCAATCGATGCTTGGACTCAGGGTTGGGAGGACGACGTCGAGGCGGCGGCGAGTGTCGACATCGAGGCGGCCGTCGAACGCGCCGAGTCGCTGGCTCCACCGTCTCCCGACGCCATGTTCGACCGCATGTACGCCCGTCCCAGCGTCGTGCTCGAGGAGCAGCGCCGCTCGCTCTTCCGCGACGAAGGCGGCACGCCATGACCGAGATCTCGATGGCCCGTGCCCTCAACGAGGCCCTCGACCTCGCGCTCGGTGCCGACGAGAGGGTCGTCCTCATCGGAGAGGACATCGGAGCAACGGGCGGGGTGTTTCGGATCAGCGACGGACTGCTCGAGCGTCACGGGGCGTCGCGGGTGATCGACACCCCCGTGGCCGAGTCCGGGATCATCGGGGCCGCGTTCGGGATGGCGGTGGCCGGCCTCAGGCCAATCGCCGAGATCCAGTTCTTGGGGTTCTCGTATCCGGCCTTCGACCAGATCGTCAGCCACGTCGGGAGGATCCGCAATCGTTCCAACCACCGGTTCACGGCGCCGCTGGTGATCCGCATCCCCTACGGGGGCGGGATCGGCGCAGCAGAGCACCACAGCGAGTCGAACGAGGCGATCTACGCGCACACCCCCGGAGTGAAGGTGGTGGTTCCCTCATCGCCCGCCGATGCCAAGGGCCTGCTCCTCGCCGCCGTCGCCGACCCCGACCCCGTGATCATCCTCGAACCGATTCGTCTGTATCGGGCGATCAAGGAGGTCGTGCCCGAAGGGCACTACACGGTCCCCATCGGCGAGGCTCGGGTGCTGCGTGAGGGAGCCGACGTCAGCCTGATGTCGTACGGCGCCATGGTGCGTGACACGGTGCGCGCCGCGGACGGCCTTGCCGCAGACGGCATCGACGCCGAGGTGCTCGATCTGCGCAGCCTGTCTCCGCTCGACCACGCGGCGATTCTCGCATCGGCCGTCAAGACCGGGAGGGTGGTCGTGGTGGTGGAGTCGCATCGCAACGGCAGCGTGGCCTCAGAGGTGGCGGCAGTGGTGCAGGAACGGGCGCTCTACTCGCTGCTGGCGCCGGTCGAGCGGGTCACCGGGTACGACACCGTGGTGCCCCTCAAGCGCTCGGAGACGCACTACATCCCCGGCGTCGACCGGATCGTCGCCGCGGCGCGCCGGACCCTGGAGGCCTGATGGCACTCGAGTTCTTCCTTCCCGACATCGGCGAGGGCCTCACCGAGGCGACCGTCGTGCGATGGCTCGCCTCGGTGGGTGCGACGGTCACCCTCGACCAGCCGGTCGTCGAGTTGGAGACGGACAAGGCGGTCGTCGAGATCCCGGCGCCCCGCGCCGGTGTGGTGCTGGTGCACGGCGGCCCGGAGGGCGCGGTGATCGCGGTCGGCTCGATCCTCGTGGTCATCGGAGACGCCGGGGAGACCTGGTCGCCGGCCGCCGCCCCGGCTCCTTCCCGGCGGGTCCACCGGCCCGAAGCGGCACCGATCGTCGGGACGCTCGAGGAGGCCGACGCACCCGCCACCGTCCGTCCCCCTGCCCTGCCGCTCGTTCGCCGACTCGCCGCCGCCCTCGGGGTGGACCTGGCCGGGGTCACCGGCACCGGGCCGGGCGGCAGGGTCACCCGCAGCGACGTCGAGGGCGCGCCGCGCGGCGAGGGTGAGGTCGAGCGCCGGCGCCTGTCGCCGACCCGGATCGCCATCGCCCGCAACCTGACGCGGTCGTGGCAGGAGATCCCGCACGTCACCACCTACGCCGCCGCCGACCCGTCGGCGATCCTCGCCGAGCGGTCCCGACTCGGGGGAGCGGTGAAGAAGATGCCGCTGGAGGCTCTGCTCATCGCGGCGATCGTCCCCGTGCTGCGAGGTCACCCGGCGTTCAATGCCAGCCTCGACGGCGACACCCTGGTCCTCCGCAAGCACTACGACGTCGGCTTCGCCGTCGACACCCGCGAAGGGCTCATGGTCGCGGTGGTACGTGGCGCCGACCATCTCGCCGTCGCCGCGCTCGGGGATGAGATCATGCGATTGGCGGGCGCGGCGCGGGAACGGACGATCACCGCCGCCGAGATGCGCGGCGCCACGTTCACCGTCTCCAACATCGGTGCGGTCGGCGGTGGCTACGGCACCCCGATCATCCCGTTGGGGACCACGGCGATCCTCTCGGTGGGGCGTGCCGAGGACAGGGCTGTGGTCAGGGACGGTGTCGTCGTGGTCGGCAAGGAGATGCCCCTCTCGCTGTCGTACGACCATCGGGTGATCGACGGAGCCGCCGGCCGGGCGTTCATGGCCGACGTGGTAGCCGCCTTCGAGGGGGTGGGTCGATGATCGACGGCCAGCAGCAGCGCAAGGCGCTCACCGCGGCGGAGCAGGCGCTTCACGCGCTGGAGGCGGGGGAGGGGGACAAGGCGATCGAGGCGGCGGCACGGGCCGCGGAACTCGACCAGGTCGGGTTGTTCGCCGCCCTTCCCGGGGTGGTGGCGGCATCGGTGGAGAGCGCCGACGGGGGCAAGGTCACCGCGGCCGGGTGGCGGGCGATTGCGGCCGCCCTCGGCCCGGGACCCCTGGCGGCGTTCGCCGACGAGCGAGCGACCGTGGCCGGGTAGCCGTTCAGGCGCCGAGGATCGTCATCACCTCGGCGTGGAGCGTTCCGTTGGTGGCCACGGCATTGCCGCCGCTGATGGTGTGTTCCCCCGTGAAGTCGGTGAGCCGTCCGCCGGCCTCTTCGACGATCAGGATCAGCGGTGCCAGGTCCCACACCTTGGCCATGGGTTCCACCACGACGTCGACGGCCCCTTCGGCGAGGAGCATGAACGACCAGAAGTCGCCAAAGCCCCTGGTCCGGGCGCAGCGACGGCTCAGCTCTGCGACGAGGTGCTTCCCCGCCGCCTCGGCGGCCGTGATCGAGTTGAGGGAGAGATGGGCGTCACCGATGGCGTCGATCGTGGACACCTGCATCGGTCGCGCCTCGTGCCATGCCCCGCCGCGGCGCGACGCCCACCATCGGGTGTGGAGCGCCGGTGCCGACACCACGCCGACGGCGACCCCATCGGCATCCTCCATGGCGATGAGCGAGCCCCACACCGGGACGCCGCGCACGTAGTTGATGGTGGCGTCGATCGGGTCGATGATCCAGCGCCGGCCGGTGCCCCCGGTCTCCCCGAACTCCTCGCCGAGGATCCCGTCGCCGGGGTGGGCGGCGGCGATGACCGATCTGATCGCCTGCTCGGCGGCCCGGTCGGCGTCCGAGACCGGGGAGGCGTCGCTCTTGGTGTCGACCCGCAGGTCGGCCGCCTTGAAGCGGGCGAGAGTCACCCGGTCGGCGGCATCGGCGGCCTCCAGGGCCGTGCGGAGTTCCCTGCGGAGTGGCATCGACTCCGATACTCGCCGCCCCAACCGAAAGCGGCAACCTGTGATCCCGGGATGGCTACCTTTCGGGACCGTGATCCACGATGAGCACCCGTTCACGGACCCCGAGGGAGTCCGCGATCCGGTGCGCCGCTTCCGGGGCCGCCTGGTAGCTCCGGTCACGATCGTCACTGCGGGGGCACCGGCGGATCGCACCGGCCTGACGGTCTCGTCGATCATCGTGGCCGAGGGAGACCCGTCGCGGATCTACTTCCTCTGCGGCACCGGCACCGACCTGTGGGAGGCGATCCTC
>DATECY010000048.1:0-8178 GCA_035286665.1 Acidimicrobiia bacterium
GGGTTCCACGAACTCGGCCATGACCCGGGCAAGCTGTCGGTCGAGCACGTCGGGGGGGACCAGGTCGGCGAGCAGGTACACGTAGCGGTATCTCCGCGGCGGCGACCAGTCCCAGGCGTTGCCGACGTGGAGATTGGTTGCGTGCCTGGGGAGACGCTCCCGCGCCGCGGCGACGAGGCGCGCTCCGAGGTCGACGCCGTGAGGTTCCAGCGAGATGCCGCGCTCCGCCGCCCACGCGACCAGGCATTCGAGGAGGAACCCGTTGGCGCAGCCGACGTCGAGAAACGCCCCGTCGTCGTCGATCGCCTCGAGGATCGGGCTGCGCTCTGCCCGCCACCGCTCGGGTCCGCCACCGAACCCCGAGCCGCGGATCGGGTCGTCGGTGGTGAGGTAGGCGTCTTCGAGCGCCCGCGCTTCGGCGAGAAACGGTTCGGGGAGGGCGTCGTCGGGCACGACCGGAGTGTGCCACCGCCTCCGGGAATCGTCACCCCTCCTCGCTACCATCGCCGGACATGGCCCGCCTTCACGTCGAGGGGTGGGCGCCCGAGTACGGGGCGTCCGTGGAACCCGAGGACGCCCTCTCACCGGCAGAGGGCTCGGTCGACGTCGACGTGGAAGATCGTCCCTGGGAGCCGATCGCCGGCATCGACGACGGCATACCCTTGGTCGCCTTTGTCGACGGGGTGCGCCGGATCGACGCTCGTCTCCTCCTCGACGATCCCTCCGGTCCGGTGCCCGGCATCTGCGGGTCCTTCGCCGCCGGCGCCGTCGTGTGGGACCGACGCGCCCGCCGCAGCGAGATCACCGTCCGGGTCATCGAGCGGATGGCCGTGCTCGGTGACGGGCACGCTCCCGAACTGCCCCCACTTCCCGCGTGGCTCTCTTACGTGACGGCGTCGGTGCCCGACGACGACCCCGCCTCGCTCATCAGGGCATTCCACGATTCGATGCGCCGCGCCGAGGCCATGATCGCCGAGGAGCTCGCCGATGCCGGACAGTTCGTCGTCGCCGACGGGCCGCTCTACGAGTACACCCGCAACGACAAGATGGGCTACGTCAAGAGCCACCGCCGCTCCTACCTGCCGGACGCCACCATCGTCGGCCTGCTTCCCGCCTCGCACCGCACCCCGCTGTTCACGATCGGCGAGGGTCGCTTCCGCCGCTACTCGTGGTACGTCCGGCTCACCGACCGGGGTGACGACCACTCGTGGGCGGGCATCGTCCGCTGCGAGGCGTCGGGGGCGCTCGACCGGGCGTCGGTGGTGGCGATCGCCGACCGTTCGGCGGCGATCCTGCCGATGGTCGGGTCCGAGCCACACATCGATCCACGAGCGCCGCAGAACCTGGTTCCGATCGCCGCGCTCGAACGCGATCTCCGCCACCGTCTCGGAGACGCCGGACTGGTACTGCGGGCTCTGCGCACCGCGTTGGCCAAGGGTGCCGCATGAGCGTCGGCAGGGTCCTCGGCAGCCAGCACACGAACACCCGGGAGTTCCGGGTGGTCATCGACGACGAGCAGTACCTCCAACTGGACGACCTCGTCGTCGTCCGCACCGAGGTCCCCGGCAAGGGGGAGGTGGCGACTTACGGGATCGTCACCGAGTCCGAGGCGGTGTTCGAGGGGGCGTCGTTCGAGTCCGACACGTTCCGCATCGCCGACGAGGGGAGCATGCCGGGCGGCAAGGTCCGCTCCGCCCAGGTGGCGGTCACCCGGGTCGACCCCGAGCTGTGGGTGTCGCCCGATCCCGGCGGCCTCGTGGAGCGGGCGACCGGCGGGGCGCGCGACAAGGCGCTCTACGTCGACGAGATGGGGCGTCCGCTCCCGGTCGGCCTCGGGCGCGACGGCCTGCCGGTGTACGTCGACCTCGACTTCTTCGACGGGCGCAAGGGCGGCCACATGTCGATCTCGGGCATCTCTGGGGTCGCCACCAAGACCTCGTTCGCCCTCTTCTTCCTTCGCATGCTCACCGGGCGGCGTGACATCGTCGGCGACGCCGGCAAGAACCTGCGGGTCCTGGTGTTCAACGTCAAGGGCGAGGACCTGCTCTGGCTCGACAAGCCGAACCGCGACTTCTCCCCGGCCGCCGCCGAGCAGTGGGCGGCGCTCGGCGTCGAGCCGCAGGCGTTCCCCTCGGTGTCGCTGTGGGCGCCGGCCCGGCCCCGGTCGGGCGACGTCCTCGTCCCCGACATCGCCGGTCGTCAGGACGTCGAGGTGTTCGCCTGGACCCCCCGGGAGTTGATCGACGAGGGGCTGCTGCGGTTCCTGTTCACCGATGCCAACGACGCCCGCAACCAGATCTCCTTCGTCGCCGAGCGGGTCGAGTCCCAGCTGCGCCGGTTCGCCGTCGACGTCGCCGGGGTCCCGGGAGCCGTCGTCCTGCGAGATCCATCCGAGGGCCACGTGCCGGGATCGCTGGTCAAGCCCAACAAGGGCGAGCGGGTGATCGAGGACCTCGACGGGTTCGCCGCCGCGCTCGAGGAGTTCCTCGACCCGGTCGACGGCGAGCCAGATCTCCGCTGGACCGGCCGGGTCCAGGGCGGCACGGTCTCGGCGTTCATGCGGCGTCTCCACGCCGCGGTCGTCCGGGTCGGGCACCTCATCCAGCCCGGCGAGAGCCGGCGCATCGACCGCTCCGCCGCGCAGATCACCGTGGTCGGCATCCAGTCGCTCCACGAGCTCGGGCAGCGGTTCGTGGTCGGGGCGCTACTCGCTGAGGCGTTCGCCGAGAAGGAGGGGAGCGGCCAGCGGTTCCCGCTCTCGGTCGTGGTGCTCGATGAGTTGAACAAGTACGCCCCACGGGATGGCCAGAGCCCGATCAAGGACATGCTCATCGACATCGCCCAGCGGGGGCGGTCGCTCGGCGTCCTGCTCGTCGGAGCCCAGCAGACCGCGTCGCGGGTGGCCCCCGAGGTGCTCGAGAACGCCGCGTTGCGGGTGACCGGACGCCTCGACGCCGCCGAGGCCGAGCGCTCCGAATACGGCTGGATGCTCCCCTCGACGAGGGCGCGTGCCCGCCTCCTCAAGCCGGGCACGATGGTGATCTCCCAGCCGTCGATCCCCGTCCCCCTCGTCGTCGACTTCCCATTCCCCCCCTGGGCCACCCGCAAGGAAGAGGTCGCCGAAGACGAGGCCGACGTGTTCAAGGGGCTCTAGGTGCGCTCGCTTGGCTCGTCGGCGATTCGCGATTCGCAATTCGCAAATCGCCGGCCGCCCGTTTGCCTCCGCGGGCCCGCTCCGCCGCGTTCTTGCTCATCGCCCATCGCTCATCGCTCATCGCCCATCGGCCGTCCGTCGAATGTCGAACGTCGAACGTCGAACGTCGCCTCTCCGTCCAACGTCCAAGGTCCAATGTCCACGGTCGTTCCTTCCGCGAACCGGCCCCGACGCGCCATCGCTCATCGCCCTTCGCCCATCGCCGGACCATCGAATTGCGAATTGCGAATTGCGAATTGCCTCCGATGAGAATCCTCCACACCTCCGACTGGCACGTCGGCAAGCGCCTCGAGCGCCACGACCGGATCGAGGAGTACCGCGCCACGATCGACGAGGTCGTGGGCATCGCCGCCGGCGAGGGCGCGGACCTCGTCCTCCACAGCGGCGACCTGTTCGATCGCCCCCTGCCCCCGGTCGACTCCCTTCGTCTCGGGCTCGACGGCCTGGTCCGCCTCTCCGACGGGGGGCGGCGGCCGGTGATCGTCGTCGCCGGGAACCACGACTCACCCGAGTTCTTCGAGACACTCGCCCCGTTTCTCGCCCCATTCGGCGTGCACCTGATCGGCCGCATCAAGCCGCCGGGGGAAGGTGGAGTGGTGACCGTCGCCACCGCGCACGGCACCGCCCACGTCGCCTGCATTCCCTTCCTGCGCGCCGCCCAGGTCGTCGACTTCATGGCGCGGGCGGACAAGTGGTACGGCACCTACGCCGATCGGATCCGCCTCATCAGCGAGGCATACGCCCGCGCACTCGGCCAGATCGCCGGTCCCGACGACACCACCGCCCTCGTCGCGCACTTCATGGTCGGTGGGGTGAAGGTGGCCACCGCGGCCCCCCGCGGTGAGCGCGAGCTCCACATGGGGGAGGCATACGCCGCCACCGACGTCGCAGTCCCGACGACCGTGGACTACGTGGCGATGGGGCACATCCACGCCCCTCAGCCCGTCCCCGGTGCCAGGGTCCCCGCCGAGTACGCCGGCTCGCTCCTCCAACTGGATTTCGGTGAGGCCGGCGAGCAGAAGCGGGTGGTGATCGTGGACACCGTTCCCGGTGTTCCCGCCACGGTGCGATCGATCCCGCTGCTCGCCGGAAGGCCGCTCGTTCGGGTCGAGGGGCCCTGGGACGACGTGGCAGCCCGCACCGACCTGGCCGATGCCTTCCTCGACGTGACCGTTGACACCGAGGGGCCCGATCCCGGGCTCATGGATCGCATCCGCGAGGTCTTCCCCGGGGTCGTCAAGGTCCGGGCGCGGTATGACCGGGCCGAGACGGAGCGTGTGGCGACCGCCGGGCGACCCCTCGTCGATCTCTATGCGGAGTACCACCACGGGGCGCATGGCACCCGGCCGTCCACGGAATTGATTGCGCTGTTCGCCGAGATCGAGAGCGAGCTGGCCGATGCGACCTCATGAGCTGACGCTGCGCGGGTTCCGGTCCTATGCGGACGAGGCCACCTTCGACTTCACCGGCCGGTCGCTCGTCGGGATCGTCGGACCCATCGGCAGCGGCAAGTCGTCGATCCTCGACGCGATCGCCTTCGCCCTCTACGGCAAGACGCCCCGGATCGATCGCGAGACCAAGACGCTCATCAACCAGCGGCACGACACCGCCCACGTCGCCCTCACCTTCGTGGTCGATGGCGTCACCTGGCAGGTGGTGCGGGTGCTGCGTCGCAAGGGGGCGTCGGCGCACACGCTGTACCGGCTCGGGGGGGATGAGCCGGTCGAGGTCGCCGACAAGGAACGCGAGGTGACCGCGCAGATCGAGTCGATCCTGGGGATGGACTTCGACGCGTTCCGCCGATCGGTGCTGCTCGCCCAGAACCAGTTCGCTGGATTCCTCGAGGCGACCGGCACCGAGCGCAACAAGGTGCTCAAGGGGGTCTTCGGATTCGAGCGTCTCGATGCCATGCGCGAGATCATCAAGGCCCGCCTCGACTCCCTCGGCGCGAAGTTGCAGTTGGTGGCGGAGCGGCGGGCGAGCGCCGGGAACGACCGGGCCCTGCTCACCACCCGCCGGGCCGATCTGGTGGTGGCGGAGGAGCGGGAGGCTGTCCTCGGTGCGCTCCGGGTGTCGGTGAGCCAGGCGGAGGACGTCATCCGGGAGGCGGAGGCGAAGGCGGCCACGCGGACGAAGGAACTCGCCGGCCTCGACGCCCTCGCCGACCAGGTGCCGTCGCAGGAGGCGACCGAGGGGATCTTCGCCGAGTCGGTGTCGGCCGCCGCCGAGCTGACGGCCGCCGAGTCGGCTGCCGCGGCGGCTTCGGATGAGGCCTCATCGGCCGCGGCGGCGCTCGAGGCTGCTCTCGCCGGCGTCGGGGGGCGTGCTGCCCTGGAACGGGCCGCCGACCTCGCCGCCGCGGTGGTGGGAGCCGCCGAAGCACGTGAGCGGGAGCGGCGGCGGGCCGCCGAAGCCGCCGCCGCTCTCGCCACCGCGGAGGAGTCGGTGACGACGGCGGCCGAAGCCGCCGTCGCCGCCGCGGCGACCGCCGAGACCGCCCGAACGGCCGTGGCCGCGGCGGCCGCAGCCGAGGATGGCGCCCGGGAGCATCTCCACGCCGCCCACCAGGCCGACCGAGCGGCGCTGCTCCGGGCCGATCTCGCCGTTGGTGAGCCGTGCCCGGTGTGTGCTCAGGTCGTGGCGAGACTCCCTGCCGCCGCCGACGCTCCCGGGATCGATGCAGCCGACCGCCTTCTCGCCGAAGCCGTTGCCGTCACCGGGACCGCCCGGAAGCAGGACACCGCGGCGCAGGCGGCGCTCGCCGAGCGGACTGCCGGGTCCGCTGCTGCGCAGAAGAGAGTCGCCGATGCGAGGGGTGCCGCGGCAAGCGTCGCCGCCGCCGTCGCCGAAGCCGATCGGGTGCTCGCCGATCGGTTCGCACGCGCCGCCGAGATCCTCGGCGAGGGTGATCCGATGGAGCGACTCGCTCTCGTGCGTGCCGCCGTCGGCGGTGCTGAAGCCCCCGAGCGAACCGCACGCGCCGCCGCGGATGCGGCCCGAGCGGCCCTCGACGCCGCCCGGGAGCGGTCGACGACGGCCGCCAGGAAGCTCGCCCGGCTCCGCACCGACCTCGCCACCCTCGGGGGCAAGCTCGGGGTGGACGTCGATGGGGGTGATGATGCCGCGGCCATCGAGGCCGCGCTCCGATCGCTTCGTGACGAGTGGATGACGCGTCGCCTCGGTGCCGATGAGGCCCGCGAGCAGGCGGTCCACGCCCTCGAGGCCGCCGGTCGCGCCCGGATCGATCTGCTGGAAGGCGCCGGCCTGGAGGCGTCGGACGACATCGTCGAGGTGGCGACCGAGGCGGCGAAGGAGGCGTCGGGGATCGCGGCCGAGGTGCGTGCCGCCGAGAAGCGCCTCGCCGAGCTGAACAGCCTCGGCGCCGAGGAGCAGGCGATGGTGGCCAAGAGTGGCCTGCTCGAACGCCTCCACACCGATCTGAGACCCTCGGGCTTCCTGAAGTTCGTGCTCGACGAGCGGCGCCGGTCGCTGGCGGATCTTGCCGGTGCCCACTTTGAGACCCTCACCGCCGGAAGATATCGGTTCAGCGACGACTCGGACTTCGACGTGGTCGACCTGAACGCCGCCAACCTGGTGCGCTCTCCGGCGTCGCTGAGCGGAGGCGAGACCTTCCTGGCGTCGCTGGCACTGGCGTTGGCACTCGCCGAGATCGTCGCTCGGGAGGGAGGACGCCTCGACGCCTTCTTCCTCGACGAGGGCTTCGGCAGCCTCGACTCCGAGCATCTCGACCTGGCCATGGACGGGATCGAGCGGCTCGTGGCCGGCAACGCCGGCAGGGTGGTGGTCGTGGTCAGCCACGTCCCGGCGATGCGTGACCGGGTCGAGGACCTGATCGTCCTCGACTGCGACGACCTGGGAAACACTCGGGTCGTCAGCGGGGCGGCGGCCTCATGAGTGGTCCCCTCGCCGGTCTGTCCGTGGTCGAGATCGGTTCGATCGGTCCCGGGCCGTTCGCCGCGATGGTGCTCGCCGACCTGGGTGCCCGGGTGGTGCGGGTCGAGCGGGCCGGGGGCGGCTTGGCTGCGGCGCCGATGGATCCGCTGCTGCGGGGTCGTGCTGCGTCGATCACGCTCGATCTCAAACGACCCGAGGCCGTCGAGGTCGTCATGCGGCTGGTGGAGCGGTCCGACGTGCTCATCGAGGGCTACCGGCCCGGCGTCGCCGAACGTCTCGGCGTCGGCCCTGCGGAATGCGCTGCTCGCAACCCGCGGCTGGTGTATGGACGAATGACCGGATGGGGTCAGGACGGTCCCCGCGCCCGCGAAGCCGGCCACGACATCGACTACATCGCCGTCGCCGGCGCTCTCCACCCGGTCGGCCCGGCGGATCGGCCGCCTCCTCCACCCCTCAACCTCATCGGCGACTTCGGCGGCGGTGGAATGCTGCTCGTCGTCGGAGTACTCGCCGCGCTCATGGAGCGCGAGTCTTCGGGAATGGGGCAGGTGGTCGATGCCGCGATGGTCGATGGCAGCGCGTTGCTGATGACGATGATCCAAGGACTCGCGGCTCGAGGGCTGTGGACCGACCGCCGCGACGACAACCTGCTCGACGGTGCCGCCCCCTTCTACCGGTGCTACCGGACGTCGGACGATCGCTTCGTCGCCGTCGGGGCGCTCGAGCCCCAGTTCTACGCGGCGCTGGTGGCCGGGCTCGGCCTCGACGAAGCGGATCTGCCCGGCCAGTACGACCGGAGCGGCTGGGACGCCCTCGAGCAGCGTTTCTCCGAGGTGTTCTCATCGCGTACGCGAGACGAGTGGGCGGCGCTCTTCGCCGGAGCCGACGCCTGCGTGGCCCCGGTCCTCACCATCGCCGAGGCTCCCACCGATCCCCACCTCGTGGTGAGAGGCACTTTCGTCGAGGTCGAGGGTGTGATGCAGGCGGCACCGGCTCCGCGTTTCTCCCGATCGGTGGGTCCACCTCCGTTGCCGGCTCGCCCGGCGGGG
>DATECY010000049.1:0-6767 GCA_035286665.1 Acidimicrobiia bacterium
CGCGCCCGCGCACACCCGGTGGGTCTCGTCGACACTCGGTCGACCGGCGTGATGACCGACACAGGCGTTGCTCGAGGTTCCGAACCCCCTGCGGGGGTCTTCAGGATGTCTTCAGGCCCCCGCGCCCATGCTGCTGGCACGACAAACCTCAAGGAGGCCACAGACATGGACCGCAAGACAGTTCTCGCCGCAGCGGGCGCACTCGTGCTCACGGTGGTCGGCGGGATGAGTGCCCTCGCCGTCGCCTTTGGCGGCGGCGCACCGGCATCCGCCTCGGAGTCGGTGGCGACGACCGACGAGACCGTGGTGATCACCGAGTACGTGGACGAGGCCGGCAATCCGATCGACGGACCGGGATCGATCACCAGCCAGGCACAGCAGACGGTGATCGTCCCGGTGCAAGGCCAGGCGGACGAGGTCGTGATCGTTCTCTCGGCGGACGGCGGGCTCGTCGACGACGCGGGGGCATCGACTCCCACCACGGTTGATGGCGACGACGAGTACGACGACGACGAGTACGACGACGAGGACGACGACGACGAGTACGACGACGACGACGAGTACGACGACGACGACGAGGACGAGGGCGGCGACGACCACGAGGACGAGGACGACGGCGATGACGACTGATCGGGACGCACGCCTGGCGGCCCTCGCCGCCAGGCGTGCGGGAGCGGCGACGTCGCCACACGCTCCCGCCCAGCCTCCGGTTCCCCGAGACGTGCTCCACAAGGCACGCCGCGCACCGGCGCTGGCGAGTCGGGTGCTGGTGGCCGGGCTGAGCGCGGCCTCGATGCTGAGCATCGTGGCGTTCATCGGGGCCGGATCGGCCGCCTCGGCTGCCGACACGGCCCAGCCCACCGCAGTCATCCATCGGATCGTGGTGGTGTCGAGTCCACCGCCCCCGGAGCCCGACATCGTGTTCCAGGCGGTGCCGGCAGGGCGCGAGGTGACCGTGGTGACGGTGCCTCCGGCACCGGCCCGGACGGCCGGCGCCACGGTCAGCCCGAAGCCGAAGCCGAAGCCGGCCACCCAGAGCAGCCCGGCGGCGACTACGACCAAGGGAAGCGGGCATTGAGCGAGCTCACGTTCCAGGCGATGGGGTCGCCGGTGCACGTGATCGTCACCGGCGACCCACGGCTGCTGCACGGTGCTCGGAGAATGGTGGAAGACCTCGAGGCGAAATGGAGCCGGTTCCTGCCCTCCAGTGAGCTGTCACGGCTCAACGAGGCGGGATCGGCGGTGGTGTCCTGGGAGACGATCGTCCTCGTCGAGCGCGCCATCGAAGGCTGGCGGGCCAGTGAGGGCCGGTTCGATCCAACCGTGCTGGACGCCCTCGTCACCCACGGATACGACCGGAGCTTCGAGTCCGTTCCCGCCCGGGTCGGCTTCGGCGGCACCCGCCCTGCTCCCGGCTGCGAGGGCATCGTGGTGGCGCACGATGCGAGGGTGGTCGCACTCCCCGAGGGAGTGCACCTCGACCCCGGAGGGATCGGCAAGGGCCTTGCCGCCGATCTGGTGGTCTGCCAGCTCATGGCCGACGGTGCCGCCGGTGCGATGGTGAGCATCGGCGGGGACCTCAGAGCCGAAGGCGATCCGCCTCGAGGCTCGGCGTGGTCGGTCGCCATCGACGAACCCGCCGCCGGTGGCTACTTCGGCACGGTGTCGATGACTGCCGGCGCCGTCGCCACGAGCACGACGCGCACGATCCGGTGGACCGTCGATGGCGAGACCGTGCACCACCTCATCGACCCGCGTCAGGGTCGGTCGGTCGCGGGCGACGTCGTGCTGGCGACCGTCGTCGCCGCCGAGGGGTGGTGGGCCGAGGTGGCCACCAAGGACCTCATCGGCAAGGACCCCGGAACTGAGGGCCTGGAGGAGACCGCGGGCCTGGTGGTCACCGCCGACGGTGGCGTGCGTCTCGTCGGTGGAATGGAGGCGTACCTGTCATGAACGAGCAGATCTGGTGGTACGTGGCCAGGTCGTCGGGGATCATCGCACTCGTCATCCTCACGGCGTCGGTGGTGTGGGGCTTGCTGTACTCCACCAGGATCCTCAACGGCCGCCCCACTCCGAAGTGGCTGCTCGACCTCCACCGGTTCCTCGGCGGACTTGCGGTCACCTTCACCGTGGTCCATCTCGCCGGTCTCGTGGCCGACTCGTATGCCCACTTCGGGATGTCCGAGCTGTTCGTCCCGCTTGCCTCCGAATGGAAGCCGGGGCCCGTCGCTTGGGGCGTCGTGGGTCTGTACCTGCTCGTGGCCATCGAGGGGACGTCGTTGCTGATGAAGCGCCTTCCTCGGAAGTTGTGGCGTTTCATCCACTTCGGCAGCTACGCCTTGTTCTGGATGGCGATCGTGCATGGGGCGACGGCGGGAACGGACGCACGCAACCCCTTGTACCTGGGTGCGACGATCGTCGTCGTGTTGTTCGTCGTGTTCCTCACCGGCTATCGGGTCATGACCTCGCGACGGGTGCGCCAGGCGACGAAGGCGGCGCCTGCGACCGTGACGAGGATTCGTTCGGCCGCCTGACGGCGTCTGAAACCCACCGGCATCCACCGGCCGCGATACCCTGTGCCGCGATGCTGAATGGCCGCGTCGCCGCCGTGCCGCAAGCGGCCGAGACACTCGACCTCCGTTCGGACCTGGGGGCGTCGAGGACGCTCGATCGGGGGCGTGACGGCTCGGCGAAGGCGCGGTGACGGTCGATGCTCCAGAACCCAACACCCCCGACTAGGAGGCTCTTGTGAAGCGCATCCTCATCCTGACGGTGCTCGTGGCCCTCCTCGCCGCGGCATGCGGCGACGACAGCGCTGCCTCCACCACTGCAACGACCACGACCACGACGGCGGCTACGACGACCATGGCGCCGGTCACGACCACCACCGATGCCGCCACCACGACGGCGGTCGTCACGACCACGACGGCGGCAGTGACGACGACGACGACGATCGTGTACGCGGTCGATTCGAGCTCCTTCTTCCCCGACGTGTTGGGGAGCGCCGGTGACCCCAACGGCTCGGGGTGCGTGGTGAATGCAGACATCCTCCCCAACGGCGTCTGGTTCGGCTACGCCACGTCGGTCTCCGGGGCGACCATCACCTTCGACCTCGCCTGCTTCTTCACCGGCGACGCCGCCGTCGCCGCCGCCACCGCCGACGCTGCGGAGGCCTTCGACTTCTACATCCGCAATCAGAACCCCAAGACATACAGTGTGCCCATCGACGGCGGGGCCGATGTGTTCATCGTGGATCCGGTGACGATCGAGGAGACGCAGATCTCGGCGGCGTCGTGGCCTTCGGGTGCATCCTTCGTTCCGTGCCCCGGCGAGTTCTGTGCGGTGTGGCTGTATGTCAACGGCGGCCAGGCGACCGGACTCGTCGAGCAGTATCTCCCCTAAGAGGCTCAGCCGATAGGCGGAGCCTCGGCGGCCTGGGCAGGGACCCGGGCCGCACCGCGATGAGCCGTCAGGCGAAGAGCCAATGGCATCAGCGCTAGAGCGCCCGCCTATCCGCCGGCGCTCTAGGGGTACGCGAGCGGTTCGTTGGTCCCGGTCTTGGGGTTGGCGTCTTCGGCGTCGTGCTCTCTAGGTCGACCGCAGGGTTGGTGGCCGGCTCGGGAGTGCCGGCTGCCGTCGCTCAAGATCGCCTGGTGGCACCACGGATCGCTCAGTTGAGGCCGGGGTCGTCGGGGTAGTCGGCGTAGAAGCGGGTGGCGTCCGTCTGCCGGCTCAGGACCCGTCGGCGGAGGCCGGTCGGATCGGCGTCGAATGGATCGTCGGGGTCGGCGGGCACGACGATCCAGTCCCCTCTCGTCACCTCGGCATCGAGCTGACCTTCACCCCAGCCTGCATATCCGGCGAAGATCCGAGCTCGGCCGACCAGTCCCGATGACACCGACCCCAGGTCGATCATTCCGGTATCGCCGACGACCGCGGTCCACTCGGTGACGCCGGAGGCGAGTGTTGCGATGCCGATGGCGACCTCGATCTGGACCGGGCCGCCGAGGAACACCACCGCCGGTGGCACTGCCGCATCTCCCCAATCGGGGAGATGCTCGGCAACGGCCAGTTCGGTCGGACGATTGAGCACGACGCCGACCGCTCCCTCGGGGTCGTGTACACAGATCAGAACGACCCCGTCGGCAAAGTTCGCATCAGCCAGCATCGGCGAGGCGATGAGAAGCTGGCCGACGAGGGACATGATGACAGATCATCCCATCTTCGTCTTGATCTGCGACCGGATCAGGCGGCGTCGTGGGCTGCCAGCCGCCGAGCCGACTCGACCCAGCCTTCCCTGGCGGATGAGCCGATGACGCCGCCGGCGACTTGGGTGATCTCCTCGAGATCGTCGTCGCTCAGACCGGCGATGTCGGTGAAGGTCCGGTACCCCATGGCTCGGAGGATTTCGGCGAGTCCCGGTCCCACGCCGGTGATGAGGGTGAGATCGTCGTCCTTCGGTGGTGGAGCAGCCGGAGCCTGCGAGCCCGCCAGCGAGCGGCGATGCGCCGACGGGTCGGGGCATCGCAACGACGCGAGGGTGGACAGTTCGACCTCGAGTGATTCGAGGCGTCGGGCGAGAGCGGAGGAGCCGGCGGGCGACTTGTCGACGCCGAGCGAGCGAAGCCGGGTGAGCTCGTCATCGGCGAGGCCCAGTTCCTCGGTGAGATCCGCGATCTGTGCTTCCGTCTCCGGGTCGCGGCTCGGGAGGGCCATGAGGCGCTCGCGAAGTGCCTGGAGTTCGATCTCGGCGTCGGCGAGACGCTCGACGGCGTCGCCGAGGTCGCGGTCGCGCGCCGCCACCCGGACCCTCCAATCAGCCTCCTCGGAGCCGTGATTTCCCCCGCGTCGAAACAGCCGGCCGACGACGAAGCCGATGAGGAGCGCCGAGCCGCCAACCATCGCGAGCTGCACAGAGACCTCCGACACCGATCCTCCTCTATCGGACGCTTGCTGGTCGAGCCAAAGACCCGCCTAACCGGCGAGATCGCGGGCCTGGACGATCCAGTCGTCGTCGATGATTCGCCCACCGTACACCGGCAGGTGAGCGCCCACGCGGAGCACATCGTCGTCGGAAAACGAGGCGATGTCACGGAATGTCGTGATGCCGAGCCCGTGGAGGATCGCGGAGATCTTGGGGCCGATGCCCCGGATGCGGGTGAGGTCGTCGGGTCCGGCGGGGCGTGTCGGCGGCTGAGTCAGTGCGGCGAGGCGCCGCTCCTTCTCGATGACGACCTCGTGGAGGTGATCGACCCGGGCCTGGAGCGGTCTCACGGCCTCGGCGACCGCCGTTTCGATCCGTGCGCGAGCCATGGTGTCCCACGCGGCGTAGGTGACCGGTCGGTCCTCGGCCAGGGCCGATCGCTGTACGGCTCGGTCGGCCCGATCGCGCTCTGCTTCGAGCGCACGGCGGAGACGCTCGACCTCGGGACCGAGCACCGAGTCGTCCAGCTGTTGCTCGAGCTCCGTCACCCGAGCCCTGGTCGAAAGCAGTTCGCGCTCGATGCCGGCGAAGCGCTCGAGCGCAACGGCGGCCTGGCCGTGAGCCGTCCGCAGGCCGATGGCCTCGCGCTCCATGGCCGCGATCTCAGCCAAAGCGGCGTCTCGGGCCTCGGCGGTGTCTTTGAGGTCCTCTTCGAGCGTCGAGATTCGGCGATCGCGTACCTCGACGTCCACATAGAGCCGCTCCATGGAGGTGATCTTGTCGTTGAGGCGACGCAGTTCGGCGTTGCGTGCCGATCCGAGTGCGGCAAGCCGCTGTTCGAGGTCGGCGATGAGGGCATCGCGTGCCGTGAGGATCGCCGAGTCTCGGTCTCCGGATCTTGCCGACTTTTCGAGATCGGTGATGCGGGCCGCGGCGGCCGCCACCCTGCGGTCGGCCTCGCGACGCGCATCGTCGGCGGCAGACCGGAGTCGTTCGATCTCGAGACGCCCGGCTTCCACGTGCTCGCGCAGGAGCTCGGCTTCCCTCTCGCCGGCGGCCGCTCGTGCCCTGAGTTCGGTCATCGCCGACTCGAGCGCGACGCGACGTTGGGTCGCCGCGGCTGCGGCGACATCGGCGGCGCTCAGCTTGGCGTCGAGTTCGGCGATCCGGGATGCCGTTTCGGGATCGGCCGGGACGACCGAGGCCGCTGCGGCGAAGCGGGAGCGCTCCGCGGTCAGCGTCGCCTCCAACTCGGCGATGCGAATCTGCAGGCCCGGATCGGCCGCCTGCCGCCTGAGGCTCTCGACCTCGGACCTCAGGTCGTCCAGCGAGGGTGATGATGGAATGGAGGTGGTCTGCTGAGCGACGGCGAGACGATGCCGTAGCTCACGGGCCTCTGCTGCGTGCGCGGCGACCGAACGCCGGGCATCGGCGAGTTCCTCGGAGAGGGCTGCGACCCGTTCGGCGAGGTCAGACGCATCGTGGTCCTGCGCTTGGGGTGCGCGCTGGGCGAGTTCGGTCTCCAACTCGGCCAACCTGTCTCCGGCAGCACCCAGATCGCGGCGAGCTGCGGCGAGATCGTCCTGGGTGGCGCGGAGGTCGTCGCGCACCGCGTCGATGGTGCTCTCGAGGCTCGCCGCCTCACGGCCTGCGGTTTCGAGCGCGGTCGCGGCCGAGTCGAGCGCCGAGAGTCGTGCCTCGGCGATGCGAGTCATCGCTCCGGTCGACCATGCCGCCTCACGCTCGCCGGCGGCGAGAAGCTCGGAACGCTTCGTTTCTGCTGCGAGTCGACCGGCCGCGTCCTCTGCCGCCGCCTGCGCGGACCGGCGGGTCTTTCGGCTTC
>DATECY010000050.1:0-21641 GCA_035286665.1 Acidimicrobiia bacterium
GCCTCGAGGCGACGGTCGCCGGCAGGTTGGATCATCACTGGATCTACGACGCAATCGTAGGTCAGCAGGGTTTCCAAGAAGGAGGTCGATGCCTCGACTCAGAGCGTCCGCCAATAGGCGGGCGCTCTTGCGCAATGCTGAAGGCTCTTCGGCCGCAGGCCTCATCGCGGTGCGGTTGGGATCCCCAGCCCCAACCGCCGAGTCCGCGCCTATCGGCGCGCCCTCTCAGGTCACGAATGGCCGAGCGCATACGAAGTCGTGACACACCGGGAAGCCACGCGCCGGTGCGCGGCTCCCGAACGGCACCGCTCAAGACCGCCATGCGATCAGCCGTCAACCGCCGCATGCTCTGCCTCTCGGATCACCTGTGCCTTCCCTCGCCTCCGGGATCACCCATCCGCGGCGGCGCAAGGGGCGGCGCGCGCGGGACACCGAGTGCGATCCTGAAGCCCCCCGCCGGCACCGACCCGACCACTCACCCCAGCTTGGTCACGTCGGCAACCTCGGCCCCAAGGAACGCGATCAGCTCTGCGGCGTCGACGTTGATCGCCACGCCTGATGCGCCGCCCCCGATCGAGGCCAGACCATCCATCGAGGCGTCGGCGACCACTGGCAACGCGGTTGTCGACCCGAACGGCGTGATCGTCCCCGGCCGGTACCCGGTGGCGGCGATTGCCTCGTCGGGTCGTGCCAGCGACATCCGCGACACGCCGAGCACCTTGCGCAGTTTCGACCAGTCGATCACCCGATCTCCCGGCACGAGCACCATCACGAAGTCGCCGTCGCCACGCCTGACCACGATCGTCTTGATGACCCGGTCGACGGCGACACGACGGGCGCCTGCCGCCTCCTCGACCGACGCCGCTCGTCCGTACTCGACGATCGTGTGGGCGAGTCCCGAGGCCTTGACGGCGCGAACCGCGGGTGTGTCGGCGCTCACGGCGCACCAACGCCGGTACGGCTACTCACCGAGGAGCACGTCGCTGAACCGATCGCGGACGACCTTCTTGTCGAACTTGCCGGTGCCGGTCTTGGGGAGCTCGTCGGCGAACTCGATCACGTCCGGCAGCCACCACTTGACCACCCGGTGGCCGAGATGCTCGAGCAGCTCATCCGCGGTGACCTCCATCCCCGGGCGCTTGACGACGAGTGCCAGCGGCCGCTCCTGCCACTTGACGTGTTTGACCCCGATGACGGCCGCCTCGGCGACGGCGGGATGGGCCATCAACTCGCGCTCCAAGTCGAGGGACGAGATCCACTCGCCGCCCGACTTGATGACGTCCTTGGCGCGATCGGTGATCACCACGTACCCCTCGGGGGTGATCTTGCAGACGTCTCCGGTGCGCATCCACCCATCCACGAACTGCTCGCGGCGATCGTCCCGGTAGTACTCGGCGGCGATCCACGGCCCCCGGATGAGCAGCTCACCGAAGGCGACGCCGTCCCAGGGCAGTTCCTCGCCGGCCTCGTCGAGAATCTTCACCTGGAGTCCGGCAATCGGCAGGCCGGCGGTCTCGAGACGGTCGAGTTGCTGGTCGAAGGGGAGGTCGGCATGCTCGGGGAGAAGCGCCGCCACGGAGGCGACCGGGTTCGTCTCGGTCATCCCCCACCCCTGCTGCACGAGGATGCCCCGCTCGCGGTGGAACCACTCGATGAGCGCTCGCGGCACGGCAGAGCCGCCGCACAGGAACACCCGGATGCTCGACGTGTCGGCGTCGGAATGCTCCATGAGGTACTGCTGGATGCTGCCCCACACCGTGGGCACGCCGGCCGCGAACGTCACCTGTTCGCGGGCGAACAGGTCGACGAGACCCTTCGCCGACAGGTCGGGACCGGGATACACGAGCTTGGCGCCCACGGTGGTCGCCGAGAACGGGTACCCCCAGGCGGCGGCGTGGAACATCGGCACCACCGGCAGCACGGTGTCGGCCGCCGAGATCGGGAACGATGCCAGCCCGCTCAGGGTGTGGAGGTAGGTGGACCGCTGCGTGTAGGCGACGCCCTTGGGGTGGCCGGTCGTCCCCGACGTGTAGCAGAGCATCATCGGCGATCGCTCGTCGAGCAGCGGCCAGGCACCCCACGGTGTGGCGTCGGCGATCAGGTCCTCGTAGGCGATGGCATTGGGCAGCGACGAGTCGGGCACCGACGCCCCCATGACGACGAACTGTTCGACGGTGCTCAGGTCGACGGCGAACCGCTCGACGAGTGGGATGAGGTTCGGATCCACGAACAGCACCTTGTCGGTGGCGTGGTTGACGATGTACGAGAGCTGATCGGGAAACAGCCGGATGTTGAGGGTGTGGCACACCCGGCCGGTGTTGGCGGTCGCCCAGTAGAGCTCGTGGTGGCGCAGGTTGTTCCACGCGAACGTCCCGACGGCATCGCCCTCACCCACACCGAGAGCGCTCAGGGCACTCGCCAGGCGCCGCACCCGGTCGTCGGTGTCGCCGTAGGTGCTGCGCCGGATCGACAGGTCGCTCTCGACCGAGACGATCTCACGGCCGGGATGGATCTGAACCGCATGGTCGTACAGCGTCGACAGCAGCAGCGGGAAGTCGTCCATCATGTGAGGCACGCGCACCCCCTCCTCGAAACGGGTGGCGTGGAATCTACCGGCTGTCGAACCGGAGCGTTCAGCCCGCTGCGGGAGGCTCAGACGATCCGAGGATCTCCTGCTTCTTGCGGTCGTACTCCTCGCGGGTGATCAGCCCTTCCTTGAGGAGGGAGCCGAAGCGCTCCAGCACGGAGGCGGCGTCGGTCGACTCGGCGCCGTGGCCGGAGGACATCTCCTTGGACCGGATCTCCCGAACCTTGTACACGAGGCTCTGAAACGCTTCGGGGTCGGGGATGTCGGCGAACCGCTCCTGACCCTGCTCACCGGCCGATTCGATGAGGAGGTCGCCCGCACGCAGGACCCGCTCGAGGGGGTTCTGCGAGAAGGACAGGTCGTTGATGTTCTCGAGAGGGATCTCTTTGCCGGCTCGGGCGATGATCCCACCCCGTCTGATCAACCGGTGATTGGTGAGGATGTAGTGGGTGAACCACCACGACACGAACGGATAGATGCTGAACCTCATGAGTCCGATGATCGCCACGCCGGTGACGGCCCAGTCGAACGTGGGGACGTCGGGACGGACCACCCAGGTGGCGACGATCGCTGCGGTGAACAGCACGGCCCACAAGAACGGGAAGAACAGCAGACGCCAATGCGGTCGAAATTCACGGACGACGGACTCGTTCTCGGTGAGAAGTCTGCGGGGGTAAGCCATGCCGGCATCGTACCGCCACGCCGCTCGGCTCGTTGCTCGGGTGGCGGTGGGGGCACACCCTGGACGCGGGAAACCCCGAGGGAGCCTCGGCCGAAGCCTCAACCCTCTCGGGGTTCACCGGTCGAAATGTACCTTGCGATCCACTCCTGTCCCCCACCTCGAACCGAAGCCCGATGTGGAAGCCGGCCCGGCGACCGCACCGTGCCTTTCAGCCGATGCGCCCCTCCCTTGCGGGAGCTAGGTCGGATGCCGCCTCCGGCGGTTACCCGCCTTCAGCATCCCTGGATCACTCCAGATGACAATCAAGAATGTACGACGCGGTTCACCGCGGCGTCAAGGCAAAACGCTCCTGAGTTTTCGCGCACCACTCCGACTTTTCGCGAAGAGATTCGCTGCGAAGACGGCGGCGTCGCCGGCCAGTATCCACCTCAGAACTGGAACACCTGAATTCCATTTCGGATATCCCCCCACCGGGAACCGTGTGCATTCTGCTGCTCCACCGGCGTACCTTCGCCGCCGACCAGGCGCGGTCTCCGAGCCGGGCACGATGACCCCACCGAACACCGAATCGGGCGCGACACTCGCGCCTCTAGGCTTCCGGCACCCATGGACGGCCTCCTCACCCCCCGGTTCCTGCTCGCCTGGGCGGTGAGCTTCTTCTCCGGTCTTGCGTTCTTCCTGTTCGTCCACTTCCCCGGATTCCTCGCGGACCTCGGTGCGACCGAAGTCCAGATCGGAGTCGTGGTCGGGGTGACCGCGTTCGCCGCCCTCCTCATCCGGCCCAGCATCGGCCGGGAGCTCGACCGGCGGGGACGCCGGCCGATGATCCTGGCCGGGAACGCAGCGCACGTGATCGCACTGTCGCTCTACCTCACCGTCCACAGCTTCGGTCCGTGGCTGTTCGCGGTCCGAATCCTCCACGGGTTCGCCGAGGCCCTGGTCTTCGCGTCACTGTTCACCTATGCGGCCGACATCGTCCCCGACGACCGCCGAACCCAGGGACTCGCACTGTTCGGAGTGTCGGGCATGCTCCCGATCGCCGTCGGCGGTGTGCTCGGCGACTTCGTCCTCGGCAGATGGAGCTTCACCGCCCTGTTCCTCACCTCGTTGGCACTCGGGGGGATCGCTCTCATCCTGTCGCTCCCGCTCGTCGAGTCGGTGACACCGGCGGGTCGCGACGCCGCCGTCTCGTTCTCGAGACCTCTCGTCCAGCGCGATCTCCTTCCGATCTGGTGGATGACCTTTGTCTTCTCGTTCTCGCTCACCGCGTACTTCGCCTTCCTGCGAACCTTCGTCGACGAGACCGGCATCGGGAGCGTCGGCGCGTTCTTCGGCGCGTACGCCTCGGCGGCCATCCTCTTGCGCATCTTCTTTGGATGGCTCCCCGACCGCGTCGGCCAGAAACGAGTGCTCTACCCGGCGATGGTGGCGTTCGCCGCCGGGTTCCTCGCATTGGCGGCGGCGCACTCCATCGTGCTCGTCGTGGTCGCCGGAGCGCTGTGCGGCACCGGGCACGGCTACAGCTTCCCGATCCTCTACGCGATCAGTTTCGGGCGGGCACGAAGGGGCGACCGCGGCTCGGCCTCGGCCATCTACACCGGTCTGTTCGACGCCGGGACCCTGGTCGGCGGGCCCGTCCTTGGTTCGCTCATCACGCTCGTCGGGTACTCGACGATGTTCGTGATCGCCGCCGCCTGGGTGACCGCAGGATCGCTCACCTTCGCCATCTGGGAGGGGGACGTGCGGTGGCGCCGAACTACACCCGTGTCACTCGGCTGACGTATAGTCCGAGGCATGGGACTGGAGACGTTGTCGCCGAGCCGGGCAAGTGATTTCAAGCACTGCCCGCAGCTCTTCAAGTTCAGAGCGATCGATCGGCTCCCTGAACCGTCGACCGTCTATCAGGCACGCGGGACGACGGCGCACCTCGCTCTACAGCGACTGTTCGATCTTCCCGCGCAACAGCGAACCCCAAACACGCTCTACGACTTGTTCCGCGCCGCGTGGGCGGAAATCCGGGGTACCGAGTTCGAAGGGCTCTTTGCGTCGGTCGAGGAGGAGCGGGCGTGGGGCCTGGAGAGTCTGGAGCTTCTCTCCAACTACTTCTCGATCGAGGACCCGACCTCGTTCGACCCGATCGACCGCGAACTGGACATGCTCGAAGACCTCGACGGCATCACCATACGTGGCATCCTCGACCGAATGGAGGAGTCGCCTGATGGCTCGCTGGTCATCACCGACTACAAGACGGGGAAGGCGCCGCCGGAGAAGTACGCGCTTCCCGCCTTCTTCGCACTGAAGATCTACGCGTTGCTGATCCGTCGGCGCACCGGGCGGACACCCGACGAGATCAAGCTCATGTACCTCAACGGCCCGACCGTCTACCGGATCTCCGTCAATGACGCCCAGCTCGACGCCATGGACCGCCAGCTGCGTGCTCTGTGGAGTGCCATCGACCGCGCCATCGACGAGGACCGCTTCCCGCCCCGGGTGAGCCGCCTGTGTGAATGGTGCTCGTTCCAGTCGATCTGCCCCGCCTTCGCAGACGCCGGCGCCACGCTGGCGACGCTGACCGCGGCAGCAAGTTGAACGGCGATACCAGGACCACGTCTTTGAGGAACGGTGACGGGGCTACGGGCGAGCGAAGCGATGTCTACGGGAAGATCCCGCGCGCCAACTTGGCATCGGAGACCCTGCGGACGCCCTTGATCAGCGCTGCGGTCCGCAAGTCCGTCTTGTGACTGATCGCCACTCCCATCACTTCATCGAATGCCCGGCTCATGATCTCTCGGAGCCGTCCGACGATCTCGGACTCGGACCAGAAGTAGTTCTGGAGGTCCTGCACCCACTCGAAGTACGACACCGTCACGCCCCCGGCGTTGGCGAGCACGTCGGGGACGACGAGGATCCCGCGATCGTTGAGGATCCGATCGGCCGAGATCGTCGTCGGCCCGTTCGCCCCCTCCATGATCAGCTTCGCCTTGATGGCTCCCGCGTTGTGCTCGGTGATGACCCCCCCAGTGGCACAGGGCAATAGCACCTCGGTGTCGATGATCAGCACCTCGTCATTGGTGATCCGGTCGCCACCGCCGGTGAACCCCTCGAGAGAACGATGCAGGTCGACCCACTGGATCGCCTCGTCGACGTCGATCCCATTGCCGTTGTAGATGCCCCCGGCGATGTCGGAGATCGCGACCACCTTGGCGCCGGCCTGGTGGGCGGCGAGTGCCGCATACCGGCCGACGTTGCCGAACCCGTGGACCGCGACGGCCACGCCGTCGGTCTTGAGGCCGATCTGCTGCGCCGCAGCCGGGAGCAGGCTCACCAGGCCGCGGCCGGTGGCCTCGCGCCGCGCCACCGAGCCACCGAGTGCGGGCGGCTTCCCGGTGACCACGGCCGGCACGGTGTGCCCGACTTGCTGGCTGTAGGTGTCCATGATCCACGCCATCACCTGTTCGTCGGTGCCCATGTCCGGTGCGGGGATGTCCTTGTTGGGCCCGATGACATTGATGATCTCGGTGGTGTACCGCCGGGTGACCCGCTGTTTCTCGGACCGCGTCAGCAGTGTCGGATCGACCCTGACCCCTCCCTTTGAGCCGCCAAACGGAAGCCCAACGATGGCGCACTTCCACGTCATCAGCATGGCCAAGGCGGCCACCTCGCCGAGGTTGACGTCCGGGGCGAACCGGACTCCACCCTTGGTCGGGCCCATCGAGAGGAGGTGCTGCACCCGATACCCGAAGAGGCTCTCCACCTCGGAGGAGTTCTCGTGCCGGTAGGGGAAGGTCACGATCATCGACCGCTGCGGCACGCGGAGCCTCTCGGCGATGTTGGCGTCGAGCCCCATGAGGTCCGCCACCCGATCGAACTGGCTCACCGCCTCCCGATACAGCGGAGAGTCCCACTCGCGCAGGCCATCGCCAAGGATGTGCTGGCTCATTCGCGCCCTCTCCAGTCGAGTCGACGGGCGGCCGCAATGTACCAGTGTGACGAAGCCCCGAATCGGTCACTACCGGCGGGTACCTTGTCGGCGTGAACGACCTCCTCGTCGACCCCTCTGGCTGGCACTCCGCCGTGGCCGACGTCTCCGGACCGCAGCTGGTGGTCGCCGGACCGGGAGCCGGTAAGACCGAGTTCCTCGTCCGTAGGGCCCACGCCCTCATCGAGGGCGGCATAGCCCCCGAACACATACTCCTGCTGTCCTTTTCTCGTCGCGGCGCCGCCGATCTTCGGGCCCGGGTGACCGAGGGCCTCAGACGGTCGTTCACCGTCATTCCGGCACTCACGTTCCACTCGTTGGCGATCCGCGTGCTCGAGGCTCACGGATCGGCCGGCGACTGGCCGACGATGCCCACCCTGCTCACCGGCCCCGAGCACATCGAACTGATCGCTGAGGTCCTCGCGTCGGAGGAGCCGGCCGATTGGCCGCTCCCCTTCCGCCCGCTGCTCACCCACCGATCGTTCGCCGACGAGGTGGCCGATTTCGGCCTGCGAGCGGCGGAACGCCTCATCGGGTCCGATGACCTTCGCCGCTTCGATCGATCCGACTGGCGGGCGCTGCCGGCATTCTTCGAGCGCTACCGAACGACCCTCGTCGAGCGCGGGCGCATCGATTACGGGTCGCTGCAGGTGGAGGCGCTCGCCCTCCTCGGAGTGCCGTCGATCAACGCCGAGGTGGCGAGCAGCTTCGAATACGTCCTCGTCGACGAATACCAGGACACGACGCTCGCCCAGGCGCGAATGGTGGAAGCCCTCGCGTCGATCCATCACAACCTGACCGCGGCCGGTGATCCGTACCAATCCGTGTACTCGTTCCGGGGCGCCGAGGTGTCCAACGTCGCCGAGTTCCCCGAACGGTTCCGCGACGCGGCCGGCAACCCGGCGCGCCGCATCGTGTTGACCACCTCGTTCCGGGTGCCGGCGACGATCCTCGACGCCGCGGTCCGACTCACCGCCGGTGCCGGCCTCCCTGGGTCCGCGGGTCCGGTACGCCCCGCCCCAGGCGACGGCTCGGTGGAGACCTACGGGTTCGACCAGCAGTCGGCTGAAGCCGAGTGGATCGCCGAAGAGTTGCAGCGCGTCCACCTGCGCGACCACATCCCGTACCGCCGCATGGGCGTGCTCGTCAGGTCGAAGCGGAAGTTCTTGCGGGAATTGTCCCGCGCCCTCGATCGGCGGCACATCCCCCACCAGCGCCCCGACACCCGCCTCGCCGACCACCGGGCGGTCCGCTCGGTACTCGACCTCGCCGAGGCGGCCGCCGACAGCATCGACCGCGACGCCGCGCTGCGCAGGGTTCTCATGGGGCCGCTGATGGGGCTCACCCTGTCGGCCGCCCGGGAGATCGAGCGTCGAGCAATCGTCGAAGGGTGGATTCCTGCCCTCGCCGCCGCCGGGGAGCAGGTGCAGCCGATCCGGCGGCTCGTCGAAGATCCCTCCTGGGCTACCGATGCCGCGGCGGCAGACGGCTTCTGGATGCTGTGGACCACGCTCCCCCGGCTCGGTGAGATGGCGCTGCGCGACCCGGACGACCGGGTGGCGATCTCGTCGTTCTCCCAGGCGCTGGAACGGCTGCGGGAGCGCGATCCCGACGCCGGTCTCGCCGCGTATGCCGCCATGGCGCGCGCCGAGGACTTCGAGGCCCAGCCGCTCATCGCCTACCGCCGCGAGGACGTCGATCGGGTGACCCTGACCACGCTGCACCAGGCGAAGGGGATGGAGTTCGACCTCGTCGTGATCGCCGACGCCCGTGAGGGAGTCCTGCCGGACCTCCGCGCCCGCGATTCCTTGTTGGGGACCCGCCATCTGTCGCCATCGCATGGAGGGGACGATCGGTCCTACCTCCGGTTCCGGCTCCAAGAGGAGCGGCGCCTCGCCTACACGGCCATGTGCCGAGCCCGCGTTCGCGTGGTGTGGACCGCCACCGTCACCTCCCCCGATGAGGGTGGCGGTCCCCCGAGCCGCTTCCTCTCACTCGTCGCCGGCGTGCCGATCGCCGAGGCGGTCCGCGGGCCCGACGTCGATGGCAAGCCGACGACACCGCTCGAGGCGGAGGCGTGGCTGCGGCGGAAACTCGGCGACGCAGCGCTCCCGGCCGCCGAACGACTCGCCGCCCTGGGCAGCCTTGCCGCCGACGACCCATGGCGCCCGCGCTCGATCGCGGAATTCGCAGGAATGCTCCCCCCCGGGCCGGACACCGGTCTCGTGGGCCCCGGCACCACCCTGTCCCCGAGCCAGGCAGAGGCGTTCACCCAATGCCCGCGCCGGTACGCCTTCGAACGGAGGTTGCGGATCTCCGACGGGGGGTCGATGTACGCAGACCTCGGAGGGCTCATTCATCGGATCCTCGAGCGTGCCGAACGGGAGGCGGTCGAGGCCGACCACGACCACGCCGATGTCACCCGGGTCATCGAGATCCTCACCGAGGAGTTCGACCCGTCCCAGTTCGGCGGTCCCCCGTGGGCGAATTCGTGGATGGCGAGGGCACGGCGGATCGTCGAACACCTCTACCAGTACTGGCCGGGCCAGGGTCGGGCCGTCGGATTCGAGAGCAGCGTCGAACTCGAGCTCGACGGTGTTCGCTGGCTGGGGAGGGTCGACCGCGCCGAGCAGCGAGGCGACGGAATTCACATCGTGGACTACAAGACGGGAACGTCGGTGCCCAGCGCCGACGAGGCGAGCACGTCCATTCAGCTCGGCTTCTATGTGCTCGCCACCGGCGCAACAGCCCGCGGCGCCGAGCTCTGGTACCCCGGCGTGCAACCCGGCAAACGCAAGAGTGTGGCCGTCCGCCGATTCTCGATGGACCGCATCGATGACGTCACCGATGCGATGCGCCGTGCTCAGGTCGGCGTGCTCGCCGAGCAATGGGATCCGCTCCCCGGAGATCACTGCGACCGATGCCCGGTCCGCATCGTCTGCCCGGCGTGGCCCGAAGGACGGGAGTCGTTTTCGACATGACCACGACCTTCTCCCCGTCTCCCGAGCAGTGGGCCGTCATCGAATACCCCCTGGAACCCCTCCGAGTCGCCGCCGGTGCCGGATCCGGCAAGACCGGGACGATGGCGATGCGACTCGCGCACTTCGTCACCAGCGGGAAGATCGAGCCCGAGCAGGCACTCGGCATCACCTTCACCAACAAGGCGGCGGGAGAACTCGCCGATCGAGTCCGCGGGACGATCCCTGAGGCGGCTGCGGAGGGCCGCGAGGTCGAGATCACCACCTACCACGGGTTCGCCCACTCGCTCCTCAGCGAGTTCGGCCCGCTCGTCGGGGTGCCCCGAGGCGTTCGCATCGTCACGCCCGGCTACACCCGCCAGCTGATCCGGGACGCCATCGGGAGGGCCGCTCGGCCCGAGCTCGACCTCACTCAACCCGGCAAGGTGGTTGACCGGGTGGCACGGCTCGCCTCGTCGCTCGGCGACCACCTCCGACGCGCTCGCGACCTGGTCGATCTCGGCGAAGACGCCGTGGCGCGTGAGCGCACCGCCCTCGCTCAGGTGCTCGACGAATACGAGCGTCGCAAGGCAGAGCTCGGCGTGGTGGACTTCGCCGACCTCGTCACCCTCGCTCACCGCCTGGTGATCGAGCAGGAGGGTCTCGCAGATCGCGTCCGGGATCGGTACCGCATCGTGCTCCTCGATGAGTACCAGGACACCAACCCCGGCCAGCGCGAGCTGCTGCGGACGATCTTTGGACGGGGTTTCCCGGTGACCGCGGTGGGCGACACCGACCAGACGATCTATGAGTGGCGGGGCGCTTCCCCCGACAACTTCGAGCATTTCGGCGATCACTTCCGGCGCAGCGATGGCCGTCCTGCCGAGTCCCTGAACCTCTCGGTCACCTGGCGCAACGACAAGGAGATCGTCACAGTCGCCAACGCGGTTCGCGACCGGCTCGTGACGCCGGGACCGCTCGCGGCACTCGTCGCCAGACCGGCGGCGGGCCCAGGCTCGGTCACCGCCCATTGGGTCCACTCGGCCCGCGCCGAGGCCGCCTGGCTTGCCGACGAGGCGACCCGCCTTCACGACGAAGGGACCTCGTGGGGAGAGATGGCCGTGCTGTTCCGCAAGCACCGGCAGATGGCCCAGGTGCGCGATGCCCTGGTCGAACGCGGCATCCCGGTCGAGGTGGCCTCGCTCGGAGGCCTCCTCGAGGTTCCCGAGATCGTCGACATCCATGCCTGGCTGAGGATCCTCGGTCGACCCGACGATGCCGTGGCCCTCACCCGCGTCCTCACCGGGGTGCGCTACCGGCTCGGTCTCGGCGATCTTGCCCCGCTGGCGCGCTGGGTCGGTGCCCGACGTCACGGCGACACCGACGAGGACGACGCCATCGGATGGGCGCTCCTCGAGGCGATCGACGAGTTGGAGTCGGTCTCTGGTCTCTCCGCCGACGCCCATGCCCGCCTCGACTCGTTCCGTGACCTGTACCGCAGCCTGCTCTCGACGGCTCAGGGGGTGAGCCTGGTCGAGTTGAGCCGCATCATCATCGACGCCACCGGAACCTGGCAGGAGGTCGACGCCCTCGACGACGCGGCACGGTTGTCGACCCGCCTGAACTTGTACCGATTCCTGGATCTCGCCGAGGAGTGGAGCCCGCTCGAGGGAGGACCATCACTCCCCGCATTCCTCGACCACCTCGACCTGCTCGCCGACGAGGCATCGTCGGGCGAGCTCGACACCGCACGGGTCAGCGGGGAGGACGCCGTGCCGCTGCTCACCGTTCATCGCGCCAAGGGCCTGGAATGGGACGTCGTGTTCCTTCCCGCCCTGTGCCGTGACGTCTTCCCGTCGCGCGTCATCCAGTACGAGGACCCGGTCACGGTCCCCTCGGTGATGCCCCGCGACCTCCGCCTCGATGGGACGTCGCTCGCCGGACTCCCCGACGACGCCGACGAGCGCAAGGCGATCCTCAAGACAGCTCACGACGATCAGGAGTGGCGAACCGCCTATGTGGCGGTGACCCGGGCACGCCGTTCCCTGATCGCATCGGGGGCGTTCTGGACCGGCGGAGCGAAGCCCCGCACACCCAGTCCCCTGTTCGAGGTCATCGACGCTGTTGCCGGGGACGACCCGGGCCGCTGCAGCGAGCCGGGTGAACCGCCGACGGACACCATCGACCACAGGATGTCCGAGGCTCCCGACCCGTTCTTCGGCGAGGGTTGGCGCGCGGCGCTCGCCGCGTCCACCACCGATCCCGACCTCGCCCGTCGCCTGGCAGAGGCCGCCGAGATCGGTCCGGCATACGATGCGAAGGTGAGGCAGCTCAGGATCCAGCTCGCCGGCCTCCCCGCCGCGGGCGACGCCGAGCCGGTCGACACCATGTTCCGCACCTCTGTGACCGGGCTCGTGACCCTCGCCGGCTGTCCGCGCCGCTTCCAGTGGAGCGAGATCGACCGACTCCCCCGCAGACCCACCGCTGCGGCACGACGCGGGGTGGAGATCCACCGCAAGATCGAGTTGCACAATCGCGGCTCACTGGCATTCGACGAAGCCGACGCCTCCTTCTATGACTCCGTCGGCGAGCAGTCCGAACCGGTCGGCAACGCATTCGGGCAGTTCCAAGCCTCTCGATTCGCCGCAACCCGCCCGTTGTTGATCGAGGCACCCTTCGACCTGGAGGTGGCGGGTGCGCGGGTTGCCGGCCGGATCGACGCCGTGTACGAGGACTCACCGGGAGCCTGGGAGATCGTCGACTTCAAGAGTGGACGCCCCAGCGACGATCCCACCCGACGCGTGCAACTCGAGGCGTATGCGATCGCAGCCACCGACGCCGGGCTCCTGGGAGGGATCGCTCCGAACACGATCAAGGTGACGTTCGCCTTCCTCGGTGGCGGAGAGGTCGTCGAGGTGGGAGAGGTCGTCGACGCGGCGTGGATCCACGCCGCCCGCGAGCATCTCGGGCGACTCGTGGCCGAGGCCATGTCCGGCACCTACGAACCGACACCGTCGACGGCGTGCCGCCATTGCGACTTCTCTCGGTTCTGCACCGCAGGAACGGCGTGGCTGGAGGCCGACTCATGATCTGGTCGCTCCTCATCGGATACGTCATCGGCAGCATCCCCACCGCAGAAGCGGTCGGGATGCTGCACGGCATCGACCTTCGCTCACAGGGGACCGGCAACCCGGGAACGGCCAACGCCCTTCGTGTCGGAGGCCCTCGAGTGGCGGTCGCCGTCCTCGCCCTCGACCTGCTCAAGGGCGCCGCCGCTGCGGCCATCGGGCGCTCCCTGGCAGGGGATGCCGCCGGCGTGGCGGCGGGTGTCACCGCCATCTACGGCCAGGTGGCCAACCCATGGCACCGCTTCAAGGGCGGCAAGGGTCTCGGGGTCACCGGAGGAGCCGCCCTCGTTCTCTGGCCTTTCGGGGCGGTCGCCGTCCTCCCGATCATCGCCCTCGGCGCCAAGCTGGTGGGCTCGGCCGCAGGGGCCCTCACCGGGATCGCCACGCTGCTCGGCCTGTCGGTCGCGTGGGCGGCGAATGGCTGGCCGACGGCGTGGGGCATCGTCGCCGACGACACCCTGGTCTGGTTCACGATCGGCGTGGCAGTCCTCACCACGCCAAAGTTCGCGGCGACGCTCACCGAGAGATTCCGCCCTCGAGGCCGAGGGTCAGCCTCCGGGCGGTGACGCCTGGAACGTGACCCGAAACCCCTCGACGAGTTGTTCCTTCTCGGCGTCGGATAGGCCCGACCCGGGGTGGAGCAGCCGGTAGTACCGCGGGGGCATCGACCCCTCGCGAATCGTCTCGGCCGCCTCGTCGACCTCCTGCGACCGGTTCCACTCGGAGAAGTTCAAGGTGCGGCGCCCCTCGACGACGTGGTCGTAGGCCAGCCACGAGACGGGGGCGATGTCGGAGTACCACGGCCACGTCGTCTCGTTGCTGTGACAGTCGAAGCAGGACTTCACCGCAAGGGCGCGGGTCGCCGGAGAATCCCACACCGGTTCCTTGACCACCACCGGGTTGGTGTGCGATCGCCCGTACGGCACCGCCTGGGCGACGATGAAGAGCGCTCCGAGGCCGAGCAGCATCGCCAGAACGACCTGCTTGCCTCGCGAGCGGCCCTCCGCCCCCCGGTGCCAGCGCCTCGCCAGCAGCCACACCACGACCCACGCCGCGGCGAGCAAGGATCCGAGAAGGAGCGAGTACAGACCGCCGACGACCACGGCCACGATGCCGGCGGCAAGGGTCCACCCCGATTCGATCATCGATCGCATGGCGGAGAGGGTAAGACCCCTACGGACGGCTCCGGCAGGGTCAATGGACCGTGCCGTCGACCACTTCGACGATCAGAGTCACCGGGCCGTCATTGATCAGATCGACCTCCATGTGCGCGCCGAAACGACCGGTCTGCACCCGAACACCGACCGCGCTCAGAGCAGCTGCGACCGATTCGACGAGAGGCGCCGCCGACTCCGGATTCGCCGCACCGGTGAACGACGGCCTCCGACCCTTGCGGAGATCGGCGAGGAGAGTGAACTGGCTGATCACGATCACCGACCCGCCCGCTTCTACGATCGACCGGTTCATCCTCCCGGTGTCATCCGTGAACATGCGAAGGTGGGCGATCTTCGCCCCCAGTGCGTCGGCGTCGGCTTCGGTGTCCCCGAAGGCCACCCCGACGAGCACCACCAGACCGTGACCGATCGACGCCACCACAGACCCGCCGACTCGGACCTCCCCCCGTGACACCCTCTGGACCACTGCGCGCACGAGCCGAGCCTATCCGCAGACTCCTCACATTCGCTTCACAGTTTCCAAACAGTCGGGGCCGAGGGTGACCTCTAGGAACAAGCCGACAAGGAGGTCGCCATGCAGAAGCGGTTGACAGCCGTACTGGCGTTGGTACTCGGGCTCATGACCGTGTCCAGCGCCGCCCATGCCCTCGACGAGGGGGCAGACCAGACCAGCGTCGAAATCGACGGAGCGGGGGCACTCGCCGCCCACGGACATGGCCACGTCGAAATCGACGGATCGGGATGGGCGAGACTCACGATGCACGGTGACATCACGATCACCATCGGTGATGACACCACCATCAAGACGCGCACACTCGGGGCAGACGCCGCCGACACAGTGGACGGTCCCGCGACCGTGACCCTCGAGGGATTCGTCGGCGTGATCGTGGTTCGCGGCGCCGACTTCCACCTCTCGGCGACCGGAGACTTCCGCCGGGTCTTCGCCAAGGGCGAGGGCGTCGCCTTCCTGCAGGGTCGGGGCTGGTATCGCGCCACCGGCGGGTACTTCGGCACGTGGACCGTGCCCGGCGTCAGGGTGAGCTACCTCCTCTGATCCCGGCGATTCGCCTGCTGGGGGAAGGGTCCCGACGGGACCCTTCCTTCGTGAAGTGCCCGGGTGCGGAATCAGCCGTCGTCACCGAGCAGCGTGGTGCGCAGACCTGAGATGGTCGACGGATCGATCCGGGGCGCCAGCAACCGAAACGACACCGGCGAGACGACCGCCGAAACAGCCACCAGCATGACGGCGCCGGCCCTCAGTCCGGAGGTGAGCAGCCCGAGATCGAGACCGAGGTCGGCGAGGGCGATGATCACCGATAGCTGACCGGCGAGGAGCAGCCCCGACGCGAGTGCCTCCCTGGCCGAGAATCGCCTGAACACCAGCAAGAGCGACGGCACCACCTTGATGACAAATGCCACCCCGATCAGGGTGAGCGCCTGCCCCAACACCCGCCGATCGGCGAGCTCGTCGAGCGGGAACTCGATACCGACGTTGATGAAGAACACGGGGATGAAGAATCCATACGAAAAGCCGTTGAGTTGCTCCTCGAGCCCACCCCTGTCCCGGAACACGAACGTGAAGACGGCGCCGGCGAGGAAGGCCCCGAGGATCGCCTCGATGTCGAGAAGGGCCGACAGTCCGACGAACACGAACAACAGGGCAAGGCTCGCCCTCGTCCCCATCTCGGCTGGATCGTCGGCCCGGAACAGCCGCTCGAACCGCTCGGGGTGCCACCACGCGGCGCGGCGCAAGACGATGAGGACCAGGAGCATCACGGAGAGGAGCACCGGGATCGAGAGGAGGTCCGGCCCGATGCCCACCTGGGCGACGATGCTGAGCACGGCGATTCCCACGATGCTGGCCACCTCGGCGAACACGGCGGTGATCAGCAGCATCTGGCCGAGCCGACTCCCGGTGCGCCGGGTGTCGCGCAACGCCGGTACCACCAACCCGAGCGCGGCCGCGGACAGGAGGAATGTCACGAAGAGCCGCTGATCGATCGAGTCGTGGTCGAGGAAACCGGATCCCGCATACGCGGCGCCGACGAACGAGGCAAACAAGACGAGCCCGGTGATGATCTGGGTCGGACCCTGCCGTTCGAGCCGCGTGAAGTCTATTTCGAACCCCGCAAGGAACATCAGGAGGAACAGGCCGAACTCGGCGAGGAACCCCAGCAAGGGCTCCCCCGGCTGGATCAGTCCCGCCAACGGACCCACGACGACCCCGAAGAGGATCTCCAATACGATCGCCGGAACCCGAAGTCGCCCGGCGATCAAGGGCAGGAAGAATGCTGCGGCCGCGATGGCGATGACCGACGCCGGTGTTGCGATGCTGTTCGCCCCGCCGTCGAGCGCTTGGGCGATCATGGCGAGGCCGGCACCACGAGCACGCTGGCCTCGACGCGCTGCAACAGGTGCCCGACGATCCCCGGCGCCAGGATCGAAGGAAGCCGCTCGGACGTGCCCAGGACGAGCAGGTCTGCCTCACGCACCGCATCCTCGATCACCCTGACCGGGTTGCCCTGGCGGAGCACCCGCCGGACCGGGACATCCAGAACGGATGCCTCCTCCCGCATGCCGGCGAGTGCCCGCACGGCGGCGCCTCTCCCATCGGAACCGGTGAGGAACAACGGAGGGACCACGGCAATGCCCGTCACCGTGCCTCGCCCATCGCCGGCGAGGTCGATCGCCGCCCTCGCTGCGGCGAGACCGCTCGGCGTCTCGCGGGCCGGAGCAACGATCCGTTGATAGGGATTGGTGCCCCTGGCGAACAGCACCGGCCGCCCCCACCCCGCCGCCCTGCGCAACAGCCGCGCCGCCTTGATCCGCCCGAGCTTCGATCCCGGCGGGGTCGGCAGCACCACCACACCGATGCTCTCGACTCCCACCACTCCTCCGATCCGCCGAGCCGGGTCACCGTCCACGGGATGGAAACGAATGTCGACCCCTTCGGCAGAGCCGCTCACCGCAGTCAGCATCGCCTCGATCTCGGCCACCTCGACCTCATCCCGGATCTTGGCCGGGTCGCGGTGTGCCACGATGAGCGCCTCGGCGGGGCTGTTCCTGGTGATCTCCAGCGCTTCGGCCAGAACCGCGCCCGTATCGGCCGGCGACCCGAGAGCGAGCAAGACGCCCTTGCCGAAGTCGAGGGGAAACCGGGCCTCTCCGGCGGTGAAGGTGCGCACGATCCGGGAGAAGTCGCTCGTTGCCCCGACGACGGTCACCAGGTCGCCGGCCTGCAGCACCGTCGAGCCGTGAGGAACGATGAGACTTTCGCCGCGGAGCACCGCCGCCACCAGCCAGGTCTCCGACGACAATTCCCGAAGCGACATGCCACGGACCGGGCTGTCATCGGCGATGCGGAATTCGAGGGCCTCCGCCCGTCCAGCGGCGAACGGCGTCGATGAGATCCGCCGAGGCTCCAGACTGTTTTCCAGTTGCCGGGCGATGAGCGAATCCGGGGCGAAGGCGGGCACGCCGAGCTCGCGATAGCGGTCGAGGTGCTCGGGGTCGGCGGCGATCGCCGCCACCCGCACCATCCCCGCCTCGAGGGCGATCCGACACACCTCGAGATTCACGTCGTCGTCGGGTGAAGCGGCGACGATCGCATCGGCCTCCGAGAGCCGGGCCCGCTCCAGCGTCACCCTGCTCGATCCATCCCCGACGATCACTTCGACGCGGCGGATTGCCTGAGCCCGCTCCAGGAGCTTGAGGTCCGGATCGATGACGGTGACTTCCCAGCGCTCGCTCAGCCTCCGCAGGAGTTCTCTGGTGGCGCCGCGTGCGCCGACGACGATCGCCCTCAAGGTGCCTCCCCGTCCTCGACCGAGGACGCATTATCGCGGATGCTCACACCGAGAACCGGACCTCGATGACATCGCCTTCTGCGACCACGTAGTCTTTGCCTTCGAGGCGCACCTTGCCGGCCGCTTTGGCTTGAGCCCATCCGCCCGCTTCGATGACGGCCTCGATCGGCGTCACCTCGGCGCGGATGAATCCCCGTTCCAGATCGCTGTGGATCTTCCCCGCGGCCTCTGGAGCGGTGGCCCCTCGCCGCACCGTCCAGGCGTGCGCTTCCTTGGGACCGACGGTGAAGAAGGACAGCAGTCCAACGGCCGAGTAGATCGCCCTGACCATCGTCGCCAGTGCGCCCTCGCCGAGGCCGAGCCCCTCGAGCAACTCGGCCCTGTCTGCGGGATCGAGCCGCGCAGCCTCCTCCTCGATCGCCGCCGACAACGCAACAACGACGTCCCCCCCGGGCACCACCGTCTCGACCGCGGCACACAAGCCGGTTGCATTGGCCTCGTCCTCGGCCACGTTCACCACCCACACCGTCGGCTTGAGCGTGAGGGGGGCCATGTCCCGGAAGGCTGCGAGATCCTCGATGCTCCACGAGCCAAGCCGGAGCGGGGTGCCCTCGGCGAGGTGGTCCGACGCTCGCTGCACCGCGGCGGCGAACGCCTTCTTGGCCGGATCGGATCCGGCCTCTTTGACCGATCGCTCGGTGCGGCGGCCGAAGACATCCGCGTCGGCGAGGGTCAGCTCCAACAACAGGTTCTCCGCCTGCGTGGCGGGGTCGGTTCCCGAGTCGGCGTCGGTGACGCCCTCATCGTGGAACGCCCGGAGCACACCGACGAGCGCCTCCATCTCACGAAGGCGGCCGAGGAACTGACCGCCGAACCCTCCACCCGACCCACCTGCCATCGCCGGCAGATCGAGCAGGTCGAGGGTGGCCCGAACGATCTTCGCCGACTGCTCAACGGCCGCGGCACGATCGAGCCGCTCGTCGGGCACTTTGGCGACTCCCACGTTGGGCTCGGTCGTCGAGTAAGGGTGCGCCGCCGTCGGAGCCTGCAGGCCGGTCAACGCATTGAAGAGCGCCGTCTTGCCGACATTGGGGAGGCCAAAGATGCCAACACGAGCCACCGCGGCGGATGGTAGCCGGTGGGCCGACCCGATCTTGCTCCCTCATATGATGACGAGATGCTCGAGTTGGCCGACCTCGCCAAGCGGTACGGCGAGGTGGTCGCCCTCGACGGCGCGGGCGTTGTCGCCCGCCCGGGCCGAATCGTCGGATTCCTCGGTCCCAACGGTGCCGGCAAGACGACGGCGATGCGGTCGATCTTCGGTCTGGTCGCCCTCGATGGAGGAACCGTCACCTGGCAGGGCCGGCCGATCGACGCCGCGGCGCGGCTGCGTTTCGGGTACATGCCCGAGCAGCGCGGCCTCTACCCCAAGATGCGTGTCGCCGCCCAGGTGTCGTGGCTGGGGAGGCTTCGCGGCATGTCCAAGGTCGACGCCGCCAGGTCTACGACCCAATGGCTCGGGCAACTCGGTCTCGGCGATCGAGCGAACGATCGGGTCGAAGCCCTTTCCCACGGCAATCAGCAGCGCGTTCAACTCGCCGCCAGCCTCGTCCACGAGCCGGACCTTCTCGTGCTCGACGAGCCGTTCTCCGGGCTCGACCCGATCGGGGTCGACGCCATGAGCGACGTGATCAGGACTCGTGCCGAGGCGGGGGCCACCATCGTCTTTTCCTCCCACCAGCTCGACCTCGTCGAAGGCATCTGCCAGGACGTCGTGATCATCGACCGTGGCAGGGTGGTGGTTTCGGGCACCATCGACGAGGTGAGGACCGGCGCTCCCAGTCGGCGGCTCGACGTGGTGTTCGCCGACCCAGCAGTCCGCTGGGAACCGGACGACGCCCGCCCGTTGCGCAAACACGACGGCTCTCACGCGTTCATGGTTCCCCGCGACGCCGACCCGGCTGCCTACCTCAGCGCAGCGTCTCGCGCAGGGGCGGTCGCCGCCTTCAGCTTTCAGCCGCCACGGCTGTCCGAGATCTTCCGGGAGGCGGTCGGGCGATGAACTCCATCCGGTCTACCTACCTGGTCGCCTGGCGCGAGGCGACGGAGCGTGCCCGCAGCAGGGCATACATCGTCTCGACGGTGTTCACGTTCCTCCTCGTCGGCGGTCTCATCGCCATGGTGGCGTTCATCGACCGCGGGCCCTCCAGTTACACCGTCGCCGTGGCCGGGGCGACACCCAAAGGTTTGGCGGCCTCCATCGACACGGTGGCCACGGCGAGCAACGTCCTGGTCGATCCGCTGTTCTATCCCGACGCACTCTCGGCCCGGAATGCCGTAGCCGACGGCACGGTCGATGCCGCGGTCATCGACGACGACACGATCGTCGTTCACGACCGCGGTTCCACCGTCGAGACGATCCTGAGCACCGCACTCCGCCAGGCCCGGCTCCTGGCCAGGCTCGACGCCCTGGGTGTCGATCCGGGCGCCGTCGCCGACCCGGGCACGATCTCAGTGGTCGCCACCGCACCGCCGCAGGACGACTCCGGCCAGGGGATGGCGACGGCGACGATCGTCCTGCTGTTCCTCGTGATCACCACCTACGGACAGTGGGTGCTCCTCGGAGTCCTCGAGGAGAAGTCCACGCACGTCGTCGAACAGGTGGTCTCGTCCACCAGCGTGCGTTCCCTGCTCGCCGGCAAGGTGATCGGCATCGGCATCCTCGGACTCGGCCAACTCGCCGTCATCATCGCCGGCGCCGTGGTCGCCGGGTCGGTGTTCCACGCGTTCGATCTGCCGTCGGCGACCTATGCCACCGCGGCGTGGTCCCTGGTGTGGTTCCTCCTCGGGTTCGCGTTCTACGCGGTGCTCTACGCGGCGGCGGCATCACTCGTGTCTCGCTCGGAAGATGCCCAGGCGGCCGCCATGCCCGTGGCCCTCTTCGGGGTCGCTTCCTACCTCGTCGCCCTCTCCGTGGTGCTCCCCAACCCCGAGTCGACGGCTTCTCGGCTGATCTCTCTACTTCCCCCAGTGGCGCCGATCGCCTTCCCGGCGCGCATCGGCATCGGCGACGCGCCGGTGTGGGAGATCCTCCTCGGCATGGCGATCACGATGGTCGCGATCGTGATCGTCGTCCGTCTCGCCGCCCGCATCTACGCCGGGGCAATCCTCAGCGGCGGCGGCCGGATGAAACCCCTCCAGGCGTGGCGCGCATCCCGCGAGTTGGCGTCGCGCTAGGCGGAAGCCGCCGGTCCGCCGAGCAATGCCTCCATCTCGGCCGTACCAAAGCCCAGGTCGGCGAGCACCGCGGCGGCATCACTCCCCGCC
>DATECY010000051.1:0-13284 GCA_035286665.1 Acidimicrobiia bacterium
GGTCGTCACCACACGGGAGGTCGACGAGGCGACGCTGGGCGAACTCGCCTTCGCCATGCGGACGGTGGCGCTGCTCAAGTCGAACGCCATCTGCGTGACCAGCGATCGGACCCTTCGTGGCGCCGGGACCGGGCTGATGAGCCGGGTGGACGCCTGCCGGCTGGCCCTCGAGAAGGCCGGGGAGGCCGGGCCCGGCGCCGTGCTCGCCTCGGACGCCTTCTTTCCCTTCGACGACTCGGTGCGGCTCGCCGCCGACGCCGGAATCGCCGCCATCGTCCAGCCGGGCGGCTCGCGGCGCGACGACGAGGTGATCGCGGCGTGTGACGAGTTGGGCCTCGCCATGGTGTTCACCGGCCGACGCCACTTCCGGCACTGATGACCGGGAACAAGGTGCTGGTGGTCGGCGGCGGGGGCCGCGAGCACGCCATCTGCCGTGCCCTCGCCACCGCCCCCGGCACGGAGATTCTCGTCGCGCCCGGCAATCCCGGCACCGCCGCGGTGGCCCGATCGCTCGCCGTCGGGGCGGACGACGTCGCCGAAGTGGTACGGGCGGCCGTGGCCGAAGGCGTCGACCTGGTGGTCCCCGGCCCCGAGGTTCCCCTGGTCGCCGGACTCGCCGATGCACTCGGCGACGCGAGGATCGCCTGCTGCGGCCCCAGGGCCGCGGCAGCCCGGCTGGAGGGCTCCAAGGCGTTCACCCGAGTTCTCGCCGCCGATGCCGGCATCCCCGGACCCGAGTACCGGATCGTCGAGGATGATGCGGACATCGATGCCGCCCTCGCCGCCTTCGACGGGCCGCCGGTGGTCAAGGCAGACGGCCTCGCCTCCGGCAAGGGCGTGTTGCTCCCCGATTCGATCGACGAATGCCGCGTCGAGGTCCGGCGGCTGCTCGACGGTGTGCTCGGATCGGCCGGGGCCACCGTGGTGCTCGAAGAGCGACTCGAGGGTGTGGAGGCATCCCTGTTCTACGCCTGCCGCGGCACCGACGCCGTCGCCCTCCCTCACGCCCGGGACCACAAGCGCCTCGGCGACGGCGACCGCGGTCCCAACACCGGGGGCATGGGAGCGGTGAGCCCCAATCCGATCGTCGACGCCGGCCTGGAGCGCGCCGTCGCCGAGACCATCGTCGGGCCGACGCTCCAGGCGATGGTCCGCAGAGGCGCCCCGTTCACCGGGTTCCTCTATGCAGGGCTCATGCTGACCACCGCGGGTCCGATGCTCCTCGAGTACAACGTGCGCCTCGGCGACCCGGAGGCCCAGGCGATCCTCCCCCGCCTCGCCAAGGGAGAGTTCCTGGAGGTGTGCCGCTGGGTGGCCGGGTTGCGCCATGACGCACCGGCATTGCGCTTCGACCGGCGTCCGACCTGCGCCGTCGTGGTCGCCGCCGACGGCTATCCGGCGTCGCCCCGTCGCGGCGACCCGATCACGATCGATCCCGGGATCGAGGACGCCGACCGCTGGTTCCTCCACGCCGGCACCGCGATCGAGAACGGGGCCCTCGTCACCGCGGGCGGTCGGGTCGGAGCCGTGGTCGCCCGGGGGGCGACGGCCCGCCGGGCCCGCCAACATGCGTACGCCGGGGTCGACCTCGTAACCTTTGCCGGCAAGACCGTTCGTCACGACGTGGGGGGTGAGACGTGACCGATCCTTTGGTGGCGGTGATCGTTGGCTCGGCATCCGACGCCGACCAGATCGCCGGGTGCCGCGAGACGCTTACCCGCCTCGGCATCCGCCACGAGGCCCGGGTGCTGTCCGCCCACCGCACCCCGGCCGAGCTGGTCGAGTACGTCGAGACCCTGGCGGACCGCGGAATCGAGATCGTGATCGCCGCCGCGGGCATGGCCGCCCACCTCGCCGGCGTGGTCGCGGCGCACACCAGCCTTCCCGTGCTCGGCGTCCCGATGGCCTCGGGCCCCCTCCAGGGCGTCGATGCCCTCCTGGCCACGGTGCAGATGCCTGCGGGAGTACCGGTGGGGACCCTCGGCATCGGCTCGGCCGGAGGCAAGAACGCCGCCTACCTCGCCGCTCGGATCCTCGCCGCGAGACATCCCGATGTGAAGGCCGCCCTGGCGGCGGCGATGGCCGCCGACCGGGAGCGGGTGCTGGGCTCAGATCTCCCGGAGTAGCGGTCACCGCAGAACGAGGCGGTGGATCTCCTGAAGACTCCTCACCTCGGAGAACCGGTCGCGTCCCGCCTGGAGGCTGGTGGCGACGGCGAGGGCGCCGCGCACCGTCGTGATGCATGGCACGGCGCACGCCTGGGCGGCGGCCCGGATGAGGCGGCCGTCGCCGCGCGCCCTGTGTCCCCGAGGGGTGTTGACCACGAGATCGACCTTGCCTTCGTTGATGAGCCGCACCGGGTCCCACGGGCCTTCGCCGACCTTGTCGACGTGGGCCGCAGGCACCCCATGGCGGGCGAGGTGCGCCGCGGTGCCGGCGGTGGCGAGCAGGCGGAACCCGAGATCGGCGAATGCCCGAGCGACCGCCAGACCCGCCTCCTTGTCGCGGTCGGTGAGCGAGAAGAAGACCGTCCCGCTCTCGGGAATGCGTATGCCCGCGCCGAGGATCGCCTTGGCGAAGGCGGTGCCCAGATCGGAGGCCATCCCCATCGACTCGCCGGTGGAGCGCATCTCGGGGCCGAGCACGATGTCCTGCTCGGGGAATCGCGCCCACGGCAGGACCGCCACCTTTACGGCCACACCGCCGCCGGACCCCTCAGGGAAGGCGACACCGGCGGACCGCATCTGCGCGATCGTCTCTCCCATCATCACCCGGGTGGCCAGTTTGGCGAGGGGCACGCCAGTGGCCTTCGAGATGAACGGCACGGTGCGTGAGGCGCGCGGATTCGCTTCGAGGACGAGCACCTCGTCGCCGACGACGGCGAACTGGATGTTGAGCAGCCCCCGCACCCCGAGCCCCCTCGCCAGCGCCTCGGTGTGGCGCAGGATCAGCGCACGAGCGTTCTCCGACAGCGTCTGTGAAGGCACCACGCACGCCGAGTCGCCCGAGTGGATCCCGGCCTCCTCGACGTGCTCCATGATCCCGCCGACCACCATCTCGGTGCCGTCGAACAGGGCATCGACGTCGACCTCGACCGCTCCTTCGAGGAAACGGTCGATTCCGACCGGGGCCCCCGAGGCGTCGACTTCGGATCCGGGGACCGCCCCGTAGACGGTGCGCACGCAGTCGGCCAACTCGTCGAGGGTGTAGACGACCCGCATGCCGCGCCCGCCGAGCACGTAGGACGGCCGCACCAGCACCGGGAAGCCGATCCGGTCGGCGACCTCTTCCGCCTCCAGCAGCGAGGTCGCCGACCCGTGGGCCGGCTGGGGCACCCCGAGCTCCCGGCACAGGGCCGAGAACCGGCCCCGATCCTCGGCGAGGTCGATCGCCTCGGCGGGCGTGCCGACGATGGGAACCCCGGCGTCGGTGAGCGCCCGGGCGAGCCGGAGCGGGGTCTGGCCGCCGAGCTGCACGATCACCGCGTCGGGCCGTTCCGAGGCGACCACCGCGAGCACGTCCTCCACCGTGAGTGGCTCGAAGTAGAGGCGGTCGGAGGTGTCGTAGTCGGTGGACACGGTCTCGGGATTGCAGTTGATCATCAGCGACCGGTACCCGGCGTCGCGCAGGGCGAAGGAGGCATGCACACAGCAGTAGTCGAACTCGATCCCCTGGCCGATGCGGTTGGGACCGGAGCCGAGCACGATCACGGTCCCGGCCGACGGCTCGGGCCCCTCATCCTCGTCCTCGTACGTCGAGTAGAAGTACGGCGTGCGCGCCTCGAACTCGGCGGCACAGGTGTCCACGGTCTTGAAGGTTGGTGTCACCCCCCATTCCAGCCGGTGGTGTCGCACCTCCGCCTCGTCGATGCCCCACAGGTGGGCGAGTTGCACATCGGAAAAGCCGCTGCGTTTCGCCAGCCGGACGATGTCGGCCGACGGTTCCGCCGCCTCCACCCGTCGCCGCACCTCGACGATCAAGGCGATCTGGTCGATGAACCACCGGTCGATGCCGGTGACCGCGGCGACCGCGGCGGCGTCGGCGCCGCGGCGCAGGGCCGCCGACACCCGGTAGAGCCGATCCGGCCGGCCGTCGGCGCACGAGGTGAGCAGGTCGTCGAGGTCGAGTGCGTCGAATGCCGATTCGCCCGGGTCGGCGTCGAGCCCGGCACGCCCGGTCTCCAGGCTCCGCAACGCCTTCTGCAGTGCCTCGGGGAAGGTTCGGCCGATCGCCATCGCCTCGCCGACGCTGTGCATCGACATTCCGAGCCGATCGTCGGCCGCCGGAAACTTGGCGAAGTCGAACCGGGGCACCTTGACCACCACGTAGTCGAGCGCCGGCTCGAACGAAGCCGGGGTCTCTCCGGTGATGTCGTTGGTGATCTCGTCGAGCGTGAAGCCGACCGCGAGCAGCGCGGCGATCTTGGCGATGGGGAACCCGGTGGCCTTCGAGGCGAGGGCGGAGGATCGCGAGACCCGCGGGTTCATCTCGATCACGAGCCGGCGGCCGGTCGCCGGGTCGACGGCGAATTGCACGTTGCTCCCGCCCGTCTCCACCCCCACTACCCGCAGGCACCGGATCGCCTCGTCGCGCATCTCCTGGTACTCGGGGTCCGACAGGGTCATCACCGGCGCCACCGTGATCGAGTCACCGGTGTGGATGCCCATCGGGTCGAGGTTCTCGATCGAGCAGACGATGACGGCGTTGCCCGCGCGATCGCGCATCACCTCGAGTTCGTACTCCTTCCACCCGAGCACCGACTCCTCGACGAGCACCTCTCCGATCGGAGAAGCCACCAGGCCGGCGGCGACCGCCGAACGGAGCGATGCCGGGTCGGCGGCGACGCCGGTGCCCCCGCCGCCGAGGGTGAACGACGGCCTGATCACCACCGGATACCCGACCTCGGCGGCCACCCGCATCGCCTCGTCCACCGTGTGCACCGCCTCGGCCCGCGGGCAGGCGAGCCCCGCTCCCTCCATCAAGCTGCGGAAACGGCCCCGGTTCTCGGCGGCGTCGATCGCGTCGAACGACGCCCCGATCACCTCCACCCCGGCGGCGGCGAGGACGCCGGACCGGTGGAGGGCGGCGGTGACGTTGAGCGCCGTCTGCCCGCCCAGGGTGGGCAGCAGGGCATCGGGACGCTCCCTCTCGATCACGGCGGCCACCACGTCGGGAGTGATCGGCTCGACGTAGGTGGCGTCGGCGAACTCGGGGTCGGTCATGATCGTCGCCGGGTTCGAGTTGACGAGGATCACCCGGTAGCCCTGTTCGCGCAGCACCCGTACCGCCTGCGTGCCCGAATAGTCGAACTCACCCGCCTGGCCGATCACGATCGGGCCTGAGCCGATGACGAGGATCGAGTGGAGGTCGTCACGCCTCGGCATCGGCACCACCTCCGCCGACCCCCATGAGGGCCATGAACTCGTCGAAGAGGCCGGCGGCGTCGTGGGGACCCGGGTGGGCCTCGGGGTGGAACTGCACGGAGAACGCCGCGACGTCGCGGCACCGCATCCCTTCGAGCGTCCCGTCGTTGAGGTTGACGTGCGTGGCGGTCACGGTCCCGAAGCCGGAGTCGACGACCGCCGGCATCCCGTGCGGCGCACCACCGCCGAGAGGCGAGAGGTCCACGGCGAACCCGTGATTCTGCGAGGTGATCTGCACCAGGCCGTCGTCGAGGCGGCGAACCGGGTGGTTGGCCCCGTGGTGGCCGAAGGCCAGCTTGAAGGTGTCCGCGCCGATCGCCCGGCCCATCACCTGGTGGCCGAGGCAGATGCCGAACACCGGAACTCGCCCGAGGAGGCCGCGCACCGCCTCGGTGGGACCGGTGAGCGGCTCGGGATCGCCCGGCCCGTTGGAGAGGAACACTCCGTCGGGGTCGAAGGCGAGCGCATCGGCTGCGGAGGTCCCGCCGGGCACGACGTGGACGTCGCAGCGGCGGCGGGTGAGTTGGTCGACGATCCCTCGTTTGATGCCGAGGTCGTAGGCGACCACCCGGGCCCTGCGGTCCCCTGCGGCGGGCACCAGATACGGCTCGGAGGTGGTGACCAGGGACATCAGGTCGCGTCCCGTCATGTCCGGCGCCTCCCGGGCGAGATCGAGCAGTTCGGCGGCATCCGTCCCCGCCCCGATCGCCGCCGGCATGGCGCCGCGGGCCCTGATGTGGCGGGTGAGGCGCCGGGTGTCGACGTCGGTCAGCACCACGATCCCGGCCGCCGCCAGGTATTCGTCGAAACCGCCCCGCGTGCGAGCGCCGCTGTTCGTCGGGGAGAGCGAGCGGACCACCAGGCCGGCGCAGTGCACCCGATCCGCCTGATCATCGGCGGGATTCACCCCGTAGTTGCCGATGTGGGGCGCCGTCATCGTCACGATCTGACCGGCGTAGGACGGGTCGGTGACCACCTCCTGGTACCCGGTCATCGCCGTGTTGAACACCACCTCACCCACGGCGACGCCGGCCGCGCCGACGGCGGTGCCGGGGAACTCGGTCCCGTCGGCGGTGACGAGAAGCCCGGGAATCAACGAGGCCCCTCGTCGGAGCGGGGGCCGGGAGGAAAGACGGAGCCATCGAGCGTGGTCATCTCGATGCCAACCCCATCCGGCACGGGGCGCACTGTAGGGCATCACCGCCACGGTGGCGGGAACACCGCGGGTACCCGACGCTGCGAGTGCGCAGCTACGAGGTGCTCGCGGTCAGCCGGAACGCCGGCGCCGGTCGAGGCGGGCCGCGGCGTCCACGACCTCGGAGCCCTCCGGGAGGCGTCGAGACCGGGTCAGCTCCAGGGCTCGACGAGCTCCAGCCGTTCCCACTCCGGCGGGTTGTCGAATCGGATCAGGAACAGGTCGGCGTCGAGCCACAACGAAGTGGTGAAAAGGCTGTCGCCCATGAACTGCCCCCCGATGCCGACGTCGAGCCGCAGGACCCCGTCGACCGTCCCGTACGGCACCGTCACCGAGTCCTCGAGGGTCGCCGGCGTGATCGCGTAGGTGACCCCCATCGTGTCGCCGAATCCGGGCCCGGCGAGGGTGATCTCGGATTGGACGTCGTAGGTCTCACCGATGCCCAGGGTCCCGTCGAACACGAGCGGGTCGGCGAACGACTCCACCAGGGCGGGACCGCCCGGGGTGTCCTCCGAGTACGACTCGACCGCGTAGATCTTCAGAACCCACGGTTCGGACCGGTCGAAGTAGATCGCGGCTCCCTCGTTGCCGGGTTCGGGAGTGCCGATGATCAGGCGGTCGAGCACCGTGCCCTGGTAGTCGACGCCGTAGTCCAGATGGGCTTCGACGTCGAAGGTGTTGGGCCCCGACGTCGCCAGATACCGGGCGCTTTCGTCCTCCGCAGGCCACACCGACGCCCAGGAGATGCCGAGGGTCGGATGGGCGTCGGCGGCTAGCGTCGTCGTCGCCTCGGTGGTGGTGACGGCGGTGGTCGTCACCGGCTGAGTGGTGGTCGTGGTGGCCGGGGTCGCGGTCGTGGTGCTGCCGACCGCGGTCGTCGTCGGTCCGCCGTCTGCGGTTCCCCCGCCGCAGGATGCGAGAAGGACGACCGTGGCGAGCAGAATACGCAGGTGCTTCATGAGACACCCTCCTCTCGGCGCCAATCCTATTGATCGGGCGCGGCCGCCGAAGGGCCGGTCGGCCCATTTCGCCCGGAACTGGCCGGCAGCGAGTAGGTTCGCGACTATGCTCGTCGCACCCGTCGTATCCCGTCGCGACGTCCGGCGCTTCGTAGCGCTGCCGTATGCGATCCACCGCGGAACCCCGCAGTGGATCCCGCCGCTGCGCCGGGACGCGGCCCGCTTCTTCGACCCCAATCATCCCTTCTACGTCCACTCCGAGGCGAAGTTCTTCGTCGCCGAGCGCGACGGCGTGGTGGTCGGCAGGATCGGCGTCCACGAGGACACGATCTTCAACCAGGCACGTCATCGTCGGTGGGCGTTCTTCCACCTGTTGGAGGCAGCCGACCAAGAGGCCGGGCGTGCCGTGCTCGAGACCGCCGCGTCGTGGGCTCGCGCCCGCGGCCTGGACCGCCTGGTCGGGCCGATCGGGTTCCTCCCCGGTGACGGAATGGGCATCCTGGTCGACGGCTTCGACCTCGCCATCCCGATGCCGCTGGCGTGGCACCCTCCGCGGTACGGAGAGATCCTCCAAGCCGCCGGGTTCACCAAGGAGACCGACTTCCTGACGGGCACCGTCGAGAAGCCGTTCGCGATCCCCGACCCGCTCTTCGACGTGGCCGACACCTCGATGGCGGAGCAGGGCCTGACGATCAGGACCTTCCGCACGCGCCGGGAGGTGAGGCGGTGGATTCATCACATCGGCGAGGTCTACAACCAGGCGTTCGTGGACAACTGGGAGTACCGCCCGGTCGGGCCCGGAGAGATGCGCGCGGTCGCCGAAACCTTCCTCCCCATCGTCGACCCGCGGCTCATCGTCCTGCTCATGCACGGCGAAGACATCGTCGGCTTCCTCTTCATCCTCCCCGATGTCGGCGACGGCCTCCGCAAGGCGAACGGGCGGCTGTTTCCGCTGGGGTGGTGGCACGTCCTGCACCATGCTCGGACGACCGGTCTCGTCGACTTTCTGGGACTCGGGATCGTGCCGCGGTTCCAAGGCAACGGGGCGAACATGGCCATCTACGCGGACGTCGCCCGCAAGGCGCAGCAGTTTCCCCGGTATCGCCGCGCCGAACTGATCCAGGTGGAGGAAGGCAACACCCGGATGGAGCGGAACATGGCAGCCCTGGGCGTCGTGTGGAACCGACGGCATCGAGTGTTCGGGCGGGAGCTGTGAGCGCCCGATCCGAGGCCGAGAGTCCGCCGGTGGATCACCGCTACTGTCGGACCGTGCGCATCTCGTTCAAGGCCGCACCACAGCACACCATCGCCGCCCAGTACCGGGATGCCGGAGCCACCCACGTGATCGTCGTCCTGTCGGCCGCGTTCGAAGCGGCTGCGCTCGCCCCGCTGGCCGCAGCCCTCGCCCCGCTGAAGGGCTGAGGACCCGTGAGCAGAGATGCCACACCCCGCAGCGTCGCCAACCGCCCGACCGTCTTGTTCCTCTGCGTGCACAATGCCGGCCGATCACAGATGGCGGCGGGATGGATGCGCCATCTCGCCGGCGACCGGGTGGTGGTCTTCTCCGGGGGCTCGGAACCGGCCGCCAACGTCAACCCCATGGCGGTGGCAGCGATGGCGGAGGTCGGCATCGATCTCACCGACCTGGTCTCCGGCGCGTGGAGTTACGAAGGCGTTCGATCCGCCGATGTGGTCGTCACGATGGGCTGCGGCGACGCCTGCCCGGTATTCCCGGGCAAGAGGTACGAGGATTGGGAACTCACCGACCCGGCAGGCGAGCCGATCGAGGTGGTTCGCGTCGTGCGCGATGACATCGAGCAGCTGGTACGAAGCCTGATGGCAAGCCTCGGCGTGACGGCATCGGCGTGACCGCCTCGCCCACCTTGTACGGCTCCCGATGCTCCCCACACGAGCACGAGCCATAAGAGTAGAGAAAGAGGGGCGGCCGATGGCCGCCCCTCTCGTCATGGCTCGTGATGCGAGCGATCAGTCCTCGGTCTCGACGTCGGTGCCGTCGCCGCCGTCGATGCTGTCGTCTCCGTCACCGCCGTGGAGGTCGTCGTCGCCGTCATCACCGCTGATGTCGTCGGAACCACCGCCGCCTTCTATCTCGTCGTCACCGAGTCCACCGTGGATCTCGTCGTCGCCGTCCTGTCCGTCGAGGGAATCGTTGCCCTCGTCGCCGTCGATCACGTCGTCGTCACCACCGCCGACGATGTCGTCGTCGCCCTCGTCACCGTTGATGTCGTCGGAATCCCCGCCGCCGTCGATCGTGTCATCGTCGGAGCCGCCGGAGATCGAATCGAGGCCGCTCCCGCCGCGAAGCGTGTCGTTGCCGGCGTCGCCGAACAGGTCGTCGTCGCCGGGGCCGCCGAGGACCTTGTCGTCGCCGTCGAGCCCATGAACGGTGTCGTCGCCGTCTTCGCCTTTGACTCGGTCACGACCCGATCCTCCATCGAGGGAGTCGTCGTCGTCGCCGCCGGACAACAGGTCGCGCCCGGTCCCGCCTTCGAGGGTGTCGTCGCCGGTGCCGCCGGTGATGTCATCAGCCCCTCCGCCACCGCAGACGACGTCGTTGCCGTCGCCGCCGTCGATCTCATCGTCGCCTCCCAAGCCGACGATGACGTCGTCGCCCGCCGTACCGTCGATCACATCGTCGCCGGGAGTGCCGACGATCGTCGCCGTGAGGCCGTCACAGCTGAAGGTCCTGGGAACCTGGGCGATGGCCGCAGCCACCGGGAACAAGGCGACGATCAGTCCGAGGACCATCGCCATTCTGAACGTCTTGCGAAGCACTTCTGCTCCTCCTGTCGCGTGTGCCATTCGTCCCGTCCTCGCTGGGACGAACCCACGCGGGAAGGCCCAGGATGGAAGTCGTCCCGACACGGGCGATCTGCCACCCGCACCCTTGGACCCCCGACTTGCCGCTGCGCCTTTCGCAGTCCGGCACGGTCACTCATCGGACAATGGCATACCAATTCTTAAGGGCACACGAAGATGAGACCAAGAGGAATCTGAGAGTTCTACGCCGGCGTGGACGAGTCGAGCCGGTCGATGGTGGCGCGTACCGTTTCACCCGGCCCCACCTCGACGATCCGGTCGATGAGCCCGATCCGCACCGGCGCGGCTGCGGACGGTCGAAGACTCACCTCGAGGATGCCGTCACCCGTCTGGACGTCGAGCCAGTGGCCCCGGTAGCGAAGCGACAGGCCGAGGCGGGTGAGGTCGGAGGGGAGGGCCGGGTCGAACCAGAGCACGTCCCCGCGCGGCTCGACTCCCATGTAGCCGCGCTGCACGATGTCGATGGTCCCCGCCATGGCGCCGAGGTGGATCCCCTCCGGGGTGGTGCCACCCTGGACGTCGTCGATGTCGCTGGCCAGCGCCTCCCGGAAGCTCCCCCAGGACCGCTCCCTGTCGAGCCGGGCGAGCACCCATGCGTTCACCACCCTGCTCAGGGTCGAGCCGTTCGACGTGCGGTCCAGGTAATACTCGATGGTCTCGGGAACGTCGTCGGGATGGAAGTCGTAGCCCATCCGGGCGAGCATCACCGACAACTCGTCGGGTGAGAACAGATAGAACAGCATGAGCACGTCGGCCTGCTTGGACAGCTGGTACCGGTTGGTGCTGTCCCCCTCGGCTTCGAGGATGAGGTCGAGCCTGCCGATGTTCGGGTAGCGTCGCCGGTAGTCGGCCCAGTCGAGCTGCGCCAGGTTCTCGTAGCCGGCGAACTGGGCGATGAGCCCGCCGTTGAAGAACGGGACGCTGAGCCGCCGGCTCATCTCGTCCCATCGGGCCACCTCGTCGGCCGTCAGCTCCATCCGCTCCCACCGGTCGCGGCAGGCCTCGGCAACCAGGCCATATGCGTCGACGGTCACCTGGAGCAACCACGACACCATGACATTCGTGTACGCGTTGTCGTCGATCCCCTCGCCGGGACGATCGGGGTATCCGTCGTGGAATTCATCGGGACCCATCACACCGCGAATGTGATATCGGTCATCGGCGGCGTCGTGCTCGGTGATGCTGACGAAAAAGCGGGCAATGGACACCAGCATCTCGGCGCCGTACGAGGCGAGAAAGTCGATGTCGGCGGTCACCTCGTAGTACTGCCAGACGTTGTAGGCCACCGCCAAGCCGACATGACGCTGCCGGCTGGAGTTGTCCGGCATCCAACGCTTCGAGTGTTTGTTCCACAGCTCTACCGGCGTCTCCTCGCGGCCGTCGCTCCCGCTCTGCCACGGGTACATGGCGCCCTCGTGTCCGGCGAGCTGCGCGGCATGGCGGGCTGCGCCCAGACGCCGGTAGCGGTAGAGGAGCAAGGCGCGGGTGAGGTCGGGGAGGCGGAGGTTGAGGAAGGGAAAGATGAACAACTCGTCCCAGAAGATGTGCCCTCGGTAACCCTCACCGTGAAGTCCCCGCGCCGGCACACCGACGTCACGGTCGGCGACGTGGGGAGAGAGTGTCTGCAGCACGTGGAGGATGTGCAGGTTGAGGATGCGCGCCGCCGTCGGATCGTGGCCGTCACCAGGGTGGAGCTGGGCCTGACGCCACAGCTGCTCCCACACGAGCTCGTGACCGGCGCGCAGGGCCGAGACGTCGCCGGCGGCGGCGAGCGCCTCGAGGGCCGCAACCCGCGGCTCGGAGATGGCTCGCTCCAAGCCGGTGAAGAGCGTCACCACCTTCTCGACACGGATCGGACGACCTTCCGACGCGATCACGGCCATCTCGTGATGGATCGCCGCCGCGGAGCGGCGCACCGACGGCCCGATCGGCTCACCTCCCGAGATCCTGGTCCTGGCCGCCTCGACGACGCGGATGCGCGACTGGACGGTCTCCGCCTCCAACCAGCATCCATCCGTACCGGCCGCGTCGGCGTCAACGACGCGAAGGTGTCGGCCGGCGAGGCTTCGGTCGTCGGCGACGTTGCGATTCTCGACTCCCCCGTCGATCCCCGACCGGAGACCGAGCGATCCGCTCCAGTTCACCGGGGTGATCACCCATTCGAGAGCGGCGACGTGGGGATCACTCATCGACACGAATCGCTGCTCCTCGACCATGGTCTCCCGGCCATCGCCGTCACGAACCAGCAGCGAGCGGGTGAGGATGGCGCGGCGCAGGTCGAGAACCTGGCGATGGGAGACCACCTCCACCCCCTCCTCACCCAGCCAGGAGCCGTCGTCCACCCGAAACGAGAGCGGCAGCCAGTTGGGCAGGTTCACCATGCTCTCGTGCTCCACCACGCGGCCCTCGACCTCGGATTCGAGCCGATTGAACAATCCGGCGGCGTAGGTGCCCGGGTAGTGGATCCCGTCGGCGACGGACTCGGGGGCGGCCCCTCGCGTGCCGAACACGCCGTTGCCCAAGGTGCACAGCGCTTCGCGCCGACCCTCCTCTTCGGCTGAGAGACCCTCGAACTCGACGACCCACGGGCTCTCGATCACGGCACACCGCCGAGATCGGGTGCCACGACTTCCACTTCGGCGAGATCGGTCACCACCTCGTCGGCACCGTGAGCACGGAGCGCGTCGGCCTGACCGGCACGGTCGATTCCGATCACCATTCCGAACCCGCCGCGATGGCCGGCCTCCACACCGGCGAGGGCGTCCTCGACCACGACCGCTCGTTCCGGCGCCACGCCGATCCGGCGCGCCGCTTCGAGGAACGAGTCGGGTTCCGGTTTTCCCGCCAGCCCCAGCTGTTCGGCGTC